>DUON01000015.1 GCA_012838805.1 Clostridiales bacterium
TAAACCTTAAGCCCATTAAGAGCTTGTCAGTAGCAATAACAAAGAGATTTTGTCTTTTGGCAAAGGAAACAGGTTGCCGATAGCATGATTGCATCGGCGTTCTGTTTTCGCAGCCAAAAGGCAAAAGAATTTGTTAGTGCGTGTTATAAGCCGCTTCCGCAAAGGAAGCGGAACAACAAAGCATCGGCGTTCTGTTTTCACAGCCAAAAGGCAAAAGAATTTATTAGTGCGTGTCATGAACAGCTTTTCTCATTAATAGGAGCAATACTGGCTTTTTCTTTATAGAAGTTTTGGAGCTCTTTATCTTTTGTCTTTTTTCTTACGCTTATTATCTTATCGATTTGCTTTTTCCTTATAAAATAGACTATACAAAGGATTATGGGCACCCCGACAGCGACAGATACGGACACAAACGGGAAAATCTTGTCGCTTTTTAAAATATGAATGGTGCTCATCCTTTTCATAAAAGGTAGCATGCCCACAATGAACCCGAACAAGCTCAATGGGTAGACAAAATACTTGTGCGTCTTTGCCCTGAATATTCTGGACAAAATATAACTCGCCGTATAGTTATAAGCCATAAGCTTGACTACTATTCCAATAAACCACGCCATTATATTCAATAGGTGCACTCTTTGAAAAAACTCCTGCCCCCCTACCTGTCTTGTAAATGCCAAAAACGGATTGTTGGATATTTTGGCAAGGTCGGAGCCCAGCATAAGCAGTGTACTGATGGTGACTATAAAGAAAAATATTCCAAAAATCGCAAAGCTTTTGAAATAGGTGGAGTTTATTTTGCACTCTACTTTCAAATAATACCCGAACCCAAACAAAAGCACTATTTCGGAATACCTTGCGGCAGTATAAAAAGCGCCCAAGATTATATCCAAAAATTTTGAATCCTTCAAAACGGGCTGAATTAGGCTTATATCCATGTCGGGCACCCCCACCACAAAGAACAATACTATTGTGGCAAGCATTAAAGGAACGGTAAAAAAAGCAAGTCTGCAAACAGTGCCTGCGCCTTTAATTGCGGCGAACGCCCCGGGAGCGATAATAAACAGAAATATTATCCATAGCGGAGTCTCGGCTAGCAAGTACGACTCTACAAAAAGTGCGGATATCAACATACACCCCACAAAGCAAAATATCGAAAGAAGAAGGAACATAACTGCCGAGATAGTTCCGCCCACTCTCCCTAAAATAATCTCGTTGGTCTCAACCAAATCAAAGCCCCTAAATTTATTGATAATATAAAGTAGCGGTAAATTCATGATTAGAATAAAAACCATTGTCAAAAGCTGTACTATCCATACATCTTGATTGGCGGGAGGCGTTCTTATTACGGATAAGAATGTATACGGAAACATCAAAGAACTGCCTGCCATAACCAAAGCCAACTGATTTGAAGATATTAAAGACCTATTCTGCATATACCCTTTCCCCTACTCTTTCTCTTGTATGTCCTTCCGTTTCAATAATATTCTCAACAGTGACATTTATCGTTGCTTTAGCAAAATATTCGTCATCCCATTTATGTTTTATTGTTTTCCATTTTTTAGGATAATCTTTATGAAAATAGTCTCCAAAACCGAATATATCGCTTTTAAATTCCGTCTGCACTTTTTGTATCGCTTCCTTTATTCTGGTCTGCATAAAATGATTTATATCCTTTTCGGCTTTTTTGAGCTCTTTGTTTTCACTTATGTTATAGTCGCTCATATTCTCCGCAATAGCAAGTCTGGTTTTAATCTTAATATTGATATTGACATCTTCGCCCAGATATTCGGTATTCACTTGCGATTTGGATTCCATTACATAAATAGATATATTCCCCCCGCTTACGGGAATGGCTATATAAGCTTGTCTCACCGTATCCGAGATAAGATTATAGGCTATGGCTTCCTGCCCGTCCAAATAACCCACAAGCTTATCTTCCTTAAAAACTGCAAGCCCTTCAAAGTCCATAACATATTTCTTTGGCTTTTTTTCTTCTTCTTCTTTGACATCCTCATCAAAATTAATTTTATTCTCTTTTACTTCTACCACACCCATAATCGGCTGTTTGCCTTCTTTGTATAAATCCTTTGCAAAATCCAAAGTAGTCACAAAAGTAGTAAGGGTGCTTCTTTCCTCTTTCAACCGTGAAAGGGCATAAATATACCCTCCCACTTGATCTGAAAGTCCCGTTTCTGCTTGGAACAAAAGCAAAGGGTCTTCATTCTTCACAACCATCATAATGGGTCTTTGGTCCAGATAGAATTCTCTAAAGAAAAAATCCTGTATGGGCTCAATCCCGTATTGTGCCATTTTTTCGGTAAAAAATCTGACTCTGTTGTGGGTGCCGTAAAGAGCTTTCTCTAATTGAAGATTTTGTTGAAGCGCTTCGGCAGGCGATCTTGCCTCGAATTCCATAATCAAAGACCTGGAAATTTGACTTTGCTGTGGGTCGTTTGAATGAGAGACATCTAAGAATTCACCGATTATCCGATAACCCTTATCTGATTTGTCATAAATAAAACTCAAACCCACAGCCATTTCTTCGGCCTCTACTCTTGTCCAGTCTCCCGCGATACCTAATAATATTAACGCTGCCATTATAAAATAGATAATTTTCTTAAACATTGAAATCACCCTTATAATTTACGACTTCGCCTATTTTGGTTTTATTATTCACCACTGTTATCGATCTTCTCTTAATAAGGCTCAAAGGAAATCTCAGCATGTTATCCTTTTTATTTACCTTATTAAAAGAAGATAAGAGGGGAATGCCAAAAGATTGATTGCTTATTATTTGAGTTAGCATTATCAACAGCCCTGCGGATAGCCCCACAATTCCCATTGAGCCGCCCATAAGAAGCAGCACTATTCGATAAAAAGTTATGAATTCGTTCAGACTCATTATCGCCAAGCTGGCAACAGCCGTCAATGCAACTATGATTACGCTTGGCGCACCCACAAGCCCGGCGGAAACCGCTATATCTCCAAGAATTAAGGCGCCCACAATAGTGATAGCCGAACCAATCGATTTGGGAAGCCTTAGTCCCGCTTCTTTTATTATCTCAAACATGAACATTAAAAACAGAAGCTCAATCAAGGTAGGAAAAGGCGTGCCTTCCTTTGCTTGAATAATAGTGGTCAAAAATATGAGCGGCACCATTTCATGATGAAATGTAAGCACCGCCGCCGTAAATCCCGGTAGCAGTATGCTGATTATTAAAGCGACTATTCTTAAAGCTCTAAGAAAATTCCCGTATATTGTGCGGTTATAATAGTCGCCGGAATTCTTAAGCGAATCCATAAACAATTCGGGTATAGTAAGGGCGTGCGGAGAGCCGTCGCATAATACCACCACTCTTCCGTCCAGAAGTTTTATCGCCGCCACATCGGGCTTTTGAGTCAAGCCTATTCCCGACATTATGCTAAGCGGATTTTCTTCTAAATACTGTTCAAGGTGAGAGGATTCCAAAATAGCGTCCACATCGATTTTTTCCAGTCTTTTCTTAACCTCGTCCAATACCTTTTTATTGACGATATTGTCAAGGTACGCTATGGCAATACTTGTATTTGACTGTCTTCCCAAAACCCTTTTTTCCACAATGAGATTATGGGTTTTGAGCTTTCTTCTAAGAAGCATTACATTGGTGTATACATTCTCAACAAAGCCTTCTCTTGGACCTCTTATGACATTTTCGGCGTCGGGCTCCTCAACCGCCCTTTCCTTCCATTTTATAAGATCTATTGCCAGCACGCTTTTTGAGCCTTCATAATACAAGATTATAAGACCCGAAAGAACGCTTTTTATGACCTCGCTCATGGTATGAAGTTCCTTAAAGCCGCATTTTACCGCGGCCTTAACCCTGCCCGTAAACTCACCAGATTTCAAAGGCTTAATGATATCCCTGTCCATTATATCTTTATCCACCATGCCTTCCACAAAAACTATAACCGCCTGTTTATGCCTTGTATCCAGCTTACTTATGACGATATCAAAGCTTTTTTGAAACAGACCTTTCAGCGCCTCTTCAAAGTCAGTGGCTTTTGAGGGAATATTTTCATTAGGATATACAGGTTTATCACTCATATTATTAGATTGTTCATAAAATAATTAACAATTCAAGAAATTCGACGCCTAACTTAAAAAATAAGGTATAATAAGTTTATGAAAATCGTCTATATTGGAATAAGCTCAAAATTTATACACACTATGCCTGCGGGGTGGTTTCTTTCGGAATACCTAAAACATAGGGGGATAGCCGTAACTGAAATCTACTCTAATATCAATATGCCTTATCAAGGCATCTTAAGCCAAGTCTTGGCAGAAAAACCCGATAAGCTCTTAGTATCGGTATATATCTTTAATGCGACGCTTTTGAAAAAATTAATAAAGGACATAAAAAAATTCTTGCCCCTTTGCGAGATAATCGTCGGCGGACCTGAAGCCGACGAATGGGTGGGGGCACATAAGGTCATAAAAGGCGAAGGCGAACAAGCCCTATACGAATATTTGACCAAAGGCAAGATAGACACCCTATGCCCGCTGGAGGATTTGGACGCCATTCCCTCCCCGTACACCAAAGATAGGGTGTTAAGTTCCCAAAACAAGCTTATTTATTATGAATCCTCAAGAGGATGCCCCTTTCATTGCAGTTATTGCATGGCATCTAATAGCAAAAAAGTAAGATACTTCAGTTTGGACAGAGTAAAAGAGGACCTAACAAACCTTGTCAGCTGGGGCGTTAAGATTATCAAATTCACAGACCGCACCTTTAATGCGAATACCCAAAGAACAGACGCTATTCTTACTTTTATTAAAGAAAAATTTTCTAACAGCGAAACATGTTTTCATTTTGAGGTGGGGGGCGATCTTTTTAAGCAGAGCTCCCTTGAAATATTAAAAGAGCTGCCCAAAGGTCTTGTTCAGATAGAAGCGGGAGTGCAGTCCTTAAACCTCAAAACCTTAAAAGCCGTCAATCGAAAATTTGATAAAGAAAAATTTATCAATAATATAAGCCAAATAATAGGCTTTGGAAATATCCATACCCACTTGGACTTGATAGCGGGACTTCCATACGAGGACAAAGAATCTTTTATATCTTCATTTAACCAAACTATCGCCTTAAGACCGCATATGCTTCAATTGGGGTTTTTGAAATTCCTGAAAGGCACGCCCATTAGACAAACCTATAATGCCGAATATTCTAAGACTCCGCCATATGAGATAATCTCTAGCACTTGGCTGTCAAAAGAAGATATAGCCGAACTCAAAAAGGTAGAATATGTCTTGGACAAGCTTTACAACACCAACAGATTTCATTTTACATTAAGGCATCTCTTTGAAAAATATAAAAACCCCTACCAAGCGCTTAAGAACATAGCCTATTTCTTTGATGAGAAAGGGCTCAAAAGGGGAATGAGCTTAAATACCATATACCAAACAATGCTTGAGTTCATGAACTACCAAAAGGCAAAGGACTTGTTAAGACTGGACTTTGTTATAAGCAACAATTCCCGAA
This sequence comes from Clostridiales bacterium, assembly GCA_012838805.1. GTDB lineage: Bacteria > Bacillota > Clostridia > Christensenellales > DTU072 > DTU072. The sequence goes on from DUON01000015.1 coordinate 5,517, forward strand.
AGATACCCCGCCCCATAAAAGAGCCGTATGACGCTGATTTCAAACTGTTTTTGCAGCGCCACCCCCAAGACCGTTATGTCTTATATCAAAGATTCTCATACCTTCCCGACAAGCCAAAGGGCAATTATGTGGTCAAAGTCGACTACTCAAAAAGAGACAAAGTGTCTTCACTATATGAATGGCAAATCATAAAAGGCTGATGAATTTTCTTATCTATGAGTTTGAAAAATAACAAGAAGTTTTTGCCTTATCTTTCTAAAATACCCTTTGCGGAAAAAAATTCCCTTTCTATTCTTTCGGGATAATTCCTCAATGTAAAACCGTCAAAATTCAGCCTTTGACTTATCATACAGCCATTGTTTACTGTAATATTCATTTTCTTATAAACTGGACAATATATATTGAAACCGCTTTCGATTAGGTACTTAAATCTATTATCCCCTGCGTTCATATGCATGCCAAAAGGCGAAATATAGATATTTGTGGGTCCCGTTATCGGCGCTATGACGCTGTTCCACTTCTCCGTATCTCTCTTAAGTCTTTCAAAGCTTATCGATCCGTCCTTAAATCCAATGGAATGCCCGAAGCTGTGGCAGGCTATCCTCCAGCCATTGATTTTAAGTGCCCAAGCCACTTTTTTGGCGTTTTCGATATCATGCGTGTCTCGGCTTATCCTATATCCAAAAACCCCTTGATATCCTGTGACCGCGATTATACCCTTGGCATTGTTAAAAGAAAAATCAGGATGGCTTTTTACAAAATCTTCAACGACGGGAAAGATATCTCCCTCATAATCGATAACACTGCCGTCCTTTGTCCGTACCGTTGCCGCCAGTACACCGTTTTCGTCCACAATCAATTTCTCTGCAAACCCGTCGTTTTTCATATAGTCATAATAATTCACATCGTCGACGGAAAGAATCAACGGTTTTTTCTTAGAATAAAACATAAGGGGTCTGTTGTTTATTATACAATCCCTGACATAATTAATATCTATAAGCGAAAAATCATTCTCATAAAGTCTATTTAAGATTTCCTTAAATTCCCCTCTTGTCACCATCCAGTCCCTATACCCTTTGGCTCTGGGAGAGTTAAAAGCAAGCTCGGGATAAATAATAAAGCTATGAAAAAAGATATGGTATATCTTGCCGTTATATGGTACAGCCAAACTTGACTCAGACTGTTTGGGAACAGTCAAAGCGCTTGCGACTGGGGCGCTCGCCATGAGAGAAAATAGCGTGACAAGGATAAGTAAAAGCGCAATAAAATAAATAAACTTTTTCATAAGTTTATTATGAGCTAAAGCCTTATTCTTATGAAAAAGTGCTATTTAGACAAAGTGTATTCTTTTTTTCTTAGGATATTGTTTAAGACTTCTGTCATTATCAGAATGATAAGCCCCAATAAGAGCAAGTACAAGGGATATGCGCCTATGTTTATCTTTTCCGCGATAAGCCCAAATAAGGGTGACATAAGAGTAGAGCCCGTATAGGCACTTGCCATTTGAACTCCAATAATCGCCTGAGAATTCTCCTTGCCGAAGTTTGAGGGAGCGGCATGAATAATAGAGGGGTATATCGGAGCGCAACCCAGTCCGACAATAAACAGTCCGGCAACAATCATCATGTCTATACCCATGGGAATAGCGATGAAAACTATCCCCGACAAAAGAACCACCGTACCGATTCTGATAAGCTGTTTATCCTTTATTTTATCAGCAATAGACCCAACCAAAAACCGCCCTATAGTTATTCCCAAGTAGAATATAGAGGCATACCTCGCCGCCTTATCGGGCGTGATGCCGCGAAATTCCACAAGATAACTGCTTGCCCACAATCCCGCTGTGGTCTCAACGCCGCAATAGGCGAAAAAGGCGACGCACATTATCAATACGCCTTTTATCCTGGCCACTTCTTTAAGCCTTAAGGGTGTTTTTTGTTTTTTCTTTCCTTTGTTCTTTTTCCATAACGGCAGACTGATAAAAAGAGCGGCGGTAAGCACTATTTGAACAATAGCGACGGTCAGAAACCCTTTATCCCATCCGTTCCCACCTGATAAGAAATAACCCATAATATAAGGACCGACAGAATCGCCGATACCCCAAAAACCATGTAGCCAGCTCATATGTCTGGAGGAGTAATTCAATGCGACATAATTATTCAAAGCAGCGTCCACCGCTCCAGCCCCTACTCCATAAGGAATCGCCCAAAGACACAGCATATAGAACTTTGTGGAGATTGAAAAACCAAAAAGCGCCGCAGCGGTCATAAAAACGCTTATCGCGGTCACCAAACCCGTCCCCAATTTCTTAGTAAGCCGTTCGGATAAAAGGCTGGACACTATGGTGCCGATTGCGATAATCATGGTTATGATTCCCGCATAGGATATGGGAGCGTCCAGCTGTCCGTACATAACAGGCCATGCCGCACCTACCAATGCATCTGGCAACCCAAGGCTGATAAAAGCTATATAAATGATGACAAGCAGTAAAGAATACAAATTTTATGGTCTCCCTTGAATATAGCTAAAACTGGCTGTCTTTTTTGACAGCTCGTTTCTGACTTTGATTACCTATTTTGATACAATTACGCACCCCTAGCTGAAATTACGCACCCCTGACTAGTTTTACGCACCCCATGTAAAAAAATTAGCACCACAAAAGCAGATGATTCTGCTTCAAAAAAGTATCAACTGTTATAATCAATTATTGAGAATGCATACTCACAGGTGCCGTACGGAAAAGTCATTTTAATAACGTAAATCCTATCGAAATCAAGATCATATTCCTTCTTCTTAAACCAATCTGACTTCATGACGATAAAATCACTATAAATATCGCTGAAAATACAAGAACTAAAATTGATTTATACTTTTTCATATTACCCACTTAAGACAATATGGATTTATAAGTAGATAATAACACTCAAATAATCAAGTATTAATACAGTACACCCATAAATACGCAATCACAATATTTTTAAAAGCGACAAATCGTTCGGTCCATAGTCAAAAAATAAAATTGAATATTTAAAGCTGTAATGATCAAGAACTCTTTGGATACCAAGCGACTTTGACGAATCAATATTTTGCAACGCAAACGTTTTGGTATTAACCCAATATCTCGACATAGTCAATTGGTATTATAATGCTATTGGAAGTATTGTACCAAATATTTGCTTTTATGTCAAAAACCAACCAAAAGAAAAACGTTATTGTTGGTTCTACTTAGGTTTTAAATTGGTGGAGATGAGGGGAGTCGAACCCCTTGCCTCTTGAATGCCATTCAAGCGCTCTACCAGTTGAGCTACACCCCCAATCTTTTCCCAAAATCCAGATTATTATAGCATCGCCGAAACAAAAAATCAAATACTTTTCCTATAAATTCTATTGGGAATGCTTTTTAATAAACTCAAGTATCTTTTGCATAGCCCTTTTGGACTCAGGCATGAGTTTGTCCGCCATGGGATAAACATGGAACATTCCTTCGTCGATATGCAAAAATACATCTCCGCCCGCTTTTTCTATTTTTTCAGCCACTACTTTAGAGTCGTCCAAAAGCATTTCATGAGAGCCTACTGTTATAAAAGTCGGCGGAAAATCTTTATAATCCCCAAATATCGGCGAAAGCAGCGGGTCTTTTCTGTCATGGTCGCCGCAATAGCTATAAATGGGGCTATTCAGCATTTTATCAACCATATCCTCTTTAATTTCATACCTGCTTCCGAACATGGCATCTTTGTTATAGTTTTCAAAATACGATTTGCCTGAAGCCGTCATATCCGTCCAAGGCGAAATAAGAACCAATGCCTTGGGAAGCTTTTTCTTAAGCTCTTTAAGTTTAAGCGTTAAACTAAGTGTAAGATTGCCTCCCGCGCTGTCGCCAATGACTATGATATCTTCTTCCTTATAGCCGTTTTCTATCATCCATTCCCAGCCCTTCAAGGCGTCCTCTAAAGCTGCGGGAAAGGTGTGTTCGGGAGCTAATCTGTACTCTATCAGAATCACATCCGCTCCGCCTGCCGCCATGCTGTATTTATAGGCAGTGTTGCGGTATATGTTGTTAAGCCCCATTATGTATCCCCCGCCATGCAGTAGATATATTGCTTTTTTATTGGAAGAATCTATCTTTTTTAGTATTTCGGTCGGTATACCGTCGATTTCAAATTTCCTTAATTCATAGCCTTTGGGAACCCTAAACCCTATCATTAAGTTACGGTACTTCATTTTATCCAAAAGATTGGGATTTTCTTCAGGATTGAAGTTCATATATTTTTTTACTATTTTTGTTGCGATTTTTGCTCTTAAAGACGCCATATTACACCCCCCAAAAAAATTTATTTTTTTAAGTAAATTATACATCAAAAAGCTATAAAATTCCATACTTTTTTTGTTTTCAGGCAAAAGATTGATTAAAAAGGCAGATTAAGATATAATTAATAGAAAGATAAGTCAAAAAAGGAGTTTATTATGGCTTTGGATAAACACTTAAAAGTTCAAACCCAGCCCAAGACAAACGAAAATTTTATTATTAAAGGGGAAGGCTTCCGCCTTTCGGTATTGACTTCACAGCTCTTAAGGGTGGAAGTGGGCGAATTTACCGACGAGCCAACTCAGACGATATGGTTTAGGGATATCGATCGCCCCAAGTTCGCAAAAAGACAAGTGGGAAACAATTTATATATAGAGACCTTAAAAGTAAGGTTTTGCTTTAATACTAAGCTTAAGAAACTGACAAAGGTCGTTTTTATCAGCGAAGACAAGACGGTAAAATGCTTTGTTTGTAAAAACCTGAAAGGTACAAGAAGAACTTTGGATTTTACTATCGGCAAAGTACCTTTACAAAAAGGTCTTATGTCATACAACGGCGTTGCGGTACATGACGACAGCAAGTCGTTGTTGTTGATTGACGGACTGCCTGTCGCAAGGACCTCAAAATGTTCGGACAAGTACTATTTCGCCTATAATAGAGAATACCAAAATTGTCTTGTGGACTTTTTCAAATTGACGGGAAAATCCCCGCTTATCCCTCGATACGCTCTTGGCAACTGGTGGAGCCGTTACAAAGCCTATACTCAGAATGAATACATAGCCCTTATGGAGCGGTTCAAGAAGAAATCCATTCCCATAACCGTCGCCACAATAGATATGGACTGGCATTGGGTGGATGTCCAAAATAAATTCAATTATCGCCCCATAAAAGGGAATATGGAAACGCTTAAGCCGGGCTGGACGGGTTATTCATGGAATACTGATTTATTCCCGGACTACATGGCGTTTTTGAAATACCTTCACGAAAACAATATGAAGACCACCTTGAACCTGCACCCCGCGGACGGCGTAAGGTATTTTGAAGATATGTACGAAGAAATGGCACAAGAAATGGGTATAGACCCTTTGACAAAAAAGCCCGTTGAGTTTGATATCACAAACTCCAAGTTCATAAACGCATATTTTAAGATTTTACACAATCCTTACGAAAAAGACGGCGTGGACTTTTGGTGGATAGACTGGCAGCAAGGAAAAAAGACAAAGCTAAAAGGCCTTGACCCGCTTTGGGCTCTTAATCACTACCATTACTTAAACAGCCAAAGAGACTCCAGCCGTCCGCTTATTCTGTCAAGGTATGCGGGCATAGGAGGTCATCGATATCCTCTTGGCTTCTCCGGAGATTCCACCATAAAATGGTGTACTTTAAGATTTCAGCCCTACTTTACCGCTACCGCTGCCAATGTCGGGTATTTTTGGTGGAGCCATGACATAGGCGGGCATATGCTTGGGAAAAAAGACGACGAAATGTTCTTAAGGTGGGTGCAGTTCGGCGTATTCAGCCCAATATTAAGGCTTCATTCCACCTCCCATGACCTGCAAGGCAAAGAGCCTTGGAACTATTCGGATATTGTGGAGGAATTGACGGTAAAAGCCCTGAGATTCAGGCACAGGCTGATTCCATATATCTATTCCATGAATTACTTAAGCCATAAAGACGGCGTTCCTCTTTGCAAACCCATGTATTATGACCACCCCGCTGAGTCCAAAGCCTACAAGTATAACAACCAATACTATTTTGGCACGGAACTTATCGTAGCACCCGTGGTATCAAAGATTAAGAAAAGCCTAAGTATGGCGAAAACCGATGTTTGGCTTCCCAAAGGGCGTTGGACGGATATCTTTAGCGGCAGAAAGTATACGGGAGGCAAGGTCGTATCTATGATGAGGGGCTTAAGCCAAATACCCGTTTTAGCCAAAGAAGGAGCGATCATACCGCTATCAACAGACGGAAAGCAAAACGACTGGTCCAATCCAAGAGAGCTTTCTATATTGATATTTAGCGGTCAAAACCAATTTGAGCTTTATGAGGACGACGGGCAGACCAAGGACTATGAAAAAGGAAAATATGTCAAGACCAAGTTTTCCTTAAAAGAAGGTAATGCATTGCAGCTTACAATAAATAAAGCTGAGGGTGACTTGACCCTTGTCCCCGAGGAAAGGACATATCATCTATGCTTCAAGGACTTAGAAAAGGGCGATGTCAAAGTCTTTGTCAACAATAGCAAAATTGACCCGAAAATTGATTTATCGGACGGCTTGAATGTGACCCTTGTTGCAAAACCCTTGGACTTTGTCAAAGTAATCATTGAAAACTTTGAAAAGAAAACCAACGGCGACCCCTTGGAGAATGCAAGAAATATCCTTTCAAGGTATCAAAGGAAAAACATAATAAAAATGCTTATCTATAAGAGATACAAGCACATCTCCACAAAAGATAAAATGCTTGCAGCCATAAAGAGAGACCCGTTCTTACCCAAGATTGTCAAATGTGCGGTGATTGAAGCCATGGAATAGGAGCCAACAAGGCTTATTGAATTTTAACCTTTTGGGCGGCTTGGCTTTTATAAATCGTCCAGTATTTGAACCCTAAAGACAGCGCCAAGTCTTTTATTTCACTATAGCCTTCGCCCAGACGGTTTGTCTTATGGGCGTCCGAACCAAAGGTGATATTTTCTCCGCCAAGTTCATGATATCTTTTTATTATCGACATGTTGGGCATACAGATATCGCCTTTTATATTGGCGTTTAGTTCCAAGGTCTTATCCTTTTCGATAATAGTTTTTAAGATAGTGTCAATTATGTCGGGAAAGTCCTCTCGCATTAAGATTTTTTTCTCATAGACTGAATTTTTGGCGACATAGCCTATATGCCCTACTGTGTTATAGGGATAGGGAGCGTTTAAGCTATCCAAAACGCCCAATAGATAGTCCCCGTACGCTTCTTTCCTTTCCTTATTTTCAAAATAGGCGGGGAAGTACACATCATGATTGCCTATCGAATGCACGGAATTTATTATATAATCAAACCTGTCAAAAGGGATATAGTCTCTATATTTGCCGTTGGCGTCTTTATGATAGCCAAGCTCCAGCCCCACCGCAAGATAAAGCCCTTTGGTCTTGTCTCTTATCCTTTCTATCTCCTTAAGATAGCCCTCTATGTCAAGCTGCTGAAAATATTCGTACCCGTCAATTGAAAGATAATCCCAGTCACAATGGTCTGTCACGGCGACATATTCAATTTTTAAGCTCTTGGCTTTTTTGACAATGGATTCTATCCGCTGTCTTCCGTCGTGAGAATGATTGGAATGGGTATGGGTGTCTATCATCTTTTTCTCCTCTTTACATCTTTGCGGGCGCGGATATGCCAAGAAGCCTTAATCCCTCACCGATAACTGTCTTTACACACTTTGCCAGCATAAGCCTTGCGGTTTTGAGTTCGGGTTCGGCGTCGATTATTCTATGGCGATAATAGAACCTATTAAACGCTTTCGCCAAATCCACAAGGTATCTGCTGATATAGCAAGGCTCATATTTTTCTATCGTCTCAAAAAGCGACTCGGGGAATTTTTCCAAAAGCCCCACTACTTCCATAGCCTCTTTATTGTTTATGCCCTCATAGTCGGGTTCGCCCATTATACTATCGGCTTTTTCCAAAAGGCTGTTGCACCTTGCGTAAGTATACTGCACATAAGGTCCGGTCTCCCCTTCAAAACTCAATACCTTGTCATAACTGAACACGATATCCTTTATACGGTTGTTGTAGAGCGCGGAAAAGATAACCGCCCCTACTCCCACTTTTTCCGCCGTCTCTTTCTTGTTCTTCAAATTCGGATTTTTGCGAGCAATAATATCATATGCCTTTTTTACGGCTTTATTTAATACATCCTCCAGCAGTACGACTTTGCCTTTTCTCGTGGACATAACCCCGTCTTCAAGGGAGACCATTCCAAATGGGATATGGTAAAGCTCCCAGTCCTTGCCCATAAGTTCAAGCACCTTAAAAAACTGCTTGAAATGCAGATTCTGCTGATAAGCCACCACATAAAGACATTTATGGAAGTCATATGTCTTTTTGCGATAAAAAGCCGCCGCCAAATCCCTGGTGGCATAAAGGGTAGCCCCATCGGCTTTTACAAGCAGACAAGGGGGCATATCGTATTCGCTGAGGTCCACGACCTTTGCGCCCTCGGACTCGGTCAAAAGCCCTTTCTCTTCCAGCTCTTCAAGTACGGGCTGCATTTTATCGTTATAAAAAGCTTCGCCGTTGTAGCTGTCAAAACGCACATTTAGTCTTTCATAAACCTTATTCACCTCTTGGAGGGTGATATCCTTAAACAGTTGAAAAAGTTCGAGCGCCTCTTTGTCACCGTCTTCTATTTTCTTAAAATATCTTCTTGCCTCATCGTCTAAAGCTTTGTCCTTTTCGCTTTCGCTATGGAATTTGACATAGAGGTCATTGAGGTATTTCACGCCTTTTTTTTCTAATAAGTCCCTATCCCCCCATCTCTTAAACGCCACGATTAGTTTACCAAACTGTGTACCCCAGTCACCCAAATGGTTGATTCCAACCGCATTATAGCCTAATTTTTTATATACCTTATAGAGTGCGCTTCCTATGACGGTAGTCAAAAGATGACCTATATGAAAGGGTTTTGCGATATTGATTGAAGAGTAGTCAATACAGATTGTCTTACCCTTGCCCAAATCGCTGTCCCCAAAGTTTCCGCCCTTTTCTATTATATTAGCCAAAAGCGTCCGCCCCACAAAAAGCTTGTCCACATAAAAATTCACATAGCCGTTCACGGCTTCCACCTTTTTTATGGGCGGTTTGATTTTGTCTTTTATATCATCTTTTATCTGTTCGGCAATCATTTTTGGAGATTTCCTAAAAACTTTTGCAAACTGGAAACAAGGAAGGGCATAGTCTCCCATTTTGTTGTCGGGAGGAATGCTTATCAGATTATAGATATCTTTTTGGTCCATGCCCTCAATTCTTATCAACCGCGCGATTTCAAGTTTGTTGTTATTTAGCATTATTTATCTCCATAGCTGAAATTTTACTGTTTTGGATATTTAGTTCTGCATATTGATAATCCACAAGTCTGGAATCAAATTCCGTACAGGTCAAGATTGTCTGCAAGGGTTGGACGGCTTTCAAAAGCGCCTTTTGCCGAAAGAGGTCAAGTTCGCTCAACACATCGTCCAATAAAAGCACAGGATATTCCCCCAAGCTCTCTTTGAGCATAAATAGTTCTGCAAGCTTTAAGGATAACACCGCCGTTCTCTGCTGTCCTTGAGAGCCGAACTTGCGTATATCGATGCCGTCGGCGACTATCCTTAAATCGTCCCTATGCACGCCCCTTGAAGTATATTCAAGCTTTTTATCCTTTTCTAAAGACTCTTTATAAATTCTTGCCATACTGCCTTTTATGTCGTCAAAATCAAACTCTTCAGTCTCATAACTGATATCCAGCTGCTCTTTTCCTCTTGTGAGAAGTCGGTGCTGTTCTTTAGCGAACGGCACAAGATTTTCAACAAACTGCTTTCTGTTTTTGACTATAAATTCCACGCAAGGGAGTATGGACTTTTCCACTACCGCAAGCATATCGTCCAGTGAAGGCTTGTCCTTATATTCCTTTAACAGCTTGTTCCTCTGCTGTAAGAGCTTGTTATACTTTATAAGCGTATAGAAATAAGTCTTGCTTTGCTGGGATAAGCTTATATCCAAAAACCTTCTTCTATCCACAGGGGATTCCTTGATAAGCTTCATCTCATTGGGAGAAAAAAACACCACATGAAGCACTCCCATAAGCTCTCCCAATCGGGATATGGGAAGAGAATCTATGAGAATATACTTCCCTGTGGGGCTTATCGCAATTTCAATAACGCTCCTTAAGTGCTTTTTCTCTACCTCAACCTTAAGCCTTAATTGGTCTTTACCCCACCTTATCAGGTCCTTATCTTTGGTGTTTCTGGCGCTTTTACCTATTGAGGCATAATATATCGCGTCCAGAAGATTGGTCTTTCCAACGGCGTTTTTACCCTTGATAACATTAAGACCGTTATAAAAATCCACACGGGTTTTTTCATAACTTAAAAAATTATCAAGATACAGCCTTTTTACAATCATATTTTTCCTTATTTGCAAAACTCGTAAGGCGTGACCTGATATACATAATAGTTCAGCCAATTATAAAAAAGCAGGTTTGCGGTAGAAGTCCAGCTCATATCGATATTGTCTAAGTCGTCGTCAATGAAATAGTTTTTGGGTTTGTCAATATCCAAGCCCTTTGCCAAGTCCCTTAAATATTCATGCTTCAAAGTCTCTCTGTCATATTCGGAATGACCAAAGAAAAAGAACTTCTTGTCGTCTTTGGACTTGGCGATGCTTATACCGCATTCGTCGCCTACCGCCAAAACCTTAAGCATCTTATTCCTGTATACTGCGCCCTCGTCTATCGTGGTGTGTCTGGAGTGCGGAATATTAAACCTGTCGTCCATACCTTTCAATAATAGGTCGAATTTTTCTACGGCTTTGTTTTTGAACACGCCAAACAGCTTTTTATCAAGCTGGTACTTTGTGATACCATAATGGTACTTCATGGCCGCCTGAGCCCCCCAGCATATATAAATAGTGCTGGTCACATTTTTATCTGCGAATTCCATAATCTCGCAAAGCTCCTGCCAATATTTTACTTCTTCATAATCAAGATTTTCCACCGGCGCTCCGGTTATTATCATACCGTCAAAAAATCTATTTTTTATTTCGGCATAGTTCTTATAGAATTTTTCCATATGCTTTTCGGGCGTGTTGGACGCCTTATAGGATTGAGTTTTTACCAAAGTGATATTTACTTGCAGCGGCGTATTCCCCAAAAGTCTCATAAGCTGGGTTTCTGTAATAATCTTTGTGGGCATAAGGTTTACTATTGCTATCTCGATAGGTCTTATGTCCTGGGTATCCGCCCTTTTTTTAGACATGACAAAGATATTCTCCTTGGTGAGAACATCATAAGCTGGAATCTCTTTTGGTATAAGTATGGGCATATTCTATCTCCTTTGACTTTTGTCTAACGCTTGTTGTATATCTTCAAGTATATCCTCTTCCCCCTCGATACCTACGCTTAATCTTACCAAATTTTCGCTTATGCCACATTCCTCAAGCTGTTTGGCGTTTAGCTGCCTGTGCGTACTTGTGGCAGGGTGCAGAACTGAACTTCTGGCGTCGGCGATATGCGTTACTATATTAAAGAGCTTAAGCGCCTTTTGGAATTTGGACGCTGCCTCCCGTCCGCCTTTAATACCGAATGTCACCATGCCCGAACACATACACTTATCAAAATACTTTTTGGCAAGACCAAAGCTCTTGTCCTCTTCCAGACCAGCGTATCTTACCCACTCCACAGCGGGGCTGTTATGTAATAGGCGGGCTACCGCAAGTGCATTTGAGGAATGCCTTTGCATTCTCAAATGCAAGGTCTCTATTCCCATATTGGTTAAAAACGCGTTCATGGGTGCCATTTGTGCGCCGATATCCCTCATATACTGCACACGCGCTTTTGTGATATACGCCAAATCTTTGAAATCTTTAGCGTATACCATGCCGTGATAACTATTATCGGGAGTGTTAAAATCGGGATATCGGGGGTTATTTTGAAAATCAAAATTCCCTCCGTCTATAATAAGTCCGCCCAGACTGCAAGCATGACCGTCAAGGTATTTTGTGGAGGAATATACGACTATGTCCGCACCCCATTTTATAGGTCTGCATATCGCTGGGGTTATCAGCGTGTTGTCCACCATAAAAAGCACTTTATGTTTTTTACAGACCTCAGCGATTTTTTCTAAGTCCGCAACATCCATCGCCGGGTTGGCAAGCGTTTCCGCAAATACAAGCTTTGTCCTATCGTCTATATTTTTCTCCAGTTCAGATACCAAATTCTCGTCATGTTTAATAAATCTGCATTCAATCCCCAGTTTGGGCAGGGTGACGCCAAAGAGATTAAAGGTGCCGCCATATATTGTGGAAAGGCTTATTACATTATCGCCTTGACCAGCCACGGTCAGCACACCCAAGGTGATAGCCGCCATGCCGCTTGAGCATGCCATAGCACCTTTTGCGCCTTCCAAAACGGTCATCTTCTCTTCAAGAGCCCCCAGCGTGGGGTTTGAGAGTCGTGTATAAAAATATCCCGATTTCTTCAAGTCAAACAGATCTCCCATTTCTTCGGGAGTATCGTACTTAAAGGTGGTGGATTGATAAATCGGCAATACTCTTGGCTCGCCGTTTTTGGGTTTATAACCCGCCTGTACGCATTTTGTGTCGATACTTTTCATAATGTTCACCTCGCCTTAGCTATTTTTGAAAGCCCTTTCAATCTCTCTCTTTTCCGCCTTTTCTTTCAAGGAACGCCTTTTGTCATAAAGTTCCTTGCCCCTGGCGACGCCGATTTCCACTTTGACAAGAGCCTGTTTGAAATACACTTTTGTGGGCACAAGGGTATATCCCTTTTGTTCTACTCTGCCCCGCAGTTTGTTTATTTCTCTTCTTTGCAATAAGAGCCTTCTCTGTCTTTTGGCTTCGGGATTAAAATGGCTTCCCTTTTCGTATGGGGATATATGCATATTTATAAGAAAAACTTCTCCGCCCTTGACTATGGCGAAAGAGTCTCTTATATTGATTTTCCCCTGCCTTACGCTCTTGACCTCGCTGCCCAAAAGCTCAATTCCCGCCTCGTATGTTTCCTCTATGAAATAGTCATGATATGCCTTTTTATTTGTGGCAACAACCTTTATCATCTAAATCCTCTATTTTGTAATAATAGCATATTTCCCCTCTTAAATCAATTTATTTATAAAAAAGCGACTAACCTCTTAGCCGCCTTTATCTCAATCTTGTTTTGTCGTTTGCCTTTTATAGTGAAAGTCTTTCCTTTAATATCTGAATGACAAAAAACAAGATTGAGGTGACCAGTATCATAGCCGCCACAAAAATAGTCCATCTCTTGAATTTTGCATCCAGACTTTTGGATTTGTTCTTGCCAAAAAAGGATTCCGCTCCGCCTGCGATAGCGCCTAAATTAGAGGTGTTGCCCTGCTGCAGGACAACGATAATAATCATGGCTATGGAAAGAAGCACCATAATCGACATGAACACTATGGACAATACCGTATAAAATAAATACCAATCAAACATATCATTTACTCCCATCTGTTTAGAGATGCGAAACAATTCTAACACAGAATAAATCAAATTACAAGCAAAAATCATAATTTCAAATCTTTTCTTATAGTTTTTTATCAATTTATAGCGTAGAATATTAATTAATCATGACTACTTATTTGATATTTATTGAATGGATATGTTATAATTCTTTGAGTATCAAAAAAAAGAGGGACTTGTGACAAAAGGCCGTTACATAATCAAAGAGATATTTTTCTATATATCTTTTATAATCGTATTTTCGATTGTCTTTTTAATGCTGAGCCTTATCCGCGCCCATTGGTATGTCTTCTTAGCCGCGGGGTTCTGCGGAGTTTTTCTTGTCTTTTTTAGAAAATCATTCTATTATAGAGGCTTTATTAAAGTAATCTCATGGATAATGGCTTTAATAATACCGCTTACGGGCATGGTGTATTTCCGCGCCGAAAAGAATGTGTCAGCAAGAGGGGTTTTGCTCCGTGAAAGCATAGGTTATATGACACGTTTGCCCTCCTTAAGCGGTGCAAGAATGATGTTCACCACCGAAGACCTCTTGAACAACATGCATTTTTGGAAAGCGCCCAAAGGATACACTCTTAAAGTGATTGAAAAAGACGGTATCTATATGGAAGAGCTGTCATATGAGCATTCTCAAACTCAAGATATTATTTTACAGCTTCACGGCGGAGGGTATATTATAGGTTTTATGGACATATATCGTCATACCGCCTTGATGTATTCCAAGGCGGGGGGCGGAGCAAAGGTTTTTTCATTGGATTACAGAACAGCGCCCGAACACACTTTCCCCGCAGCTCTGGACGACGCCATGACGGCTTGGCAATGGCTTTTGGACGCGGGCTATAAACCTGAAAATATCATTGTGGCGGGGGACAGTGCGGGAGGAAATCTGGCACTTGCCTTGACTGCAAAATTGAGAGACCAAAAAAGCCCCCTCCCCAAAGCCTTGATTTTGATGTCTCCTTGGACAGACATGGCGGGGCAAGGTCCGTCACATATCTATAATCAAAACAAAGACCCTATCTTTGGGAACAAAAACGGAGTGGTCAACAATATAGACGGCAAGTCCAACCCTTATGCGGGCGATACCGATTTGAAAGATCCCTATCTTTCCCCCGTCTATGGCGATTTTGAAGGCTTTCCTCCCATGCTCATACAAGTGGGCTCGCATGAAGTTTTGGAAAGCGACTCTTTAACCGTCGCCGAAAAAGCCCAAAAAGACGGCGTGGATGTGACCTTAACCCGTTATGAGGGCATGTTCCATGTATTCCAATTGGCGGGAAATCTGCTTCCCGAAAGCAAAAAAGCTTGGCAGGAAGTAGCCGAATACCTTAAAAATTAAATTTTTTGTTTTACCGAAAATTTCTTTATAATCTCTATTGGATGATAACTCATCTTGGCTTTTCTCAACCCTTCGTCCCCCACATCTTCTTCTCTGTTCACAAAATAGACATCTTCATGCTTGAAATAGTTCAAAAACTCATTGTTAATGACGGCATAAGAGCCTTTATATTCCCTATCAGCTTTTTCTATATGCACAAACAAAATATCTCTTTGTATCTCCCCAATTGAAAAGGCGGCAATATTGCCTTCGACTTCAAGATATCCGCCTATCAGCCTTAATCTGTGATAGTCATTCAAGATATTATAGAGCATTTCCTTTTCCCTATAAAAAAGCGCTTGGTCTTTTTGCACCTGCTGATAATAATTCTCAGAGAAATCTCTTATTCTTGGGATATCCTCTATTTTTATTTCCTTAAAGACATAGTCATGATAATTCCTTGCAAATTGGTTTATATGATTTCTTTTGCTGTGGTATTTTTTGCCTTTAAGGTACAGTAAATCCGAATATCTATATATGTATTCCCCCCAGTTCTCCAAATTTCTTATCTCAAAGATATCTCCAAAATGGTCGGTTAAAATTTTAGCGGCGGGCTCTGTGACCCCGTGAAAATTCATTGGTATATTGTGAAAAAGGCAATATTCCTTTATGCTGTCAAGCGCTTTTTTTACATCGCCTTCCCCCAAAGGGATGCTGAATGTGACATTACCTTTCAGGTTGCTTTTTATGATAAGCGTGTCATGGCTTATGGCAAATTCATAGTTCAAATACCCCTTCCACATATACAGTACGCCAGGGGTATAATCGCAAATTCTGAAAGGCTGATTAATTAAATAGCTATTGATTAAATCATAATCATCTAAAGAAATTTTTTTGAAAGACAAGATGCTTTTTTTTAGGTTAGTCATATATTCTTTAGCCAGCCAAACTGACAAATTCTTGACAGATTGACTGGCTATATACCTCTTTTGTAATTTTAGGTCGGATCAATCTCAACCACAATTTTGGCGTTATCAATAATATCTGGCGGAGGCAAAAGATTGCCAAAACCTGAAACATTGCCCCCACCGTTGACCTGATTTCCAATTCCCGGAATTTCAGGATAATACCCCGTGCCGAAGAACATATATCCGCCATTATCCTTGTATTGGGTTCCGTCAAAAGTCGCCGACCTTATCGTGCAGCCGGGCAGTATCGTCAGAGTGTAACTATCGGTAAGGACATTGAATATCTTGGTAAACGCTCCTTCCATGCTGGCATCGCCAGACAATACCAGAGTGTCCCCTTCCTCAAAATTGGATAGAGAATCAATGAGCTCCATATTAATAGTATGGGTTCCCAAAGGCAAATAATGTCTTTTAGGCGTCATACGGGAAGGAATGACGGCGGGATTGGCTATTATCTCCACAAAGTCTTCAACTATATCGCTGAGCACGCTGTTTCTTATCTTCGCGTTATATTCGTCCATATTGCTTCCCATAGAGAAATCATTGACCACGCCTATATTAATAAGCCTTTGCACCCGCACTGTGGACACAGCGGTTTCAAGCTCAAACGCCACATCATAGATTAAGGTGTCGGGAGATATCATAGACAAAAATCCCGAGCTATAGTCTTCTTCCTCAAACACTTCTCTTATCTTAAGCGTGGCTATCTTATCGTTTAAGTCCTTTATCGGAGTGTCTTTCAAAGACTGAAGCAAGCTTTCTGAACTGGAGTCTATGGCAATAATCTCTCCCAGCTTCATATCCCGCACCAAGTCTTCAAGTTTATTGTGAAGATCCTTTACTTTGAGGTCTTCGTCTCCAAATTCGTCCTCTGTTCCCTCAGGGTCTATTTCGGGGTCGAAAGCCCTCATTTTTCTAAGTATGGGCGGAGATGTGATAGTGATTTCCATGACATGGCACATTCCCATATTGTCAATTCTCTGCCCTATATCTTCAATAGTGCTTTCTCCTATATATTCCCAAATATATTCTTCACCAGTTACCAAAAGGTCTTTTAATGGCGTGATCCTCAATTTGTCGTTTATGCCAAGAACCTCTGGGTTTTCCCCGTCTGCGGGTATGGTTTCAAGCGGACAATCTTTCAAAGCCCATAATACTTTTGTAGAACCGCCGGGTTCAGACGGGTCTTTGATGTCCATTATATCGCTAAGGGTCATAACCTTAAGCGCGGCGTTTACTCCACCGTCGTCGCCGTCTAATGTGGTGTTGTTTTCTTTGAAGTATTGAAGTATTCGGCTGGAGTTTTCGTCTATGTTCATAAGGTTCGATATAGGCATATTCAAGATATCCTGATATGCGTCTTCCGATCCTATTTCGGCAAGTGTCTTTTCCCTCAATTCGTAAAGAACTTTGTTCTCCGGGTCTATATCTATGACCTCTTCCAAAGTCATCTGCATAATATGGTCGTTTGTCTCTTTGGTTCCCAAATCCCCTACCCTGACATCTTTCAAGTGAATGAGCACATTGTTGGACTTATTGGGACCCTCTTCGACTATTGTTATGACTTCATGGAGCATAAGAGAATTTATTCTATTGTCAAGACCCGAATCGGGATCACTGAGCTCTCCGATTTTCAAGTCTCTTAGGCTTCTGATAATGGGGCTTGAGTCGTCGTCGATTTCCACAAAATCTTCTAGCGGAAAGTTTTCCAAATCTTTTAATGCCATAGCAAGAGGCGTCTTAAGATATTCCGCATCATTAAAAAGCGGTATGTTGGGGAACTGTATCCCGAACTTATCGGAAGCGATTTCTAAAGTCACATTCTGCGAAAAAGTCTCTCCAAATCCCGAAAGGGTGGATTCTCTTACTGCGTCCTCGGGAATGCCCGTGACATCGCTTATGGATGTGGATATGGTAAGTCCCAACGCCATCTCAATTTCTCCAATCGGCGTTGAGGTCATTGCACCCAATATGGGCAGAATCTTTTTCCCCCATTCAAGTATGGAAAGCTCTCTATATTCTTCATAAAAATCAATGGGCAGTCCGTTGTTTTGGGCTAAATCTTCAACCGTGCCCATCATTCCTTCTTTAGTAACTATTATGTAGCCACCTAAAGCCAGCCCGCCGAACGCCAAGACAACGCCAAGTATAATGCAGAATATTCCAGTAACTATCTTACCAAAACATCCGCTTGCAAAATTAGAAAACCGCATAAAATTTTCCTCCAATACATCAGCTTATCGCGCCGACAGTCTCCATAATTCCGTCAATAATCGATTGAATGTCTATTTTATCAGCTATAAAGTTATAGAGGAAGTTGTTGTCATAAATCAACTTGGCAACCGTTGAATCCTCAATCATTTGGTTGACGGGAATGATAACCTCATAATTGCCTAATAGTCTTACTATGGTCATAAAGCCAAAGACCAAAGCGGCGCTTATAATAAACCCTAAAACACCGCCCAGCACTTTATTGAGGTAATACCCGATATATGTGTTAGATACCAATTTCTTAATTATCATAAATATTATTCTTATGATGATATACAAGATTATCCATAGCACGACAAAAGCCGCGGCGGACAGTATATAAGCCGTGATTACGGACACTACCGCCTTCAAAAACGGCGTGGGACCGTTCTGTTCCACTTGGGACTGCACTATGCTTTTAAGGGGTGATGCCAAAAATCTTAGTCTTGACCCACCAAAAATTTCGTCAAAGGGCTTGGGACCGTCTCCGGGATTAAAGCCCAGTTCTGGGGGAGTCTCAGGATCGCCGTCTAAATCATAAAAGTCAATGATTTGATGTGAATTGGGGCCACTGGAACTCAAAGGCTGGGCAACTTGGTCCACAATCCAGTCATCAAGATAAGTATTGTCTATAACGAAGGTAACAACGGTAGTAATCAAAAGTATAGCCAGAACTAATGCCAGAAGCGAAGATATAAATCCGTATACCATTTTGAACATTCCACGCCATATGCCGAATATCAAAAGTAGAATAGTCAACGCTATAATTATGACATCAAGGATATTTATACTACCAAAAAAATCAGACATAACGCCTCCAGCCTTATATACCTATAATAATTATAATATTTTAGATAAAGTCAGTTTATCATATTTAGCTGCAAATTGCAAGATAAAAATTATTCCATATTTTAGTTATAATAGATAAATAAAATATATATTATTTAATGAACTTTGTATATTTTCCGCTAATTGGTCAACGCTCTTAGTTAAATAAAGGAGTGTAAAATGCCAAAACCGGTTATTCTTTGCATAGGCACCGACAAAGTGCCCGGTGACAGTTTGGGTCCCGTGGTGGGAGATTTATTAATTATGAAATACAATATCGACGCTTTTGTATACGGGCACAGCGCAAAGCCCGTCAACGGAATAAATTATGAAGACTATATTGAGCACATCTCCCTTCATCACAAAAACAGTCTGATTATCGCAATAGACGCCTGCGTGGGAAGGGAAGAGGATATCGGTAGAATAAAAATCTCCACAAAAGGTCTTGTGGCGGGCGAGGCGCTTAAGAAAAAAAATAAGACAATAGGTGATGTGGCTTTATTGGGCGTTGTCGCAAAAGCTGGAAAGGACAACCTTGAACAATTGAAAAACGCCGATGTGGCTTTGATTAGGAGTATGGCAAACACTATGGCAAAAATAACCGTGAGTATTGTCAATTATGCCTATAATATAAAAAATCTGTGTTTTAGTGTAAAAAAAAGGGAAAACAGCGCATGCCGCTAATATCTTTATTTGTTGCCAAGTTCTTATTATTATGATATAATTACATTCTAAATTATCATAATAAAATTTAAGAGGCATAATGAGTAACAATAACAACAGAAAAGCTATTTATATAATTTTGGCAATAATTTTAGGGACTATACTGATATCTTCGCTCTTATGGACTAACGGCGTTTTTGGACCAAAACCTGAAAAAAAAGTATACAGCGAATTTATTGACGATTTAGAAAAAGGTGATGTCGCCGGCGTCATCTTGACAGGCAATTACGAAATAAGAGTAAGGCTGAAGAACTCCAAGTTCACCCATGAGGAATTTTTGGACAACGAAAAAAATTCGGACTATACCTGTATCATTACCGACAGAAATACTGTCAGCGAAGACATCCGAAATGTCTATAAAGAAAACGAGAACGAGGAAGGTTTTGAGGAATTGCCTTATATCTCCTTGAACGACCCTTCCGAAGGCAGTTTTTGGACGAATATCATTCCCATTCTATCCTTTGTGCTGATAGGCATCATGGTGATTTTTATCATTTTGTCAATGCGCGGAGGAAAAGGTGCAAGCAGCGCTTTGAATTTCGGCAAGACCAAAGCACGCCTAAATACTGGTGTAAAAGTCAGGTTTAGCGATGTGGCGGGCGCCGAGGAAGAAAAAGAAGAGCTTTATGAGATTGTGGACTTCTTAAAACATCCCAAAAAATATGTCAACTTGGGCGCCAGAATTCCCAAAGGCGTACTCTTGGTAGGACCTCCCGGAACAGGCAAGACGCTTTTTGCCAAAGCCGTCGCCGGCGAAGCCAATGTGCCCTTTTTCTCAATCTCTGGCTCTGATTTTGTGGAGATGTTTGTGGGAATTGGCGCAGCCAGAGTAAGAGACCTATTCAATCAAGCAAAAAAGAATATGCCCTGCATACTCTTTATTGACGAAATAGACGCCGTCGGCAGACAGAGGGGTGCTGGGCTTGGCGGAGGCAACGACGAAAGAGAGCAGACCCTCAACCAGCTGCTGGTGGAAATGGACGGCTTTACCACAAATGACGGCATTGTGATTATGGCGGCGACAAACAGAGTGGATATCTTAGACCCCGCGCTTATGAGACCGGGCAGATTTGACAGACAAATATATGTCCATATCCCAGATGTCAAAGGCAGAGAGGCTATATTCAAAGTCCACGCTCGAAACAAGCCCATAGCCAAAGATGTGGACTTCAAAAACCTTGCCCGACTGACAAGCGGTTTCAGCGGAGCTGATATAGAGAACCTCTTGAACGAAGCGGCGATACTTGCCGCAAGGCATAACCGTTCGGTAATAATCATGGAAGACCTGTTAGAGGGCATAAACAAGGTTATCGCTGGTCCGCAGAAAAAATCCCGACTAATAACCGAAAGCGACAAGAGAATAACCGCCTATCACGAGGCGGGGCACGCCCTTGTGGCAAAATTTATGAAGCACTGCAACGATGTACAAGAAGTATCCATAATCCCGAGAGGTGCAGCCGCTGGCTATACCTTGTCACTTCCCAAGAATGACGACAACCATATCACTATGAACAGACTTCATGACGAAATAACCATGATACTTGGCGGAAGAGCGGCGGAAGAAATCATCATTCAAGACATTTCCACCGGGGCTTCCAACGACCTTAAGCGAGTCACCCAAATAGCCAGAAGCATGGTATGCGAATGGGGAATGAGCGATAGTCTCAAAAACATGTTCTTTGGCGGAGACCAAGAAGTGTTTATAGGCAGGGACTATAAGACTCATCAAAGCTATTCAGAAAAGATAGCAGCTATCATAGACGAGGAAATACAAAAAATAGTTGAGAGAAACTATGAAAGAGCCTTGAAAGTCATAAAAGAAAATTTAGATATTCTGGAAAACATAGTCAAGCTGCTTTTTGAAAGGGAAACTATCTATTCAGACGAAGTGGATATGCTGATTGAGAGAAGACCGCTTGAGGAAATAAACGAATATATAGACAAAAAGCTAAAAGAAAAAGAAGAATATAAAAACAATAACAACCCCTCTCCTTTTAAGCCCGCAAGCTCAATAATAGTCAAAGAGCCTTCCCAAACACCAACTCAATTGGAAGATAAAGGCGAAGATAAACCCCAAGATAAAGGCGAAGATAAACCCCAAGAAAAAGGCGAAGAAGCTCAAGAGAAAGAAAAAATCGTTAAGAAAGAAACAGCTGAAAAAAAGGAAGAAGAGGAAAAGAAAACTAAAGAATAAAAAGACTAAAACTAATTCAGGAAAAGAATAAAAGGGGCTGTCTAAGACAGCCCCTGATTATATACCATTTTTTCTATTTATAACTAAAACAGCCCTTACTTTTCTTACTATATGAGTTAAAATTTTAAGACGCTAAACTCATTTAACAAGTTCAGATACTTTTTATCCTTTTTTTTCGTCAAGGTATGTGGCTTGCAAGTCGGATATATGAAACAACAGGCTTATCGGGTAACTATAAAAAACAGAGCTCAAAGCATAACTTCCGCCCAAAACCCTTTGGTCATAGCCTCCCATATGCCAGTTTATCGCCATGGCTTCATCTCTTGTAAGTCTCATAAAAGCGGAAATTATGTAAACGGACTTTTCACCGTGCCCGTAAGGCAGCTTATCGTCCACAGTAAAGTATGGAACGCTTTCCCATACCCCTTCCCTTTTCACATTTTTATACTCGACTTTATAGTAGTCTACCTTGCACACATCGTGCAAAAGAGCGATGACGGCGACGCTTTCGGGACTAATTTTTTCCTCCCACATCCCCTCATATTCCATATCCAGATTTTGAATAAATCTATAATATGCCTTGACGCTGTGTTCGCATAGACCGCCTTGGTGGGCGGAATGAAATCTTGTGCTTGCCGGTGCGGTGAAGAAATCGCTTTTTAATAGCCATTCAAGCAGCTTGTCGCTGCCCTCTCTCTTAATGTTTTCTTTATAGATACTCAAAAATTCTTCTTTATAGTCCATTCTTTCCTTCCGTTATTTGAATAATATATTTTATTATACCATATATGAAAATAAAGCTCAAAACAAAAAAGCCACCCTTAAAAGGATGGCTTTTTTAATCAGAAAACAATTCACAGCGTCTTGGTCAAACTGTCAAGAATCTCTGCATTTTCGACAGTAACCATTAAAGGTCTTTTCTTGGTATACGCTGTCAGGGCATAGGCTATTTCTTTTGAAGTCTCATTTTCTTTAAGCGGGAATATCAGCATAAAATTCTCTCCACCTATCATGTCGATAATAGTCCTATTCAAAGCTGTTCCCAATACAAACGACATCAGCATCTTGTCTTCTTTCTTATAGCTTTCTCTTTCCACAACCTTTCCGCCGTTATTGTTGTCTATCAGTACAAGGCTGCCGTTTGCTATATCCAAATTGTTTCTGCCCTTTGTAAGGGAATAAAGCTTTTTGCTCGCAAGCTTAATAATGAAGTCGGGGATATCTCCGCTCTTTTCAAGTATGCGTTTGACCTCTTTTAGGAAGTCCATTTTTTCTTGATACTTGGCAAGTTTGTCCTTTAATGCCAAGGCTTGTTGGGCGCTGCTCTTCATCTCTTTTCTATGGGCATAAACATCGGATATTTTCTGTCCTAACTCCTCAATCTTTGTGCTGAGGTTAAGGTATAGTTTTCTATTTTCTTCCAGACCCTCAAGCTCCTCTTTATATTTGTTTATGGTCTCTTCCAGCCTTTCTATATTGTTCTTATATACGGCTATGTTTTGATAATATGAGGCTATCTGCTTTTCTATCGAAGCTTTTTCGTCCTCTTTAAGTTGAAGCTTTTCAAGTTCAGCTGTGTTCTCGACATTGAGCGCAGCTAAACTACCTTCATAATCCGTCATAATCCGGGCCAGGACTTCTTCGTCGGAAGAGAGTCTTGCATTCAAGGCGTCAAGCTCCCTGGTCTTTTCTGTCCTTTGCGATTTATACTTTTCAAGCACTTTCTTAACAGCGGAGTATTCCACCTTGATATCCTCTGCCTCTTCTTCGCTCTTTCTAATCTCCTCTATGACCTCGCCTATATATTCGCCCGAAGTCTTCATGACCAGATTGGTATAGTCGTATTCCTCGTCGCCGATTTTTACTTTATTAAGCCTACCCTTAATGGCGGATATAAGACTTTCCAAACCTTGCTTTTCTTCAATCAAATCATCCAGTCTCTTTCTCTTGGCACTCAAGTCCTCTTCCAAAGTGAAGCTCTCTTTCTCCACTAAAGCAAGCTCTTCCAGCCTCTCTTCAGCCTTGACTCCGCCCAAATTGGCTTCGATTGACTTATATCTATTTTCCGCTTGCTCCAAGCTTTCAGACGCCAAAGTATATCTTTGAAGAGTGTTGGGCAGTACTTCCTCTTCAAGCTGTTTCTTTTCGTTTTCATAAAAAGCGATTCTTTGCTCATTCGCCTTAATCTTGTCTTCAAGCGCTTTAAGCTCGTTGGCAAGGCTCAACAAAGCCTCGTATTCGTTCATAGCGGAGTTCATCTTGTCCGCAAGTTCAAGATTTTCAGATACGCCGCTTTCATTATAGATATTCATTATGGTATTTGTCTTTGAGAGGATACTTTGTTTCAAGGACTCTATATAGACTCCACTTATCTTTATTCTTGCTTCCAATTCTCCAGTTCTCTTATTCAAGCCCTCCAGCTTTTGGGCATACTGCTGTTCATATTCAAGAGCTTTTTGGTATTCTTGATTTAATTTGGCGAGTTTTTCTTCCAATTCGCGGGCTTTTTGAGCGTCCTCTTCTTTTTTGCTCATGACAAGATTGTCGCATATCGGACATTTCTCACCATATTCAAGTTCCATATTTTGTTTTAAGTAATTTAACTTGATTTCAACGGAAACTATTTTGTCTTGAAGAATTTGTTTGTTCTCAAACAGCTTTTGCATATGCCCTTTGAGACTTTCTTGGGCGTTATTGACTGCCTCCAAATTCTCCTCATATTCTTTTATGCCCTCTTGATTTTCGACGATTTTTTGCTTAATCTTTTCAATCTCGTCTTGTTGGGCAGCGACGATTATATGGTTTTTATAGAAATATTTCTTCTTATCGTCGGCTTTTTTAATGGCTTCGTCTAAGTCTTGACCCTTGATTTTTTCTTGAAGAGACTCCAATTTTTGCTTGTCTTGGACAAGCTCTTCGTCAACGGCTTTTAATTGGGAATTTATGACATCAAGCCTTTTGGTTTCCATTTCCATACTGTTTTTTGCCGCTGCGATTATTTCACTTAATTTTTTGATTTCAGCTTCCAACGCCGCTCCTTCTCTAATCGCTTTCTTGACGGCGGGGTCTCTTTTTATCTCAAAAAGCCTTTGCTCGATATCGTCTACGCTGTTTTTTGTTGCCAAGATTTCGCGGTCGATTTCTTCAAGCCTTTGAACAAGACCTATCATCTCTTGGTCGTCTTTTTCAAAATACTTGTCTATGCCTTTTCTTATCTTGCTTTGAAGCTGGTCATCTGCCTTTAATTTTTCCACATTGTCATAGACAAGCTTTCTTAGCTCTTTTATTCTTTCAAGACAATGAATCAGCACTTTTTCAATCTTTTGGGAGCTCTTTTCTCCCTTTTCTATATTGGCGTCAAGCGCTTGGATTTCCGATTGGAGCGCGGCTATTTTTTCCTTAAGCTCAATATCCCTTTGCATTATTTCTTCTTTTCTCTTGATTAAAAGAGCAAGCGCTTGGGCTTGGGCGCTTTTTTGCATGCGGGCTTCAAGCTCCTCTATTTCAGGCTCTAAGCTGAATGCTTTCTCAAGAAGAGCTTTTTGTTCTTCAAGCTCTTTTTGGGCTTTAAGCGCCTCTTCCCCTTTAAGAATTGACTTTGTCAGCTCTTCAAATTCCGTCTTAGCCTCCTGCCTTATGACCTTGGTTTCCTTAATGTCGTCTTTCATCATAGCCAAAGTTTTGGGATCCACATCGGGTATAAGCTCCAACTGCCAAGAAGTCTTTTGGTACTTCTCTTCAAGTCTCTTTTCGATAGTGTCTATATCGTCTTTTCCGCTTAAAAGCTCTTCTGAAAACTCCTTAAAGAATTCCTCCCTTTCTTTTGACGGGAGCATAAAGCCTGCGAATATCTTATCGCGGTCAATAAACGCAAGCTTTTCAAAACATTTGGCGTCCATTTTTATTTGGGAGAAGATTTTCTTATCCACTTTGTCTTTGCCTCTGCAAACAAGACTGGCGTCCTTATAGGACAGTTCAGCTGTGCCCGCCGCAAAGTCTCTGCGGACTGTGTATTCTTCATTGTTGTATTCGTACCTTAATTCCAGTCTGCCTTGAGTTTGCTCACCGCCAAAAAGAGCAAGAGAAAAGTACTTTATCAGCTCTTCAAGGTTATCGTTTTGTAAGGCGACAAGCTTGGCTGTTTGAGGCGTAAAATCGTACTTTTGACATTCATCATTAAAAATACCGTCTACGGATAAAAATAATGGGCGCATTAGACCTCCAAAAATTTAAGAAACATATATATTTTTTGTAAATACTTTGTTTATATCATATCGGCGAAATTTTTTCTTACCTTAAATAAATAAACTGGCTATTTTTGTGATTTTATGTTATATTATTAAGGCGACAAAAAATCCGCCTGCTTATTTAATATTAATTATTATTATACAACTATTAATTGCCTTTTGCAATACTTAATAAATCGAAAAATGGAAGGAATGCGATGTTTTTTTGCAAGTTAAGCCAAGGTTTTATCAATAACGGATATACCCTTGTCGAAAACGAATTCTTGCTTAGCCATATGCCTGCGGCGGACGCCGTGGACATAAAAGTATATCTTTATGGCATGGCGATAGCAAATTCAGGACAGGAGAACAATTCTTTGGAAAAAATGGCGCTTGCGCTTAAGCTGTCCGAGGAGAGAATTCTTCAAGCATATAAGTATTGGCAAAAAATTGGTTTAGTGGACATCTCCGCGTCCTCTCCCCCCGTGATTTCTTACAATCCCGTAAAACAAGCCCTTCCGCCCATAATCAAATATAAAAGCAAGGAATACTCTACTTTTGTGGAAGAGCTATATCGCCTTTTCCCCGAGGTGCTTTCTCCCAACTCCATAAACGAATTTGTAGACCTTATCAGCATAAATAAAATGGAAATCAACGCCATGCTGATGATAATAAAATACTGTGTTGACTATAAAGGCGAGAAAGTCAGCACGCCGTATATATTGTCGGTAGCCGACGATTGGATAAAAAAAGGTCTCACCACCGAAGAAAAAGTAAACGAGCATATTACAAATTTAGAAGCCAATTCCGAAGCCATACGGCAGATTTTCTCCACGCTGGGCGTAAAAAGGCAAGCGAATCTGGACGACAGACAGCTCTATGTCAAGTGGACCAAGGAATTTGGCTATAATCTGGACGCCATACTCACCGCCGCCCGAGCCTTAAAAAGAAGAGGCGGTATGCAAAGGCTTGATAGATATATGGACGAGCTCAAAAACGCCAGTGCTTTCTCCGCTGTCGAAGTCGCCGAATACGCCAAGAACAAACAAGCTATATACGACCTTTCCATAAATGTGGTCAAAAATATCGGCGGATACTATGCCTCAATGGATATCGTCATAGAGACCTATATCATTCCTTGGTTAAACAAAGGCTTTACCAGAGAAGCTTTGTTGACCATAGCCAAGTACTGTTTCCTAAAAAACATCAAAAATTTGGACGGTATGGAGCAAGTCGTAGAGAACTTTTATAAAATGGGGCTTTTGGATAAAGACAGTATCAATAATTATATAGAAAAGCAGATTGAAATCGACCAAAAAATCAAATCTATCTTTGAAAAATGCAATTATATGGGGCTTGTCACCAACCGTGACAGAGAATACTATCGCACTTGGATAGAATGGGGCTTTGACGACGAAATAATCTCCTATGTCGCCGACCTTGCCAAAAAGAACCCATTCCCCATACAGACCATGAACAGAAATTTAGGAATTCTCTATCAAAATAGTATCAAAACCCTTGAAGAAGCAAAAGAGAAGCTTAAGACCCAAACAAAGGCACTTAAGCCTTCTTACACCCCAGGCGAGGAAGATTCTTATATCTATAATTACAACAAAGCCTTGGAAATAATAAACAATAGACGAAATCTTGCCGAGCTTAAGGTCAAAAACACCTTGGACAAATTACGCAGCGATAAAGAGTTCTCCAAGCTTGAAAACAAAATGGGAGAGCTTAAGTTTGAAATAGCCAAAAGGGAAGCCCAAAACAAGAGTTTGGGCACCTTACCACAAGATTTTGAGCAAGTTGAAACAAAATACCTAAAGCGCCTTAAAGAGCTTGGACATACTCCAGACGACCTGCTCATAGAGTATTCTTGCAAGGAATGCAAAGACACTGGATACATAAAAGGCAAAAAATGCAAATGCCTTATTGACTTGATTTATAATCAATAAGGCATTTTATAACTTTTTCTTAATTATAAAAAATCTATTTATTGATCTTGTTCCAAAACTTCTTTTATCGCTTCTTTTTTAACGGGTCTGGAATCGCCATGTTTTACTAAAGCCATCAATACAACCGCTATGACAACGCTTATCGCCGAATAGGCAAAGAGCGCGGTGTCACCCAGTTTGTCCATAATTAGACCCGCGAAGAACGGCGTAACAGCCTGAGCGCTCATTGTGGCGACATAGTAGTACCCTGTATATCTGCCCACCTGACTTTCGGGGGCAAGCTCTACCACCATGGGGAAGGTGTTGACATTGGCGATAATAAGTCCAAATCCCGAAATCAGATAGAATACGGCAAAGACATATTGTGCGTAAGAACTGGGTCTTATCCACAGCCAAATCAAAATATATGAAATTATCGCCATAACAAAGCCCACAATAACCGATTTTCTTCTTCCTATCTTTGTGGCAAGATATCCCACGGGTATAAAGGCTATCGCAGACACTCCCATACTGACGCCGGATATTATCGACGCCACGCCGGGGTCAAGGTTTAGCGTACGGGTAGTATATACTGAAAGGTTTGAGGTAACGGCGTTATAGCCGATAAACCACATAAATATCGCCGCTAAGATAAAGAAAAAGCTCATCATTTTCTTTTTGTTTTCGACTTTGTCTTGAACGGTCAAGACAGCATCCTTTTCTTCTTTCTTAATTGCGTCTTCGTCGTTGTTTATACCGTATTCGGCACAGATTTCTTGACATTCTCTAACGAACTTGTTCTCATTGACCAAAATCAAAAAGACCGCAAGCAACAGCAGCATGCCTCCGCCCACGCATGCGAATATACCAATAAAGGGATTGCTGCTGATAAAAAATCCCACGGTATATATCACGAACGCCAAGGCGCCACCCACGCCTCCCATAAGGTTGATAATAGCGTTGGCGGGCGACCTCAAGGGCTTGGGCGTCACATCGGGCATAAGCGCCACAGCGGGGGAACGGAAAGTCGCCATGGACACCAGCACAAAGAACAAGATAATCATATAGACCACCAGCCTTGAGATATTATGCTGAGTGATATTATCGTTGATTTGTTTGCTCATCCATGAATTGAAAGGCGAAACGCAAAAGCGCTGATAATCGGCATTTTGGTCAAGATATGCCTTGGCTTGCTCGTCGCTCAATTGGTTGCCGTCTTTGTCATAATAAGTCTTTTTAATAAGACCTTTTGATTCCAATTCATATTCCCCTTTCATGCCTATCTTTATAAATTTATTCTTATCAATATTGTTATTATTAAGATAAAGCTTGTCTCCAAAGTTTTCATAAATCTCTCCCCATTGCTCGACGGTCATCTGTTGAGTTATCTCTTCCCTTAAGGCGTTCGCTTCCTTAAGTTGGGTATTCGCCGATACGGGCACAAATATCATAAGCGCGACGGTGGCTACCGTGCCAAGCACAATGAAAGGGGTTCGTCTTCCAAACCTGGACTTTGTCTTGTCCGAAATTTTCCCGAATATCGGCAAAAGGAAAAGCGAAAGCAGATTGTCCAAGCCCATAACCAGACCTCTCATGGCGTTGGAAAGTCCGAACGCCCTGTCCAAAAGATAGGGCACGACAAAATCATAGGCGGTCCAGAAAATCATAATAATAGCAAATGCGAAACCTACCTTAATTGTCTTCTTGTAATCTAATTTTAGTTTCATA
The DNA here is from genome assembly GCA_012838805.1 of Clostridiales bacterium. Taxonomy (GTDB): domain Bacteria; phylum Bacillota; class Clostridia; order Christensenellales; family DTU072; genus DTU072. The sequence goes on from DUON01000015.1 coordinate 35,234, forward strand.
AAATAACTCCTAAAGGCGTTTTGCCTAAAATCATTCTATATAATTATAAGCCATGAAAGCCTATTTGTAAATAAGAGAATTATTTTACAGCTCAAATATATAGTCGGTAGTGATATAATCCACTCCCGCCTCTACAAGCTCTTTGACCTTGTCTATATAGTTGACCGTCCATACATTGAGCGTCGCCGATTTCTTTTTTGCCATTTCAATAATGCTGTCGCTGACAATGTTCTGATTAATTCCCACATTCTCCCCGTTATTAATTAATAATGTTGAAATAACCAGATTTGAGGACAAAGTTTGAACGGTTATGCTTGGGTCCACGCTTTTAATCTTTTGAATATTGCTCTGATGAAAGCTAATAAACTGGGTTCTTTCTAAAGGGAAGACGCTTTTCACAAACTCAATAAGCTCTTGTATCTCGTCTTGCTGGGGGGTATATTTTAATTCTATAACCGCCATTTTGCCATACTGATAACAAATCTCAAGGTATCTTTCAAGGGAAACAAGCCTTATCCCCGTTGGGTCATGACCGTATTTCTCGCTCTTAAGGGGCAGTGTCAAAGCATGTTCATAAGTAATATTAAAAATATTCATGCTCTCGTCCTCGAAGGGGTTGGCGTCATGGGCACAGACCCATACCCCGTCCGCTGTCAGCCAGATATCCGTCTCTATCGCAAAGAAAAAGTCGCTTTTTGCAGCACTCAAAAATGCCTGTTCGCTATTTTCATAATATTCTGAACTGTGTCCTCTGTGAGCGATAAACTTGGTTCCCTCGGGTATCGTGAATTTATCTTTGGGCTGATACATCACCATACCAATAGATGCCGCCAGAATCAGTATTACAATCAAAGCTCCTACGGTCTTAAGAATCCTATTAAACATACGCTTTCCTTTTTTTAGTGTTGATTATGAAAGAATTCCCATAATTTTTGTTGCCATACGGCTATTTTTTTGTCGTCGTATTCGACAGGAATATCGTTCCCAAGGACTATCGCCTTTTGCATTCTATCGACCGCTTTTTTAAGGTTTAGCAGCAAGCCGATTCTGGGAAAGCCCGCGACAAGCTTTTTGAAGATATCTATAAACGACAATTTGACTGCGCCCCCGCTGCTGGACACCTCCATTTCCTTTTGGGAAATGATCCCTTTGTCGAATAAAAACGCAAGGTCCTCGCTCGGGGTTCTTAACAGCCATCTCTTTAAGGCGTCCACTCCCATATGACGACTACCCGCCTTATACATAAACCTTACTTGATAGTTCCACAAGTTTTGTTTTTCCACTCCGCCTTTTATTATGGTTTCGGCAATCAGCCGTCCCGCAAACATAGAGCTGGCTATCCCCGAGCCCAGCATGGGTATGGTCATAAAAGCGGCATCGCCAATGGCGGCATATCCGTCTGTGACCATTTTGGTAAGCGGATATCTTACGGGTATAGTGCAGATTTGTCCGCCATGTAAAAGCTTATCCCCCATGGAGGGATTGTCTTTTTTAAGCTCGTTCAGAGCATTGTCAAGAGTTTTCTTGTCCAGCTTGTCAATTCTTCCCACCAAGATATCAACTTCGCCCTCTATCTCATGCCTGCTCCAAGAAAGACCCTGCTCTCCCAAGTGCTTTAGGTAAGCTTTGCATTTATGCTCTATCTTGGCGTCTTTTCTTTCATAGAATCCCCTAAAGGCATAAAAAATATCCCCCGGATAGGGCTTTTGTTGGATATTAGAGGATTCAGGCAGAGAGGCTCTAAAAGCCGAAAGTGCGCCGCTGGAGTCTATGACCAAATCGGCTTTTATGTTCTTGCCTTTCACCTTTACGCCTTGAACCTTGTCGTCCTTTATCAATAAGGAATCCACCTTGACATCAAAGAACATACTGCAATATTGCTTGGCTTTGTCAACCAGATACTTGGACAGCGCTCTTCTATGTATGCTCAAATCCCGCTCTCCTTTTATCGGCACAAAGAGAATGTTCTTTGCTTTGGGGATGACAAAAGACCAGTCGGATTTGGGGTGATAATGCTCTTTGTCGGGAAGAGGCAAGTCCAAATCCTTAAAAATCTGCGGTGCGACATCGTCATGCCAGTCATAGCTAAGCAAGTCCTCTTTTTCCTTTTCGTATAGACTGACCTCATAGCCGGCTTTGCCCAGCTCTGCCGCCGCTATTAAACCGCCGATTCCAGCGCCAATGATTACTATTTTACTCATAAAAAATCCTCCTTAATGGACTAGTTTATATTCTTCCATGGGATAAATATATCCCACAACCGGCAACATAGAATTATACACTTTTTCTATATCAAAAATGCCGTATTCCATACCTCCCTTTTTCTCCGAGCCCTTATATTCTCCTTGAAGAAGCACGGAATTAAGCTCCAAATCAGCTATAAACAACGCAATCTTTTGACCTTTTTCAATCTGCCTGAGCTCCTCTCCATAAGCCGAAAACGGTATGATTACTCTTCCACGGTCTTTCATAACCGATTGCAATACAGGTAAGAGTCTGGGAAACCCGTCCTTGTCAAAATACGATAAGAACTTAAGCGACATCATGTTCTTAAGCAACTTTACGCTGAGGTTAAATATCTTGTCCACGCCGTCCGAACAAGGTTTAACAAAAGGCTTGACCGCGCGTCCCCAAAGAGCGCCTTTTACTATACCGCCTATCGGCAAAGGCTGTTCTCCCGAAAAATTCACGACATCCATATAATGGATTTTTTCAATTCCAAAATACGAATTATACCTAAAAAGCGGCTGATTGTTGTACATGTCAAAGTCCTCGCCGGTGTCTGTGGCGCCCTTATACAGAGCCAGTCCCCGCCACCATTTTTTCTCAACGCTCACTACCATGAATCCGCTTTTGGGATTTTTTTGGAGATTGGTCTTGCTAATGCCTTGCGTGAACTGTCCCCACATTATCGTTTTTTCGTCTTTTGCCTGTATCGATGAAATAAGCGTGATATGGGGATATTCCCCGCTGACGGTTGATATAAGCCCCAATTTACCCGTTACGGCAAATTCTTTCATGTCCTTTTCACTGATTAACTTTGTCATGATTATACCTCCAACTTGGTCGCTCCCGACCAAACAGCGTTTTTATGATATTTTTTTGCCAAAGCCCAAAGCTTTTCTATCTTTTCCTTTTGGATAAGCTCCTTGTTTTCATAGCCCCAATCTCTATTCAACAACTGGTACTTATTCTTGCAAAGATTATTAAAGGTGACCAGCTCCCATTTAGTTATATTGGGCATATTTTCCTTAATAAACTTGCCTATTCCCTTTATGTTCTCCTCGCTATCCGTGCTGTCGGGAATTATCGGAGTTCTCACCCAGACTTCGGGTTTTTCAAGACTTCCCACTCTTTTGGCATTTTGCAGAATGAGTGTATTTTCCACATCGGTGAATTCTTTGTGCTTTTCGTTGTCGATATGTTTTATGTCATAGAGCAAGAGGTCGGTCTTTTCCAAAAGCTTTTGCAGAATCTTATAAGGATAGCATCCTGCGGTATCCAGCGCCGTATGTATGCCCCTTTTCTTAAGTTCATCCATAAGCTCATAAGCGTATTCCCAATGTAAAGCCGCCTCTCCGCCCGACAGCGTGACGCCGCCGCCGCTCTTTTCATAAAAAACCTTGTCTTTCAAAAGCTCATTTACAAGCTCTGATATCTCAATCTCACGCCCCTTTACCTCAATGGCGTTTGTCGGGCACTGCTCAGCGCACCATAAGCAGAAATTACAAAGCCTTTCTTCGAACTTTAGCCCGTCCTCATCAAAGGATATGGCTTTTTGCGGACACTCCAAACAGCTTAAGCACCCCATGCATTTATCTTTTATCCAATACTTTTGTCTATAAAAAGGAATGGATTCTGGATTTTGGCACCACTTGCATTTAAGGTTGCAGCCCTTAAAAAATACCGTAGTCCTTATTCCTGGTCCGTCCTCCGTCGACATCTTTTGTATATCTAAAATATAAGTCTTCATATTTTGCTTTCCTTAAAACTTGTTATGAATTTCTCTGGCTATGATTTCGTTTTGAAGCTCTCTTCCTATTGAAGCGAAATAGGCGTTGTATCCCGTCACTCTAACAAGCAAGTGTCTGTACTCCGAAGGATTTTTTTGAGCGTCTATCAGGGTGTCGGCGTCCAGCACATTTATTTGAAGCGCAGTGCCGCCGTTCTCCACATAAGCCCTTAAAAACGCCATAAGCTTTTGCTTGTGGATATCGTCCCTCAACAAGGACGGCGAAAGCGTTATGGTGTGGCTGGCACCGTTGGGAAGATAGTTTACATAATCCATAAAATCTCCGCCTTCTGCGACCTTTCCGCCCAGCGCCTTGCCTACCGAATTGATGTTTGAGGTCGGACCGTTGGTGTCCGCACCGTTGCTTGGGCATATGGCGTTTGACAAAAACTGTCCACGCTTTCTTCCATCCGCACTTGCGGCAAGGATGTATCCGTCCCCCACCCAATAGTTCCAGCTCAGCATTCCCGGACGCAATTGGGCATCTGAAAGAGTGGTCTTATATTTCCAAACTTCCTCCGACCAAAGTTCCATAAACTTTCTTGCCATTTCGTCGGCTTCGTCGTCATCCCTTCCGTATTTGGGGGCTTTGTTTTTGGCGATTGCCTGAATCTTTTCGTATCCCTCCCAGTTATTTTTTAACGCCTCGACAAGCTCTTTCATTGAACAAATCTTTTTGTCATAAACCAAATACTTGATTGCAAGCAGACTATCCACGGTTGTGGCGAAGGTGACACCTTCCACCGTGACATACCTAAGCTCCGCTCCGCCTTGCGTTATGTCCTTAGCCTTGTCTATACATCCTTTGACAAGACAAGATAGGTACGGAGTGGGATGATACTTCGCCCTAACGGTGTCGCTTTCGTCATAAAGACGCGCGATTTTCTCCACGATATAAGCCACTTGCTTTTCAAACGCCTTATAAAATTCTTCGAATGTCTCAAACTTTTCAGGGTCGGGACTGTCCGAATGTTTTTTGGGGGGATTATATTTTCCCCACATCAAATCTTCATAACCGTTGAGGTCATACCCTTTCCCCAAAGTAAGCTCCAAAGCCTTCAAAAGGTTGATATTGATATCCACCGTTCCCGAACGGTCGTTGCCCTGCATGGTGTTTTCCATACAGCCCACAGCGGCATAGTTCCATACGGTCTTTTCGTTAATGAAATGTTCCTTTCTGCTCTTTCTCGCCTGCCTTAAAAGTCCTGCCATCGCCCTTTCGTCAAAGTTCAATAAAAACGGCGCGCCTTGGCTTTCGGATATCATGTCCACAATTCTTTTCAAAAGCTTGTCGGGGGAATTCTTATGAAGACGCACATTGGGTTTGGGCTCAAGAATGGGGCTCATATCGTCTATGACATCCAATAGGATATAGCTCAATTCGTTTGTCAAGTCCTGACCTTGCTCTCCCTTTCCGCTAATCATAAACAACTGTCCAAACCCTGCGGTTATCCCTTGATTAGCACCCACTTTTATTTGGGCGTCATAAGCGGTGTTGCAGTGTACCCACATGCACTTCAAAATCTCCTTGGCAAATTCGTCCGTCATGCCTTGTTCTTTGGAAATCTTATAATAAGGATACAGATATTGGTCCAGCCTGCCAAATGACACGCCGGGTCCGGGATAGTTCTCGTCAGTCATGACCAGCATATGCGTAAGCCACAAGGACTGAACTGCCTGCCAAAAATCCTCGGCGGGATGATACGGCACTACTTCAAGGTTCTTGCTCATGGTCAATAGCTCCGCCTTTCTCTTTTTATCCTTTTCCTTTTCCGCAAGCTCCTTAAGCCGTTTGGAGTACTTTTCGGCAAGCTCGCAAGGCATAGTCGCCGCTATTCTCATTGCTCTAAGCTGACTGCCCTCGGCGCCTCTTTGTTGAGATTTTGTAAGACTTTGGTATTTCTTGTCAATCTCTTCTATGATGTATTTGAAGCCCTTTTGCACAATGGTCGGATAGTCTGGGATAAGGTGTCCGCTTGTCGCCCCGCAGTTGCCGAATCCGCGGTCGTGAAATTCCAAAGTCCTCTTCCTCAAGCCGTTTTTGCCATAAAGTATCTTGGCTCTTTCTTTATTCTCTTTTTTGGTGTGGCAATGGCTTGCAAAAAGATTAAAGTTCGCACCGCAAAGCAGGTCTCCCGGGAGAATGTCCAAAGGAACTCTATTCACGATAGCCTCTTTAATAAACCAAGCCCGCCTTTCGGCTATACTCTTTTTATAAAAGTCTTGAGGAGCTTCAATTTTTCTGGCGATTTGGGGCAACCCACCCTTAAAGGTATTAAAAAAAGTGTATGTCTCGGGGACTATGTAATATGTGATTTCATTATAGATTTCATCATGCTCCTCCCCAGTGGTGAAGACTTTGTACTCATTGTTCCAAGGTCTGTTGACACCTTCGAAGTAATAGTTTCTCAACCATTCAATTCTTGGCGTGAGGTTTTTTGGTTCTTTTATTTTGCCCATGACAAGCCTCCTAGTCATTAAATATTTTATAGAGTTTTTCTCCATGTGTGAGGATTTCCTCTAATATTTCAGCCGCCCTTTCGCCGTCCTTTTGGCTTATGGCATCGGCGATTAGGCGGTGCTTTTCTACATATTCCTTAAAGCGCTCAATATTATTTTTATAAAAAATCTTGGTCATTTCAAGCGCAGTATCCTTAAAAGAGTTCATCACCGCGAAATAAACCATATTCCCAGACATCTTAATCAAGCGATAATGAAACTTAAAATCATATTCTGCAAGTTTGTGATAATCTTTGCTGTTTTCTTTAACAAGCTTTTCTTCTCTTTCTATTACTTCAAAGAGTTCTTCTAAATCCTGCGGGTTGGCTGCGGCGTCTTTTACAGATTTCAGCTCAATAAGCAGCCTTGCCTCAAGGATATCCTTAGCCGCTTTTTTTCTTAATTTACAGTTTTGACACAGCGCCATATCCTTGACCGTATCCAAACTGCCTCTATTTATAAAATCATTGGTAATTGTCTTTTGTCTTTTTTGAACCAGCAGATACCCTTGCTCTTCCAACCGTGCTATGCCCACATTTATAACGCTTCTGGAGCATTCAAACTCCTGTGCAAGCTTTCTAAGCGGAGGGAAACTGTCCCCAATTTTATATTCGCCGTTTAGTATCCTCTGCTTTATGGTATGTACAAACTTTTTAGTCAAATTTTCTTTTGGCATAAGCTGACCTTAATATTGTGGTATTACCACAATTATAACATATGCCAATTCTCCCGTCAATACTCAACTAATTTTCGGCTTAAGTATAGTAATTATTGTGTACTTAAAATTAGCTTCTAAAAAACCTAAAAACTTTTTTTATTCCTACTGAGGTATTTGAGCTGACCTTCTCTTGTCAATAAATCTTTTCCGTATATAGCCGCATTGAGCAAGCTCTTTAAGGCAAGCGACCTTTTATGTGCGGGGATATCAAGCTCAATCAAGTCCTTGCCGTCCACTTTCAAATCCTTTGTCGTAAAAGGAATGCCCTCGGCTTTCATTTTTTCAAAGACCTCTTTCAGCCTCGCCGCCGAAGGACTTTCTTCGCCCATTATTCCCCCTGCCTTATGGTCGGCTTGCTTAAGCGCTATGAGCTTATCTAAAATGTCAAAATTTTCTTGAATAAATCTTCTTATCGTGGAATCCTTAGTGTTTGTTTTGAGATCGTACATGTGCAGATACACAAGCTTTTTTACTTCGCTTATGGTTCTTTTGGGGTATTTTAAACGGTTGAGAATATTTTCTGCCATACGCTTTCCCTCACGGTCATGTCCTTTCATCGAACCGTCATTTTGAACGCAAAAGGGCTTGGCTATGTCGTGTAAAAGCGCGGCAAGCCTAATCTCCGCTTGCGAATACTCAAAGCACTTCAATATATGAGTGTAGACATCGTATTTATGATAATCTTTCCTTTGAGACAAGCCTTTTCCTTTTTCAAGCTCGGGCAGAATGTAGCTTAACAAACCTATCTTTTCCAATAGCTTAAGCCCCCTTATATGGGCGTTGGGGATATTATATTTCCGGTCAGCGGTGATTATCCTATCAAATTCGTCTCTTATTCTCTCGATTGCGATATCCTTAATCAAATATACATTTTCTTTGGCGGCGTCCATAACCGTTTTGTCGATATCTAAGCCCATCTCAGCCGCTTGTCTTGCAAGGCGCATCAGCCTTAAGCCGTCTTGTGAAAACACCCTCTCGGGCAAATCCACGGTTCTTATTATCCTATTGTTCAAATCATCTATCCCGCCCAAGGGGTCTACAAACTCGTCTTTTAAGATATCGTAATATACGGCGTTCACCGTAAAATCTCTTCTCTTGGCATCTATCAAGATATCGTCTGTCAAAGAGGATTGGTCGGGCGTATGTTTGCCGCCGGTATAAGTGTCCTTTCTAAAAGAGGTGAACTCAAAATATTTATCCTTATGTTCTATCTTCAGCGTAAAGAGCTTTTTACTGGTCAAAGACGCCTTGAAAGGGCTGTCTTTAAGTCTTTCTATAACCTCTTGGGGAGATATGGCGGCTGCTAAGTCGATGTCGGTTATCTTTAAGCCCATGTGATAATTCCTTATTGCACCGCCCACTATATATAAAGGCTTGTCAAAATACCCGCTAAGCTCTATCAATGCTTTGATAAACGGTTCAGCTCTCATAAATCTCCGATTTCAGCACGCATACCTCGGGTATGTTCCTGTATTTTTCGTTATAGTCAAGACCGTATCCCACCACAAATTCATTGGGAATGGTGAATCCTATATAGTCTCCTTGGATGCTGACTTCTCTTCTTTCAGGCTTGTCCAAAAGAGCAGCGATTTTTATGGACTTTGGATTTCTTTGCTTTAATAATCTTACTAAGTACTGAAGGGTATTTCCGCTGTCTATTATGTCCTCAACAAGAATGACATTCTTGCCCTCGACGGGCTCGCATATATCCTTTATTATCCTAACCTCTCCGCTTGAAGATGTGCCAGCGCCATAGCTTGAAACCGCCATGAAGTCAAAGTTCACATCCAAATCAATCTTCCTCACCAGATCTGCGAAAAACAAGCTTGCTCCCCTAAGAATGCACACCAACAGGAGCTTCTCTCCCTTGTAGTCCTCTGTGATTTGCTTTGCAAGAACATTGGTTCTTTTGATTATTTCCTCTTCGCTTATCAGCACTTTTGCCACATTTTTGTACCTCATATAGTCTCCTTTTTTATTGCGTATATGTTTTTTGTATTTTTATCCACCTTTACTATATCGCTTATCTCCACACCCAATATAATCAATACTTGCTTGCCCGAAGCCACCACAAGCAGCCTGTCCCTAAGCCTTTTGGGCATCTTGATATCTGTCAAATAATCGCTGAGTTTTTTTGTTCTTCCATTGCACTTTTTGAAAATATCGCCCTCTTGCCTTTTTCTTATAACCGCATCTGCAGGGATTTTTTCGGGGTCAAAACTTCTGCCCTTGACTATCTTGTCCTCTAAAACAAACGATATTCTTTCACCGTCAAAGATATATTCCTTTTCTATATCGAACAAGGTGGGCTCGAAGGTATCGAAGCTCTTTTTCATAAACAAAAGCTTGTCATATTCCTTAACCGCCGTCACTCCATAGGGCAGGTCCAAGCAGGCGTTATTGGACTTTTGGGCAAGGCTTATTATATACTCCAAATGCCTTGTCTCTATATCCTTGATCACGCCCAGCTCTTCAAAAAGCTTCAATATGCCGTTTTTTTGAATTGCTGAATGGCTTTTTTGAAAGTTGTCAATATCAAAATATAGGGCGTTGTCTGTTTTCTTGATTGGAATCAAGTTCCTTTCAATATAGTCAAAAGTCTCTTTGGCGTTGTCTATAAGCCTTAAGATGCCCTTTTCCGCTCCCTCGAACTTCTTTTTTATAGTGGGAATAATTTCATTTCTTATATAATTTCTGGTATATTCGCTTTCAAAATTGGTGGAATCGGTCACATATTGGATATTGTTTTTTGTTGCATAGTTCTCAATATCTTGCTTGGTATAATTGATTAAAGGGTGAATAAACCTTTCAGAGTCAAGAATGCCTTTCAAGCCTTTTATGCCCGTTCCTCTAAAGATTCTCATAAGCACGGTCTCTATATTATCGTCGGCATGGTGGGCAAGCGCTATGATATCGACTTTTTTCTCATCCAATAAACGGTTAAAAATCTCATACCTTAAGTTTCTGGCGCACAGTTCCACGGATTCACGCGTGAGGCGGCATTGGGACAATACATCCACCTCAAACCTAAGGCACAAGATGTTGTTGTTATTGCAAAATTCCTCGACAAAATCGCTGTCGCTTTTTGAGTCAGCTCCTCTTATACAGTGGTCTATGTTTATGACGGTAATGTCCTTTTTCTGTTCCATTAAAAGATTAAGCAGTACCATTGAATCCATACCGCCGGACACGCCCACGCCTATTCTTTTGTTTGGTACAACGATTTTCATATGATTATTATATACTCAAAAGACTTCTATATCAAGATAATTATTAAAGGCGTACGGCGTTTATACAATCCTCGCCGCAATACAGCTCATATCGTCTCGGCTTTTTTCTTTCGCCATTCTATCGGCGTTGTTGACAATAAGTTCGGCAAAAACTTGCGGGTTTTTTGTGTTGGAAGAAAGCAATATGTCCTTTATCATATCCGTTCCCAGACTGTCCGCCACCCCGTCCGACACCAATAATATGATATCGTCTTTTTTGAGTTTTCTCTGTTCGATTATCGGCACTGCCTCGTCTATTATGCCAAGGGGCAGACTGCCACTTTCTATAATTTCCACATTTCCGTTAGATAATATGAAACTCTCTCTGCCGCCTTGCTTTATAAAGTCCGCGATACCCTTTGAGATATCGAATACCACAATATCAAGTGCGTTGAAGTCCTCTTCCTCTCTCAGATTGAGAAGCCCCCCGACACAAGATAATATTGTGTTATGGTCGAAACCCGCCTTATAAAAACTCTCAATCATCAAAATAGCGTTCATTGAAGTGTCATAAGCTTGTTTGCCCCTGCCCATGCCGTCCACAAGAATAAGCATGAGCTTGTCTTGTGAAAGCCTTATTGCCTTGGTATTGTCACCTGATTTGTCGCCATAAGCTTTGGTCTTTTCGCCGTATACTAAGTCAAAAGGCGGGGCGGGCGTAAAGTGCAAGGTGATATTGCCCTTAATACTGGTTTCCCTAAGGCTCTCAAGCATTTTCACACCCAAAAACTCGGAAAGGATTATTCTTATCCTTTCAGGATGCGCCTCGGCTTCTTTTATTATCACAGTTATTCTATCAGGTCTTTGTTCTTTGCCGTACACCACGATATCGCTGGCTGCGATACCCATTCGGCTAAGCTCTTCAAAAATTTCCTTTTCCAAAACCGTGTCGTATTTTATTTGGGTATGCATATCTTGGCTTAATTGGTTGAGCAAAAGCCCCATCCCCCGCATCTGAGCGATAATCATCTCCCGCCCCTTTTCAACGGATTTCTCAATCTGCATCCTTTGGCGGCTCTTTTTTACTAAATCGTTTATAAACGACAAGAGAGTATTTATCTTTTTACAATTATTGGTTATCACAGGCGGCACATCCAAAATAGTGACTTTATTGTTGTCCATAGCCGATTGCACAAGCGAAGATATCACAAAAGAGGGCTCCCCCATGGTCTCTTTGCATTTTTCATAATTGAAACAATTTTTACACAGCTTGTCCACAACCTCTCTTGTCAAAAGCTGTCCGCTATATCTTGAATTTTTGTCCCTCGTCTCGCAAGACAAGATATCCTCAATCTCATAAAAAACTCGGCTTAAGGTATTCAGCCTGTTCGAAAGGTTCTTTCTGTCCCGATTGATAAGCGTTCTCAACCCCAGCTCTCTATTTGTGCCCCCTTCAAGGGCTCTGATTGTCAAAAATACCTTTGGCGGAAAACAGCAAGCAACAAAACATCCGGCGGCAAAAGGCAAAAGTGCGACCCAGTCCCAGCCTTTTCCAAAAAAATAATTGAATATAAAAGCTCCCATAAGAGTTGCGACGGCGGATATGTAGATATTTTTTTCCTTAAACGCCACAATAATCATCGCAAGGCTTATTAGTACGGCGATATAATAAAAGGATATTTGAGCCACGCTTCCCCCCAGCCCCGCAAGCCCCGCCACGGACAAGGCAAGGGAAGGCTTGAGCTGCCTTAAGAAAAGCAAAACAAGCGTGGAGACCATAAGGTATACGCTGAAATCTAAAATTGTGACAAAACTAAGCCCCGCGAATATCGCCGTCAAGAGTATACCGCCCGACAGCTTTTCGTCATGGCGAAGCCTGGCGTCAAAACCTCTTGTCAGTGCGGGCTGAAGATATGTCTTACACGCATAGAGAAACATTTGTGCGGTTAAAATGCTTATTATGGTATTGACGATTTGATACACATCCGCAGTTTTGAAAACGATAAGGGGAAGGCAGGCTATAAAAGTATAGACGCATATCATAACCTGTGTTATCTTTTTTTTGAGCTTATAATGTATAAAGTATGCAGTGATAACCACTATGCATGGGAATAAGGCATAAATCAGATTAAAAAGCTCAAAATTCAGTGCCATGGAGCCTACGGCGTAAAATACACAAAGGATAATCGCGTTCTGCCTACAATAGACCAAAGCCATAAAAAACCCTATCGCAAAAGCGTATATGCCCGTATTTTTTTCCAAAACAAACATCAATAAAAGAATCAGAAAAAAAGCCAGATAGTTTATTATTTTCTTTTTTTGCATTTTACACCCAAAAAAAAGCCTTACAATAAAATAATTGTAGGCTGTAAAAAGATAAAAATAATGTCTTTTTTTTTCTAATTTGGTCTTTATGCCTCTAATAAGGCAAAAAATGTAATATCCAGTCCCTTGTATCGCATAATTACTTTGCCTTGAATGGTGGAGATGTCTTCCATTTCTTGATAATTATGGCTGTCTGAAGATGCGTTTCTATTATCTCCCAAAAAGAACATCTTGCCTGTGGGCACCTGCACTTCCATTTCCCTATATGAGGGCGGATACATGGGTTCGTTTATATATTTTTCCTTAAGTCTTTCTCCGTTGCGCCACACCTCAAAGGCGTGAATTTCCTCATTGAATTTTATTTGTATAAGGTCGCCCTCAAGACCGATAACCCTTTTCACCAGAGGTTTTTGATAATACTCACTATCAAAAACCACAATATCCCCATGCTTGATATTTTTAGTTCTGTACACCAAAACCCTGTCCTCGTCGTATATGGTGGGCACCATGGACTTGCCCTCGACCGGATACACGACAAGCACATAACGGCTTACATAGAAAGACGCTCCCATGCATAAAAGAAAGAATATCGCAAGTGTCAATATACCTTTTATTCTATTAGCCATTTCTCTCCCTATTTATATAAATATTATTTTTCCTATTATTACATTTTTATTGACTATTTTTATAGCCTTTATTTTATCCCAATCTTCAAGGGGCATCATGATTGAGTTCTTGAAATCGTTTGGCAAGAATTTATGGCTTACAAAAGCGCCGTCGCCCGTTTGCATAGGACTTGTTACCGCAAAAATCTCCACTTTGTCGTCTTCTTTTGCCACAAGCTTTATTTCAAGGTCTATATCCTCATAGCTATACGCATCAATTTGCAAAATTCTGCCCTTATTGAACGGTGCCTTGGCTCCAATCTGATAATTTATGAGTTCGCCATAATTACTCATCACACCCTTGAGCCCAAGCGGCGTAGAGGCAACCATAAGACCGCTTTTTAAGAGTATTGCCTTATCCGCTTCTTCAGCGAAAGAGCCTGTCCCCATTGCACCCTCATAAACAATTCGGGAGTCCAAATCCACTGTCTTTTTTATTTCAAATTCGGCAAGTTCCTGATAGTCTTCAAGGGAACAAAGGGCAATACCGTCATGGTATTCCACTTTACAAAAGGCAAATATCGGACCTTCTGTTACCCCCACATCAAGCTTTGCCAAGAATTGGTCGGGGCTTATTGCGTCACATACCTTTTTATGCCAATTCCGTACAAGATGGTCATATTCCCCATACGAATAATACACTGCAACTTCTTTTATGTCCTTGGACTTATCCGCCTTGACATCGGCGTATATAAGACCATCGCTTGCTCTTATTTGTGTCTTGGGATTCTTTAAGCTCTTTCTTTTGGAAAAAATATCCTCTATCCAATTCAGCGTCGTCATATAAGCTTGATGACTTATGCTGTCCGCACTCCTTGGCGTGATGACGATATTCGCCTGATTCTCTTTTAATAACATCATAAGGTTTGAAAGTCGGTCTATATCCGCCTCTCTACCGTTTGAGCTTATGGCAATCATAATAGGCACTTGAATATGCTTGGCGTAAGCTACGGCGGCAACACCGGTCAACCAGCACATAAGCTTATGGTCGATTTCCAGTTCGTTTTTTTCGCCGTATTTGTTCAGACCTATATATTCTCTGTATCCCGCACCGTTTATACAAACAAGACCTTTTAGTCTTATATCGCTGCCCGCCACCTGCATGGCTACTTCGGTGGCGTCTCCTATGCCCATGACAATGATATCATCAATGCCCAGCTCTTTTTTAATGAAAGTAATCGTCCTTTTGACAACCATTGAATAAAGGTACTGGCATGTCTCTTTCGCCGTGGGGCACACTTGGCTTATATGCTCTTCGGCTTCGGCGATATTGCCATATTTCAAACTGGGCGGAAAAGTAGTCTTATATGAGATATCGTTTCCCGTACAATCGGGCACAACGACCTTATACCCCATGTCCGCAAGGTCTTTAACCACCTTTTTTTGAACTTTTTTTCTATACTCCTGCACTATCAGGACGGCTTTTTTTCGTCTTAATTTAATATTTTGAGTTACTCTTACGCCGACTCTGACCTTTCCGTCCTCGACGGTACACGCGGTAATGGTATATGACCTATGCAGATAAAGATTCTCTTTATATTCGTCGTTAATCAGCGTCTCTAAAGACTCTTTTTCCGCGTCATAGTCCTGCCAGACCTGCGCAGGCGTCATAATCTTATACTTGTTCACTTTTTTTCACCCTTTTCTTGTTAACAGCTATTTGAATTGCTTTTTGAGCTTCCACAAGCGGTATTATCATTATAGCAAATCCTACGCTTATTGCAATCTGCAAGGGTGTGAGCATTATTGCGCTGAAAGCCGTTTGCATAAACGGCAGTATCAAAACCATGAATAAAAGCGCTGTTCCCACAATAAACGCCAAGTTAAGATGCTTGTTTGAGAAGGGGTTTTTGCTAAAGACGCTCTTTTCTTGCGAACGGCAATTATAAGAATGGAACAGCTCTATCATGCAAAGCGATACAAAAGCCATGGTTGACGGATACCTCATATCGATATCGCCAAATATCGTGTACCCTATAAAATATACGCTCAACACAAGCAAAGTCTGCATCGCACCTTGAATAATGATATTCCTTCCCGTAATTCCCGAAAATAGGCTTGCACCTTGTTTTCGGGGCGGATAGTCCATAATATCTGGCTCGGCTTTTTCCATACCAAGAGCCAGTGCAGGCAAAGAGTCTGTGACAAGGTTCACCCACAATATCATAACCGGCGTCATAAACACCGTACCCGCAGGCATAATCATTGTGACAATAAACAGGCAAAGCACCTCGGCTATATTCGTGGACAAAAGTATTTGAATGGCTTTTTTGATATTGGCATATACCTTTCTGCCCTCTTCCACGGCGTTTATTATGGTGGCGAAATTGTCGTCCGAAAGCACCATGTCCGCCGCGCCCTTGCTGACATCCGTTCCTGTTAAGCCCATACCTATGCCGATATCCGCCTTTTTTATGGACGGGGCATCGTTGACACCGTCTCCCGTCATGGCGACGATATATCCCTTTGTCTTGAAGGCATTGACTATTCTAACTTTATTCTCCGGACTTACCCTTGCATAGACCTTGTATTTTTCTAAATTCTTTAAGAACTCGTCCTCTTCGATATTATCCAAATCTTGACCAGTGATTACAAGCTCGTCGTCGTTTGTTAAAATTCCCGTCTCCTTGGCGATAGCCCTTGCGGTGTCTATATGGTCTCCAGTAATCATAATAGGAGTCATACCCGCTTTTTTACATACTCGTACCGCCTCTTTGACTTCAGGTCTGGGAGGATCTATCATGCCCACAAGCCCCACAAAAATCAAATCTGTTTCCGCTTCTTCTTTGTCCAAATTCTCTTTTTTGATTGCAACCGCAAGCACTCTCAAAGCTTTATTCGCCATTTGGTAATTAATAAGCCTTATGTTATCCATGTCGTTTTTAGTGATGTTTCTTATCTCATCATTGACTTGGATATACTTGCAGTTTCTAATCAAAACATCAGGTGCGCCTTTGATAAAAGCCACCTTGCCGTCTTTTGTCTGATTAATGGTGGTCATAAGCTTTCGTGCGCTGTCGAATGGGATTTCGTCCACTCTCAAGTTCTCGACTTTCATTCTTGTGACATTGACTCCCATGTCTCGGGCATAAGCCACAAGCGCTGTCTCTGTGGGGTCGCCCAAAAGCCTATTGTCGGATATCTCGGTATCGTTACACAACACCATTCCCATAATAAGATTTTCCACCGCCTTGTCATCGGGCTTTTCTCCAGCGCGAAAACTTTTTGCGTCCATAGTAAAAAGCTCTTTTACGGTCATCTGATTAAGAGTCAGTGTGCCTGTCTTATCCGAACAAATAATTTGACAGCATCCCAGCGTTTCCACAGCGGGCAAGTTTCTTATGATAGCTTTTCTTTGGCTCATTCGTTGAACGCCTATGGCAAGGACTATGGTCACCACCGCGGGCAGTCCCTCGGGTATTGCCGCAACTGCTATTGCGACCGCCGTCATAAACGAATGCATAACTATATCCATGGTTATTATCGGAGTTCTTAACAGCACCACCGCAAATATTATCGCCGCCGCCGCCAAGACCACCACGCTCAATATCTTTGCCGTCTTGGCAAGCTGGGCTTGAAGCGGAGTCTTTTGCTCTTCCGTTTGGCTCAGCATTTTGGCGATTTTTCCCACTTCGGTATCCATTCCAGTAGCTACCACAACGCCCTTTCCCCTGCCGTACGCCACAGCACCAGATGAAAATGCCATGTTGTTTCTGTCGCCCAAAGGTACATTCTCTTGTTCCAGTGCTTCAGAATGCTTTTCGCTGGGTACGGATTCCCCAGTAAGCGCCGCTTCCTCTATCTTTAATGAACTGGTTGAAATAAGCCTCATGTCTGCGGGCACGCTGTCCCCCGCCTCTAAAAGAACAATGTCTCCCACTACCAGATCTTCGCTGTTGATCTTCTTGACTTCGTTGTCTCTCAGAATCTTGGCAAGGGGCTTGTTAATTTTTTTCAACGCTTCCAAAGCCGCTTCGGCTTTGCTCTCTTGCGCCAGTCCAATAAATGCGTTTATCAATACTATCGCCAGTATAATAAAGCTTTCCACAAGCTCAGAAGGCTGTCCTTCAATAATTGAAATGGTGGCGCTAACCGCTGCTGCCACCAAAAGGACAATTATCATGACATCCTTCATCTGATCCAAAAACCTCATGAGGAAATTTCTTCTTTTGTTTTCCCTTAAACTGTTTTTTCCATTAGCTTCCAGTCTTTTTTGGGCAGATTGGGAGCTAAGCCCGTTTTCCGAAGTATTACATTCTCTTAGAACCTCTTCACGGGACATGTTGTAAAAATTCTTCATTGTCTAACCTCAGTTTTTATATTTATTTTTTAGCTTTTTATTAGTCAATTTTCTTGCCTTTAGGTTGCCTTTGCCCACTTTTCCTAAAGCGTTTAAGAAGAATTTTGCCACATCCAACTTGCCTTTTATTATATTAGGATTATAATCTTTGCAATAATTAATAGCGTGTTTGTCAAATATTTTGCCGAACATGCTTAATCTTTGCAAAAATCCCGTATAGTCGGCGTTTTGGGTCCACGCCCTTTCCGCCACCGCCAAAAGCCTTGGATAGGTCATATATTCAAGTCTGTCCACATCCAGTACATGTTCTGTCCATAAGGGAGCTTCCAGACCTATCACATTTTCTTCTATATCGCTGTCTATCTGATAATTATATGTTTTTTTCAATGGCGTCATACCATGTGGATAGTCTAAATAATAACTGAAGAACGGACTAATAATAATGCCTCTATTTTTCTTTGCCTCTTTCCTGACTACCTCATTGCATTCCTTGGTCTGCCTCCAATAGTGAACGGTGATATCCCCTTCAATGTTGTCGCCAAGCATACCGTCATTCCAATTTATTACCTTTTTGCCTTTTTGGTTAAGGTATTTTACCATTTTGGTCATAAAATATCCCTGAAGCTCTTCCTCGTTCTTTAAGCCGTTGTCTTTTATCGCCTTTTGACAGTGCGGACAGTCTATCCAATACAGCTTAAGCGCTTCATCGCCGCCAAGGTGTATGTACTCATAGGGAAAGAGCTGCGCTATCTCGTCCAAGACATCATAACAAAATTCATAAGTCTTGTCCTTTCCCGCACAGGCTATATTGGGGAAAATACCGTACCCTTCGGCTACCTTTATCTTTTCTTCTGTGCATGACAAGAAAGGATAAGAAGCTATCGCGGCGGAGAAGTGTCCGGGCATGTCTATTTCAGGTATTACTTCAATATGCCTTTCCTTACAGTATTCAACTATCTCTTTAATTTGCTCTTTTGTGTAAAATCCCTTGACCGGCGTCTTATCCCCCGCCGTCTGTTCTCTTTGAGAGCCTATCTCGGTGAGCAAGGGGTACTTGTCTATCTGCACCCTCCAGCCTTGGTCGTTCGTCAAATGCCAATGAAACATGTTTATCTTAAATAGGGCAAGCATATCTATTTGTTTCTTAATCTCTTCAATAGTGAAGAAATGTCTTGAACAGTCCAGCATATAGCCCCTGTGCGAATACTTGGGCTTGTCCTCTATCTCCAGATATGGAACAGGCAAGTTTTCTTTAAGCTGTTCAAGGGTCTTTTGAGCATAAAAAAGCCCCGCCTCGTGCTCGGCTTCTATGACGACTTTGTCCTTAATAAAAAGTCGGTAGCCTTCCTTGCCCAGCCCCGTCTTTTTTATCTTTTTCTCTATGTTGTCTAAATTCTCAGCTTGTCCTTCAAGTATTTTTATCTTTTGCGGATATGGAATAAGTTTCAGCATTTTTTGTTCCTCCTTATTTTAATTTGGCGTCGGGTAGATAGATATCCCTATCCCCATCGCTTAAAATTATATTTTTAATTTCTATATTTGAGCTTCCCGTTCCTATCCTATCAAAAACCATAACAAAAAGGTCTATATCATGGTTCAAGGACATTCCCAAAGGCTTTGAATAATACAAAATACTAAAGCTTCCCTGACGAATAGACCTTAAGGATATCTCCCAATTTTCGATGCTTATGCGAATATCTTGACGGATTAAATTAGTGGTGTTATAGCTTATGTCCATCATCATTCCCTTGATGCCGGACAAATCCTCAATTTTCAGACTGGCTATGATGTCAAGCTTGTCTCCGTTTTCCTTTTCACGCAGTTGAATTCGAGCATTGGTTTCGATGTCAACGGCGTTTGTTACGATATAATTCCAAGGCGTGGTATAAAAGCCCATATATTTCGCTCTCATTGATCTGGTCTCAGTGGGGCCCGTTGTGGTGGAGGTGTCAAACCCCTCCAGCATTGAGGGCAACACCCTTTCCACAATATCGCCTTTATTTTTTTTAAGCACAATTACAATATAAATGTTATTAAAGTCCAATTTTTCGTCCACAGCGTATACGGTCTTTAGGGAACCCTCTCTGAACTCAATATAATCTATATCATTTGGATTAATACCGCCTTTAGCGCACCCAAAAAACAAAAAAGCGGACATAGCCAGCAGTATGACAATCATCAATATATAACAGTGCTTCTTCATTGGCTATCCTCTTCTTGTTCTAAAAGCTCTTCTTCAAGTTTTTCTACCCACTTTATAAAATCGGTTAGGGTATATCTCTTGTCGCCCGTAATGTCGCCGTAAAGCGCCGAATACTCAAGCCCCGCCAGCAAATGGTCCGCCAGAATAGGTATATCGTTTATGTCAAACACCCCGTTGCCGTTAGCGTCGCCTTTAAGGTATACGCTAAAAGTCTCCAGAACAGTATTTTCATAATTGACCACTTGCACCTTTATAGCCGAAGACAAATACCTCTCTTGATTGAGCTCGTAGTCAATGTACTCTTCATCGGATAAAAATCTTATATCCGCATAGGTCTCTACCATATTCTTGAACTGTGACAAGGTGGCGCTCTCTTCTAAGATTATCCTTGCGTTAAGGCGGTCTATTCTTATTGTATCAGCATCTCCTTTTGCAATCAAGATATTGCTGTCAGCTTTTTCAGCAAAATAAATCTTAAAACTTGCGGACACCCTGAACTGCGATAAGGACAGAAGTATAATCTGCGATCCATTTTTTGTGGGCGTGGAATTAAATCCCCTTAAGTCATTTGCATACTCCGACAAGGCGACGATGGTTCTTTCTCCCGTTTGGGTTATTATTGTTACCCTGCCTCCGTCCAAATCCAGCTTTTCACCATATTGATAGTGTGTCTTATTGGGCGGTTTTATGCTTATTTCTCGTGGGGCGTCAATGACCTTGACAAGGAACTGCGTAGTGTATATTCCCCTATAAGTTATATACACGGGCTGTTCTCCGGGGACGGTGTTGTTGAAGTTGGTCTGGAATCCTTCAGTGATATAATCCCTGTCCCCGTTTATATAAATAATGACCACCGTCAAGTCAAGCTCTTCTCCCACCGTATACACGCTTTTTGAGAATTCGCTGTCCACATGAATACGCCAGATACGGTTTCTTACCTCAAAATAGTATTGCCAATAATCGCCAGTGACCTTATAGGTTATCGTAACCAATTGAACGCCTATTACGGTATTGTCAAAGCCCTCCACCGTGAACTCTTCATAGTTAAAGTAAATGGGATCGGTCAATTCGTCGCTTAAAAACCTGAGTCTTATGCTAAAAGAGCTTAAATCCAAAGGCTCGTTGACTTCATAAAATATCTTGGGGGAAGAAAAGACAAATATCTCTTTTATGTCGTCCAAAACCTCAACCCAAATATTACAAGACAATTCTTTATAGCGTATTTGGACAAGCTGAAGCCCTTCTTGCTTATTGTTAAAGTCCACGAAGAACCAGTCTTGAACTATGCTTTCCACTCCGCTTGCCATAACGGCATATACTGTTATATCGGGGTCTTGACCATAAAGCGCCGTCACATTCTGGATATGGGTATAAATCTCCAATTCATAATCATAGAATGAAACATCTTTAATTGCGGTAAAGCCCATCAGCGTGAACGATGCAGTTTGAGGGTTCAAAGAGGTATTGTCAATGCCCAGCATGACATCGTCTATTTCAATGTTATAATCCATATTGTTCATTCTTATTTTTATTTTCAAATCGGTTTGGCTTGCGTACGGAAAAGTACTTCCCCCCACAATCTCCAAAGACTGTATTTGGCTTATTCCAAAAATAGGCAGGTCCGAAACGGTGTAGATAGAATAATAATCAACATAGTTGCTATGATTGACTTTTATATCCATATTTATAGTGTCCTCTCCTTCGGATATCTCATCCACTCCCTTATTAAAGCTCAATATCATATTCTCAAAGAATTGGTTTTGTCCGTCAAAGCCCACCTCTATAACCGCTCCGCCCGTAAAAGTCACCCTTACGGATATGCTCCTATCCGGCGACTTGTTAATATCCACAACCGCCCTGTCCTCCAAAGTCATAGATGTTATCTCCACCTCCTCGACTTCGTCAAGAACATTCACAGTGACTTGACCTTCATATACATTGTCAAAATCAGGGTTATAGTACCTTATCCTTATGTTTTGGATACCCAATTTATATTTATTGTAGTCCAGTATCGTGACCCTTGAATCTATACCCGGCTGATAGTTCTCGTCAATATCCACGATATCTTGCCTTATTTGACTACCTGATTTCATATTTACCTTAAGGTGTCCGTTGCCGAAGATTTCTTCGCCGTATTTGAAGTTTACTTTGTCAAGTACGACCTCTATATTTGTGACTGCGTCCAAAACATCTATGACATATGTGACAAAATGCTCCTTGACGAAACCTGCCTCATCCGCTATGGGGTCGGTATATTTTAGCGTCACAATCGTGGAGCCTAAAAGATGAGTATTATAAATAACTTCCAAATGACCTTCGGCAAAAAGCTGAGACAATGGAAAGGAGCTCTGCCCGTCAAAACCTCGCGTGATTTTCAAATATCCATATCTTAAATCAATCTCATCGCCGTACTCATAAATTCTTTTTATCTCAGAAAGATTCATAAGCTCACAGCTTATCGCCATATCAAATACGCTTATTGGGAATTTTACTGTATTGCTGACTCCGTCAACGGCTATTTCCACTTGTCTCTCCCCCAATTGGCTGGTAGCCGTATAATAGTTGACCACCATTTCGGGAACAATATCAGTTTCAAAACTCTCGCCGCCGACCAAATAAATTCTTACTCTGCCCCCTGACAAGTCAAGCTTTTCTTGATATGTATATACGCTTTTCCTGGGATTTGCCGACAATGTAATATTAGAGGCCGTCTCATACGCATAAACATTTACGGTATCAAGTATTCTTTGTTGCTGGGTTTGAGAGTCGAATACTCTTATTTGTATTTGCACAGGCTGTGATGCGGCCGCAACGCCAGTGACAAAACCGTTTTCGTCCACTCGAACACATTCGGGATTTGAAGAAGAATAAGTTATATTCTTTCTGTCGGTGGCGTTATATGGAGAAATCCTTAAATCCAATCTTAGCGTCTGACCTACCTTTACGCCATAAGTATCTTGGGGAGCTTGTGCATTGATTAATTCAATAAAAGGAAGCGGGTTGACAGAAGGGAGGTTGAGCCTTGCGTCATTGTTTCTTCCCGCTCCGATTATCTTGCCGTCTTTTGTTATGGCTATGGTATGCTGTCCGCCTGCAGCAATCATGCCTACATTCTCAAATTCTTCCACATCCGTTTGCCCAAAAGAATTGTTGCCGATTGCAAAAGCTTTGCCTTTTGAATTTATGGCGACTATATGTTCGTCACTTGCGGCAATGTCCACTATGTCATACCATTGAGAAATAACACTCATATCGCTGACATATGCGCATTGTCCCGCATAATGGACTCTACCCGAATCGTCAAGCCCAAGCGTAAAACCCTCTTTCGCAACTATCTTGACTATATGGCGCCAGTCTTGCACATTGCACTGACCTCTATCATTGAGTCCCTTGGCGTCCAACAGACCATTTTTGTATATGGCGACCGTATGGGTACGGCTTGTCGCCACTTGGTAGACACCGCTTTGGGAATTGAAGAAACCTGTCTGATTGTATTGGTTGTCCCCTACAGCAACAGTCCCACCGTCGTACTTTATGCCCACTATTGTTCTTCCGCTGGTTGCGACATAAGCGATATCTGTCCAATTTATGGCGTTGGAGTCTGCCATACTGCCCGCCACCAGCACTTCGCCGTCGGGCGTCACTCCTACCGTTGTGTCGCCGCCCGCCGCTATGTATACGATATTTCCCCAAAGCTCCACACCTGTTTGTCCCTCAAAATTGTCACCCATGGCATAAACCGTACCTTTGTTATTTAGTATCACGCTATGGTTGTTGCCCGCCGCTATCATGGAATTAGTGTTTATATGTTGAATGACTTCCACTACCATTATCACTTCCAAGTCAGACCCTCTATGCTTTGCGGTGATTGTTGCGATTCCTTCATTGTGAGCGGTCATAAACCCATCTGGGGTTACGCTGACAACTATTTCGTTGTTGGAGGAATAGCTTATTTTCCTATATGAGGCGTTTGCGGGGAATACCCCCACTTCCAATTGGTATGTATCGTCTTCTTTAAGCACTCTTCTTGTGAAAGGCGCGATTAAGGAAGAGACCTCTACATAATTATCTTGATAATAGATTATGTTATCTTGGATATTATTGGTTTGGTTTTGGTTGTCACCAGCATATAGCAACTTGCCGTCCTCTCTTAAAGCCACGCTATGGCGTTCTCCCGCCGCTATGTCGATAATATCGAAAAACAAGGCGGTATTCAATTGTCCAAAGGCGTTGTTTCCGACCGCAAGCACTCTGCCCGATTTGGTTAAGCCAAGAAGGTGCTTTGTCCCAGCATAAATTTTTGTTATGTCCTCCCAACCCTCCGTCTGTGCTTTATCATTGAGCTCTCCAGTGACTACCACCTTTCCATCCCTTGTCAGTCCGGCGGTGAACTGGTCTCCGCAGGTTATTTGAATAATATTTCTCCATGAGCTGAACCCGTCCTGATTCAGATTTTCTCCCGCAATATCCACCGTACCGTCTTTTTTCAAAGCGGCTATATGCTCTTTGCCTACGGCGATATCCACTATATTGGTCCAACCGCTTACCTTATCCAAATCCATCCTGCCCGCAGACACTACTTGACCGTTAAGGGTAAGTCCGAAAGACACTCTGTCCCCAGCGGCTACTTTAATTATATTTTCCCAAGAGTTGATATTGTTTTCGCCGGATTGGAAATTCCCGGCAGCAGCGACCTTAAGGTTGCTTTTTATATATAGGATATGCTGCACTCCCGCACTTGCGGACAATACATCTTGCAAGACAAGACCGTTAAGTTCTGAAATGTTGGAGCTCACAAACGCCTTTCCGTCATCTCTAACCGCTATGGTAGCATTGATAGAAGCTTCTACGCTGGTGGTATAATTTATGTTTGTCATCTCAATGGACTGCCAGGTGGTCTGGGAATTGTCAATGCTATATTTTCCTAAATAGATATAGTCATTGTCGCTATCCACGGCGTACAATTCCATATCGCAAGGTTCTTCAAAGCTCTGCCACGCGCTTTCATAGAATACGCTTGACAAAAAGCCGCTGCCCTTATGGTTTATCACAAACCTCACATCAAAAGATCTGAATCCGTTGTTATAGGATTGAACAAACTTGGCTCTATCAAGCCTTATTGAAGCGATTTGATGGTTGTTGTCGGATTTAAGCTTAATTATTAAATCGTTAAGGAAAGAGATATTGAAGTCTTGAATAACTTCAAGCTTGGCATACACACCGCTAAATACCTGGTCATTATTTAACTTGACATTATTCAAGGAGAGTTTATCCTTAAAATAATCATCATGTATATTGTTATCGCCGGATAGCCTAACCTCAAAAGTAATCTGCTGGTCGTTTATGGCAAGTGCTGTTATTATTACGCCGCTATTTTGTCCATTGGTATAGAAAAGCGTAGTGTCGTCATAACTTGAAGACGGCTTTTGTTCAAGGCTTACCCCCACCGAAGAGAAATCGGGATTTTGGGGCGATAAATAAGCCTTATTAAGGTTTGCCCGCGACCTTACCGAGTCCGAACCTACAGTCACGGCATTGGGTCTGAAAATATACACTTCATCAGGGTTGGATGCCCTATTCTTAAGAGCTTCCGAATTGCCATATACGCCTTGCTTGACTCTGTATACTATCAATCCCGAACCCGGGAGCGTGGAATCGTAAGATGTAACATTGTTGTTCCGATATTCCACCATAAAATATTCGTCGGGTCTTTGAGTGTTGATGCGATACGCCAAAACCTGATTTTTTGAAGTTGTGGTCACAGGCGACAGTCTATATATGCCATTAAATTCAATGGTTTCTATTTGATTTTCGCCCAAAACATTGAGATACTTATGCCTCAAATGCGTAATCATAAACTGCGGGATGTCCCCCTCCCAATGCATAAGGTCCCAATCTCCGACAGATGCCCAATTGTCTTCATAATGGTATAAGTCGGGAACTCCCAGAACATGTGCAAATTCATGCGCCAAAAGACCAACCGTCAGCTGTTCAAGGAAATTAAATGAATACTTTTTGACCTTTTTGTTCCCTATTGTGGCGGGCGCACCGTTGGAGATCTCGTCCAAATCCCATGAATGTGGCCAAAGCATGCCCCCCCATTCGCTGTAAGGGGAGCCGGAAATAAGGAAGTTCACCGCGTCCACATATCCGTCTTCAGTAATGTCTATATCCAGACCCTCAAAGTCGAAGTATTCCCTTGCCGCGCGGACAGCGTTGTTCAAAAGCGTCCTTTCTCTGACCAATCTGCTTGAAGAATTTCTTTTCAATTGATAATAGCTTCTGGGCTGGGAATCTTGATAAACAAAAATCTCCCCGTTCTTAATTGGATAGATATTATGTACAAGTATCTCGCCGTAAGATAATTGCTGATAATAGTCCGTCAAAGAATTTGTCGGTCCTGACATAACGGAGTCGATATAGTTTTTGTTTATGTTGATATTTTCGCCCGCAAAGCTGATGAATATCACGAAATTTACTATTGGTTTGGATGAAGAGGCACTTTGATAAAGGGTGGAAGCACTGTTTTCGGGATAGCTTGTGATGAGGTCGGGATTTTTGGCAAAGTCAATATCCGACACGGTCATTTTCTGCAATGCCAAGATTTTTTGACGGTGGTCTTTATATCTTATCGGCGTGGGGGTGGGTCTTCCGTTCCTGTTTGTGGCATAGACCAAATAACCGTTGTCTCTTAACAGTATGTAACCGTTCTCATCATGTAAGTAGTTAAAGTATTGATCCCCCGTAGCGTAAAAATGCGCCACAGAGCCGTCCGCCTCGACCATGGTTTGCTTAAAGGTGTTTTTGCCCACGATTTCGGTAGGTCTTGGCTGGGCGTCATAGCCTTGGCTTGCAACAAAAGCAAGAGCTATCAATATAATTAAGGACATTACTACCAGTATGGCTCTTTTTCTTTTGACTTTCACGCTTCCTCCTTTATTAGTCCCCATGACAGTATCTCAATAATACTATCCTTTAAAATGCTTTATCCAGTCTTAACTTCGTCTTTTACAAAGTCTCTATATCCGTGACATTGTCCATGAATATGTTCTCCAGTAGGATATCATAATGCGCTACGCTAAGAGACGCTAATCCCGTATTGTTAGCATAGAAAGAACAATTTATGGCAGTAAACAAGGACATCTGCAAGTAAACCCCATGTCCTCTCGTAAACTCAAACCTTGAGCCTTCGATATGCGTATTGCCTTTGTTCGCCATCAATGCCGCATAGTTGTTACTGTTGAATCTGCTGTTTACGACCTCAAGAGTCTGCCCTCCGTCCATATAGACCCCGATTGAGAACCCTTCGATATAGGTTCTATCCAGCCTCAAAAGTCCCGCAAACATCGGAGCAGTGACTATGGCTCGTGCGTTTTGGGCTTCAGACATACCGCCGGGAGCAAGGATTTCCTCATTCTTAAAGTAACTTCTCTTAATCTCAACCGAGGACGCGTTTCTATTCACATAGACGGAAGTATGGTTGGCATCTCCATTGAATCTTATGATATCAATGGTTACCGCGCCCCTTTCTATTCTTATCGAATTGAATACGGTGGCAATATTTTGGCTGTTGTCTTTTACTTCGTTCATGGTTTTGTCATGCATATCTTCAATGGACGAAAAGTCGCCGTATTCTGCGGATGTGTCATAACTTCCTATCAAGGTGATGCCCACATTTTTATCCACCACAAAGTCGCCATAGAAGCCGGGTGCAAGATACCAAACCTGGGTATCGCCCTCTTGCATAAGTCCGTATCTTTGATGAAGCTCTTCCTCGTCGTGAATGATTATGGCGTCTTGCACAGCTTTATTGATTCTGTATATGCCGTTTATCGCCGTAATGTTATAATTTCCAAAAAGCACGGGATCAAGGTTTATTACATCGTCTTCGGGTCTTTCGGCGTTCAGATAATACACCTTGTCACTGTCAAAGGTCTGTTTGAAGCCTACAAAACGGATGGGATATTCTCCGACCATATGCCTTGAGGTCACTTCGCTTTCGCACACAAGATATCCAAACATAGAGGGCAGGTCGTCTCCCACTATGCCATAAAGCGAAATACTTGAGGCGAAATCTCTTACTTCCTGTAAATAATCGCTTTCAACCGTTCCCACCTCAATGCTCATTTCTTTAGGCAGAATATTTATGGTCTGCGCCTCAACCGTCCATGAGGGATAGTTGTTTCCGCCTTGAACAACGGCTGAGAAGGTGTATTGTCCAGCGTTTCTGATATAGTCCACAGGCTCGCCGTCTTTCCAGAACTTATACTCTATGGTGACGCCGGCAGGAAGATTTCCATTGGCGTCGTGCAAGCCCTCGCACCTTGGAAGAATGGGCTTGCCGGTATATGTCATCCAATTGGCGAAGTTCTGGTTTATCTGCGCCCTTCTGATACTTATTGTTATGACCACTTCCTCGCCTTCTTTCATGACATAATTGGGGTTGGTTTCAGGAGGAATGGTCAGGGTTATTTCATAAGTGCCCGCCTCTCTTGGTCTGGTCTCAATAATCATGTCGTTGTTTTCCATGTCCACATACCAGAACTCAAAAGCATAATCTATTTCCATAACGGTGTCGCCCGGAATTATTCTATTGTCCCACGCCATAGCCTTGGCAGCGGTCAGGATTGCCTGCCTTTGCTCATAAGAAGTATCGGGGTAATGGTATTCGGGGAAGAAAGTAAGTATGACATCGTCAAGTATGGCGTTCATCTTTTGCAAAGCATAGATATTAGAGAAAATAGTCTGCATAAGATTATCAAACGCCCTTGCCTTTGCCTGCTCTAAGGTGAAATTGGCGTTTTCCCTCATGGCATAATCCAAAAGTGCGTTTTTGTCGTTTAAGGTTTCAGGCCAATTGGGTATCTTGACTTCGGGAAGTCCGGATATCTCGGGCATATGGATTTTGCCGTCATAGATATAGCTTCTTTCGATCACCCTGTCATCGGGAGAGATTTGGTTCCAAACAATGGATTTGACCTCGATTAAGACCAGCGCCTTTTGTTCGGCGTCATATTCGTCATAGAGCGGGAAGTACATATTGATAGCACTTTGAAGCGTATTGGCAAGCATTTGTTGAGCAGACGAATAAACGATAGACTCCAAGTGGTCGTACGCCATTGCCTTAACCTGCATAATAAAGAAATCTTTTTCTTCTCCCGCCAAGCTTTGATTTAGTATTAGCATATATTCTGCGTTGAGGATATCCATTTTTTCTTCGACGGAAAGCGGCCAGCCGGATATAAGCGGATAATCCCTTAAGCCCGTGGGTATAATCTCGTCCCAAACGGTTGCTTTGGTTTCTATTATGATAAAAGATTTCATGCTATCCGACATTGAATCAAAATTGGGATAGTTCTCATAAATCAAAGTCTGAACTCTATTGTCAATAATATCTTGAATAAAGGCTTCCATGATTTCATAGAGGTTGTCTAAAGCCTGAGTCTTAACCAATTCCTCGTCCTCGTTCTCTCCGTTTTCATAAAGCTGGTCTTTTGCAATATCCAATAGCTCGTCTTTTTTCGCTTGGGACAGCGGCCAATGGTCTACAAGGGGTCTTTCCTCAAAGCCTGTCGGCAAAATCTCCGTCCAAATAATAGCCTTTGCGGATACCAATATAGCTGCTTGTTCTTGCGGGGAACTGTTTTCATAATTGGGGAACTGCTCTTCAAGTACCTGTTCAAGCTTCCAATCCAGAAGCTCCTTCCCGATCTGATTTGTATTTTGGTACAGCGTATCAAAAGCTGCGGAACTTGCCCTGCTTTCTACATTTACGCCGAATTTATAATTGGCATGAACCCTGAACTGGTCATAGAACAGCCTTTCTTTTTCAATTTCCGATTGAGGCCAGTTGGGTATGGGAACAGATATCTCAACCGAGCCTTGACCGTATTCAAACGACAAATCATCGGGATCTACTACTATGGGATTAATGGTCAGCTTAAACAGCCTTTCACCCCACACATTATAGTCGTCGATTGTTATTCTCACATAGTACACTCCCGCATTTCTATAAGGAGTGGTGCGGAAATCTCCATAGTCCCCAGCGTTATACCTTTCTTCAGTAATGTATTCCACCAAGATATTAGCACGCGGAAATTGGGCGTAAACGCCGTTTTCTCTAAGCACATCGGGAATCACTGGAACCACTACTTGATATAGACCGTTATAAGTCTGCAGAAGAGCGTCTTGCGTTGCGATCTCATCAGATATGTCAAGCCTGTCTATTACTACCCTTAAGCTCTTGTTCCTTGCCATATGCGAAGAGGTATAGTCTCTAAAATATCCATACAGATAGTAAACGCCCGCACGGTTGACATTGATTTCCCTCAAATCCCAAAGCAAGGGAACTTCAAATTCATTATCCGTGCCCCTGTTCATAATTGCCTTGGGCATAGCCGACATAATCAATTCCTCTCCAAGAGGCAGATATAAGGTATTGTCCTCTATATTAAATGACATGCTGCTGTCCACTTCGGTATAGATATAAGTATCAAGTGGCAGAGTTATCACCAGAGTCTGTTCACGGCTGCCTGCGGCGATTCCGCCCAGCCTCTCCACATCGTGATAGTCCATAAGGAAAGTATAGATACAGATAAATCTTACTTCTTTATTGGCGATATCCCATTCTCTGCCGATTATTTGGAATTCGTTATAGCCGGATATCAAGTTTCCGCTTGAGTCCCTTATCTGCTGCTGCACGAATTTATCGGGCAAGAAGCCCTCTTCTTCTTCCTTTCCGCTTATCCTCATGCCATAAGTGTTGACAGCGACGGAAATTCGGTCATAATAAACCTTATAGTTTATTTGTTCCTCAAACTCGGCGTATAATTTCGGGTCTATGACTATAACCTCAAAATTGATATTGGGGTCGTTTATGGGTCCCAATCTGCCTCTTAAGGTATAGACTCCCACTTCAGCGGTGCTTATCTGGCTGACATCGTTGGCTATGAACTCCAAGGGCACTTCCGACCAGTCGTCGCCTTCGCCAAATCCGCCAAAATTATAGTACAGTGAATTGAACCTATCCAATTGAGGCTGTACGGGCTGACCTTTTATCAAATAGATAATGCCCCCGTCCAAAGGTTTGATATCGGCTCCTCCGCCCACCGATATATCGATATGTCTAGGCTTTATGGGGAAGTTCACCCAAATGGTCTCGCTGACTACCGTAAAGCCTGCGATAAGGAACATCGCCGCCTCGCCTATCTCACCGGTTATGACTTGGGGAAGCTGTAAATACTCCAGCCCTCTGCCGTCGGCGAATCTCCATTGAATATTATTTAATAGCATCATATCGCCCGAACCCACAAACTCCACTCTGACATGGTCTGGGAAAGAAAGGGCTACATTATAGGGATCAATCTTATTGCGTGCTTTAAGCATTCCGTCTTCATAAATGGCGAACAGCTCTCCGCCCATTCCTTGAGCGTTGACCTGAAGGATTCTGTCCACTTCCCTTGGAGTCACTTCCAGCCGTACTTTCCAAAATTCCGCGTTCATTTGAGGAGCGGACTCTCTTGTCTGATTATCCACAGTGTAGCTATCGATAGTAATATCCGAAGCCTCGAATCCCGCAAGCGTAATTTGGTTGCCAAGCAGATTCCATTCTATATCCGTCATATCCATTCTATTATTGAACACGCCGTTCATAAACAAAGTGGCGATAACTCCGTCGGGATAAGCGTCCGTAAAGAACACCACTATGGAATTGGGAAGTATATACCTTCCTTCAATTGAGTTGTATATACTTTCATTCAACGGGTCTATTGTCATGACATTGGTATTGCTTACGGGGTCAAACCTCAAAGGATAGAGATTGAGGTCCATATCCCTTTGCTCGTTTGTATAATTCTGGGTATTGACATAGTAGGAAAGCGGGCTTCTGTCAAGGTAATAAACGGTTATGGTCACATCCTGTTCTTCCAGCGCCATGCTGGGGGACACTGTCGCGGTCAATTCTATGCCCTCAATGCCCTCGCTGTCATAAGTGAACTGATAGATTAAATTCTCATAAGACACATCCACCATTCCGATATAATTATACATCTGACCGTTTATTTCCACATCTGGCTCCATGCCCGATATGATGCCATAAGCCGCCGCCTTATCGGGAATTATGGGAGACAGCGGGTCGATAACCAGCTGATTATAATAGGTTTCCGTACCAATAATCACATCGTCCGCATAAATATTAAGCTCGCCATAAAAGTCCAGATATTCGATAATAATCTGCCTGTTTCGATATGTATAGTCATATCCCTCAAACAAGTTCTCGTCAATCTTCAATAGGTCTTCTTCGGGGTCGTATGACTTATAGGCGTTTCCGATATAAATACTTCCGATATCGCCGCCTTGTTCCAAAATAACGGGATCCCAGAAGATATTTGTTCGGGCGTATTCGGTGTCGATTTGGGCTTTTTGCCATTTCTCTAAAGCGTATTCAATAGTATAGACCGTCACCAAATTGTTTGTCTTGGCTTTATGGACTTGTTCAAAAAGCTCAAGTTTTTGGTTATAGTCAAGATCGACAAAACTCAAAGAGAACATGTCAAGGCTTAATTCGTTCAAGTCTTGAACCGCTCTTTCCCGTGCCGAATTCATATATAGACTCAAAGCGATATGCTTTATAAAGTTCTCTTGGGCTTCGGGATAAAGAAGCTCCGCCTCTTCTTTTTTATTGGAAAGAGCTTCTTTTTCCTTGGGCGTCATGCTTTTATAGAGCTTGTCATAAATAAGGCTGTCTATCTCTTCTTGGGTAAGCTCGACCTCAATAGCGCTTGCGGCGTTTTCCAAAACCGCCCTTTCAGTCATATTCAATAAATCCAATATCACATCAAGAGCGAACATCCTAAGCTGGTCCTCGTCAAAGCGTGGGTCAACCCTTTCAAGGGTAGCCTCTATCTCAAAGACCATATTGACCATTCTGTCCCAGCATAAGGCTTGGCTTAGGGTCTCTTCGTTATGCAGAATTTGAAATGCGAACATCTCTTCAAAAAGGGCTGTCATCACAGCGTCTTCGCTAAAGTATTCGTTAAGCTCCACCCAAGCTTGGCTCTTATATTCATAGACATATTCATTCAGTCTTTCTATCAAAAGAGCATAATCTTCGCTTGCCAAATCAAACGCCAAAGCCATTTTTTCTTGTTGAGGCAGGTTTGGATTTTCGGTATGCACATAATTATAAATAGCCGTCATATCTAAGTAAATTTGATTGTCGCTTGAGACCATGGAATACATCTCTTGCCATACCAAATGCAAGTCTATGCTCTGACCGCCGTTCACCTCGTTCCAGACGGTGTCCATAAAATATTTGAGCGCGCCTTCGGCGTCGGCGTACATAATCTCCCAAGACCTTCTGTCTATCTGATTGTCGGTATAGCTTGGGAAATCGTTTCTGACCTGAGTTCTTATGGTGTTCATGATATTGTAATAATCCACAGTTACAGATAGAGCATTAGACAAACTCAGCCATGCCTGACTCTTAAGGCTTATCTGTCCGTCGTCTATTGTCAATATCTGATTTAGAATTCCCTTTAAGGCAAATAGGTCGTCACCGAAAAGTCCTTGCCAAAGTCGGCTTTTTTGTATGGATTCAATCAGCTCTTCTCTTTCCTCAATTATGTTGTATACCGCACCGTTCCATAACAAATCATAGAGCCTATCTATTGCATTGACTCTTATCAAGTCCATTTGAATATCCACGGTCTGGTTGAGGATATTGAGCATAAGCTGTGCCCTTTCAAAGTCGTTGTTCAGATTGTATTGATAATATCCGTCCCAAGTCAAGGCAAGATAGTCTTCGTCCACAAAAACAAGCTGAGCTGAAATGAACTCTTCAATATCCTGTCTGCCGCCGTTCCTTATCTCAGCTACCAGTCTGTCATAGGCCATGGTTTTTATTATGACTTCATCTATCATCTGAGGACGGTTGGGATAATAAAGCATCAGATACTTTTCATATAAAAAGTTATATGTGCTTTCCAATTCGTCTTTATAGATTTCGTCTTCAACCATTTGGTCGTATGCCAAAGCAGAAAAATATAACCTCTCAATCTCTTGCTTGGCGGCGCTTATTCTTTGGTCCAAAGCGTTTCTTTCCGCCGACGACAAAAGTCCTCTAAAGTTTTCATCGTCAAGTGCCGCGGCTTTTCTATTGACGATGACAGGAATTCCGCTATAATTATTGATTATGACATTCATTTGAGAGCGTCTTACCGAATCGGCGTTCGCATAGAAATCATCCCATTCTTTAGCCTTGAATTCGTTTATCTTTATGGCGTATTCAAAATTGGGGATTGCGCTTTCCACCAAGAGCAAGATACCGTCTTTCTCCTCGGGGACTTGTTCCATTAATTCGTCCAAAGCAAGCGCCTCTAATCTTTCTTGCTGACAATCACCGTGTTCGCTGATTATATCCAATAAGATACCGTCCATTAACGCTTTTCTTTCGGCGTCCGCTTGGCTATAAAGCTCCTGCCAGACTTTGCTCTTCTTATATCTTTCCAATAATTCGTCATAGATATCCTGATAGTTTGTCTCAAGCTCTTGGGAGACTATCCTTGTATACCACTCTTTATACTCTTCCATAGCCCGCGCTTTGGTATAAGAGTCATACATGCTCCACATAAAGTCTTTGATGCTTTGGGGAATTTCGTTCTTATTAATAAATCTCTCCCAAGCTATGGCATGGGCGTTGTCCAGACCTTCCCTATTCACTATATTCAAGGTGGCATCCATAGACTCTTTGATATGTTCTGAAGATTGCTGATAAAGCTTTTGCCAAAGGATTGTCTTAATATCGTCTTTGTCAAGATTGTCCAGTATCTCTTCTTTTTTATCCAGCCATTGCGGGTTGTTGACAAAAGTATCCAGACTGTCAAACGCCCAAGCAAGCTGATTGTCAAAATGTTCCTCTATGACCATTTGATAGATATTGTCTATGATAGCATAGTCATGATAGGCTATGCCCTCTCTTATCGCCCACAGCTTTTGCCATGCGTAGGTTTTTATATCGTTGTCGGGCAAGAACATATCCTCAAGCTCTTCATATTCGGGGCTTATTTCAAGAAGAAAGTCCCAAGCATCTCTTTTTATCTCGTCGTATAGGATTTTACAGATATCTGTTATAGCTTCTCCATAATAGTTCCTAAGTCTTATCATGACCTCCACGACAACAAGCTCTTGACCGGGTTCCTGTCCTCCTTTGGACTCTTTGAGCTCACTGTATACGATTTGATAAATCTCCGTCAGTGTCTCTTGTTCGCCCACCTCGGAGGTTAACATTATGTACTCGAATACCTCGCCCAATCCTCCAAAGCTTGAGTCATGGGTGTTGAAGCCATAATACAATAAGATTTTATCCATTAACGCCTTTCTGTCGGCTGACGAAACCGAATAATAGCTGTCCCAAGCTTTTGCGAATTGCAAATCGCCATGGCTTTGATCCAAATGAGTGGGCATTTGAAGTTGCTCGGTTGGATTAGAATAGTTCTCATAAAGAGCCACCCATGCCTCTCTCTTGACATCTTTTAAGACTACCGCCAGCAAGTCTTGGGTGGTATGGACAGGGTTGTCTACGATGCCGTTCCATGCGTCCAAGCTCTTTTCGCGGTATGTCTCTTCATAAATATCATCTAATTGGAAAGTCAAAAGCTCTATTCTCTTTTCCCTATATCTATCTATTGAAAGCTGATATCTGTTTTCCTCACCCTCGAATTGGTTAAATATCTCCGCCATAACATCTTGCCATTCTTCAGCGCCTTCCCAAAGCCTTTGCCAAACTATTTCATCCCTTTCTTCCTCAGTCAAAGAGCCTCCATAAGCAAGTTCAACTTCGGCTCTGGTGTTGTCTATGGGAGATGTCGCCTTGTATAGATATTCCTGATACAAGTCGTTCCAATTGGTGAAAGCTCTTTCTTCTATGGGAAGAGTTT
The DNA here is from genome assembly GCA_012838805.1 of Clostridiales bacterium. Lineage (GTDB taxonomy): Bacteria > Bacillota > Clostridia > Christensenellales > DTU072 > DTU072. The sequence goes on from DUON01000015.1 coordinate 71,100, forward strand.
GGTTGTTTTGGTCAATTCGCGAAACCTCTTCAATCGCCCTTTGCATAAGCATTGTTTTGAGAAGATTCAAAGCTTCGTCCCTAAAGGACTCGATATATTGTTCTTTGGTCTCTTCAAGCGCCTGTCCCAGCTCGTCTATAAGCAGGGTGTTCAGCACTTCAAAATTGGCAATGAAGGAATCTGTGTTCGCTTTTTTGGTGAACGGATTGAATGTTATTATTTTTATAACTTCTTCCGCCATGTCCATAAGTTCGATAAAATCCCATTTCTTAGCGGTAATCTGGACCTTGGCTTTCTCTCCCGTAATGTTCTTTACTCTGTCGTCGTTTATTAGAAAATCCCACGCCCTCGCCTTTGCCTTTTCTATCGAACCGTATAAATCGCTCAAGGTGTCTATCAAAGAGTTCATGACTTCGTATTCTCTTTCTGACACCATACTGGTCAAGCGTTCCCAAATGCTGACAAGCATATCCTCTCTGAAGTTGTCATACGCTGCGGTAAGATATCCTAAAGCGATTTGCTGTTGCTGTCCCTGCCATATTCCCGTCATCTCAAAAAGCGCATCCCATTTTTCCGCTCTTTTTTCAATTAACGAAGCCTGATGGATATCTTGATAAAGTTCGTTGAACGCCGTATATACCTCTAATTCGTCCTCAGTCAGCGTTCCCACAAACGCCTTGGAGTCAAGTTCTTTATAGAACGCCACATACCATAAGTCTGACGACGGATCGGGTATAAGTCCAAAATTATTGTTTCTGAACGCTATCATTAAGTAGTCTATCACCGCTCTAAAGTCAGGCGACGCCTCGTCATACATTTCGTAATAAGCGTCAATAATCATCTCGTTAAAGATATCTTCGTCAAGAGCCTTTATTTGCAGAGCTGCTTCGCCTGCGAATATCGTCTTGACTATTCTTTCTCCTGAATATGTCACTTCAAAAAAGTTTTCCCACGCTATGGGCTTGGCGGCTTGAGAGTACTGAGTATACACCTCTTGCCAAAGCTCTTCATAGGTCTTGAACAGCATGGTATTTTCATAATGCAAAAGCCCTTGAACATCTTGGACAAAACCGCCTTGGGTGAGTATGTCGGAATCAAGAATTCCGTTGGGGTTCAAAGCCGTCTTATGCCAGTTTATTTGGGGCACGACAGGCATGCCGAAATTGCTATACCAATATTCGGGCTCAACAATGCCCTTATAGTACAGTTCATAGTCCACGAACATATCCTCAGTCAATAAGTAAGGTATGTCCTCGACTCTACCGCTTATGGGGTTGTCAAAATGATGTAATTGGTCGTATTCTTGACTAAGCGTGCGGTTTAAGACTATTATTGTGACATAAAAGCGTTGTCTTTCAACATCTTCGCCTATGCCGTAAGTCAGATACGATTCAAGCTGATATATTCCGCCCTTATAGCTGTCCGGGCTCAGTCTATAATAGAATATCTTTTGCAGCTGGCTTTCCGGGCTTCGGGTATAGAAAATATTTTCGTCATAGTCCACCCATTCATTGATGTCAAGAGTAAGGTTATATCCCGTCTCAAACTCGAATTCCGCCTGCATAGGCAGCCTGAAAGTCTCGGAATTGTAGGGGTCTATATAATAGATATTGGGCAGTTTTTGATAGGTGGTTATCACTTCGCCGTCTTCAATATTGGTTATCGCATTGGGAATAAGTACATTCTTTATCTGTCTGCTGAATATATTAAGGGTTATGTCTATTCTCTGTCCGTCGGGCAATAGGAGATACAGCTTTAAGATATGGTCTAATATTTGAGGTATGGCGTGACCCGCTTGTGTATAAGGCACGACGGTTATATGCTGTTCACTGTCGCTTACAGACCTTGCCGCCGCCATAAGGAACTGTATCAAAATCACCTTTTCTTCAAGAGAGCTCGTGGTATAAAGCTCGTTAAAGATAGTTGACCTTCTCACCTGGTCATCGGTTATATTCCCGTATTCTTGTTCAAGTGTTGAAAGCTTTGGCTCAAAAAGTGATTTCTCATCGCTTAACTTAAGCCTTTCATAAGCCAAGGCTCTTAAAGGCTGGGTGTTTATCCTGCCCTCGCCGTTGGGGTCGCCCTCAAGAATCCTTGCAAGAATATCGTCGTCGATTAGGTTATTTGCGATATCATCCCAAACGATTGTTTTGGCTCTTGTTATCTGCCAATCCTCTAAAAGCTCGTCTATGGTTTTATTTATGGTGTCCACAAATCTATAAGCTATTTTGTCGCCTTGCTCTCCAAAGTATAAACTCATATCGTTGTCATTATAGTCATATACATTCAAAAGCCTGCTGACGGTCAAGTGCTTGAGTCTATTGACGGTATTGTTTACGGACAAGGACATATAGAGCTCAAAGACATTCATAATATCAATATATATGCCCTCTCCAATTATCGCCTTGGCATAACAGCGCCACGCCCTTTGCTGGGCTGAAACCAATTGCCAATCCTCGATTTCTGTTGCTATGGCTA
>DUON01000016.1 GCA_012838805.1 Clostridiales bacterium
CCCGTCCACCATGAGATAAGAGTCAATAAGACAAAATGGGTGGTCTTGAGGTGGCCGACAGAGGGTATGGCGCAACAAGCAGGGACGAGCACTGAGGCTTTTGAAGACTTTTATTTCAAGGTTTGCAATTTAGACTATCGCAAAATGGACAAGGCGATGGACCCTTTTGTGGAGCTTATAAATAAGACCGACAAAGTCCGCATCGTAGCAAAAGACACCGATATTTCATTTTCCATTAAGGGAATGGGCGGCATAAAATGTAGCGGCTTGAGAAACATTCCCGACGGAGAAGTATATACCGCACCGATAAGAGACAGCGTAAACGGCTATATAAAATATAATACCCCGTCCATACACGACGGCAAGGAATTCAAAGATGTGTATTTTAAGTTTAAGGACGGCAAAATCGTCAAGTCTGCTTCCAATTATGACGAAGATTTGAAAAAAATCCTTGATATAGACGAGGGGGCGAGGTTTATAGGCGAGTTTGCCTTTGGCGTAAATCCTTATATCACAAAACCAATGGGGGATATTCTTTTTGATGAAAAAATAAACGGTTCCATTCACTTTACCCCCGGAAGCTGCTATGAAGACTGCGACAACAACAACAAAAGCGCCCTGCATTGGGACCTTGTGCAGATACACACCCCCGAGTATGGTGGCGGTGAGATATATTTTGACGATGTACTGATAAGAAAGGACGGAAGATTCGTCCTTAAAGAGCTTGAATGCTTAAATAGCGAAAATCTGGTAGATTAATAAGAGGTAAAAAATGAACCAAGGAAACAAGAACAATAGTAATTCATACCAAATAAGAAAACCCAACGCTTTCTTGTACTATGTTATTACATATTTTTTGAAGATTGTATCAAAGATATTTTTCCGACTAAAAATTGACAAGAAAGATATAAAGGACCTCAAAGGACCTTTTGTGGTGATAGGAAATCATTCCAGCGTTGTCGACATCGTCTTTAATGTTAGCGCTTTGGCACCCCATAGGCTAAATGTTGTCACAGGTCGAGACCTTTTTACTTGGCCATTGTTCAAGCCGTTTATTAATAGAGTGGGATGTATCCCCAAAAGCCAATTTTCCATTGATATAGAGTCCATTAAGATGATGAAAGCCGCTGTGGAACAGGGAAGAAAGATAGCTCTGTATCCCGAGGGCAAAACCTCCCTTGACGGCAAGCAACTGCACTATCTGCCGCCAAGTATCGCAAAGCTCTTGAAGTTCTTAGATGTGCCCGTTGTCTTAAGCCATACCTTAGGTGCGTATCTCACTATGCCCAGATACTTTAAGGGCTTTAGGTTCGGAAAAGTAAAGGTCAAAGTCACAAGACTATTCTCACAAGAGGACTTAAGAAAGCTTTCGCTTGAACAAATATATGAAAGGGTGCGTGAGAGCTTGAAGTTCAACGACCATATCTATCAAAGAGAGAACAATATCAAATTCTGTTCCAGAAAGATTGCTAAGGGTATCGAATATATACTTTATAGGTGCCCAAAATGCTCAAAAGACTATATCATGCGTTCTACGGGAAGAAACCTTATCTGTGACTATTGCGGGAACAATGTCGAATATACAAACTATGGCGAACTTAGGCCTGCGGACGGGATAAGCATGGCGTTTGATAGGGTGGATTTATGGTATGATTATCAAAGGGAATGCGTGGATAAAGAGATAAGAAAGCCCAATTTTTATATATCCAAAAAGGTCGATATGTTTGAAGAAAGGGATAGGAAATATCATAGGGTAGGCGAGGGCGAACTGTATATTGACAAGGAATATATTGGCTTTAAGGGTACAAAGCAAGAAGAACCTTTTGAGGTAAAGACCGCTTTGAAAACCCTGCACACCGTAACCACCAAAAACCAAGAGGGGATAGACCTATGCTATCCCGAAGGTACCTATCGCTTCTTATTTAAGGATAAAAAATGGTCTACCAAATACGGCATTATAGTAGAACAAATGTATAGATTGATTCACAATCTGGACACAAAAGATTTGGACGAAAAAAAGGATTAATCATAGAAAAAAGTAAAGAAAACGGCAAAAATTTTTGCCGTTTTTTTTGAGCTTTTATTACAATCTTAAGACGACGTTTGTTCCCGTTGTGCCTTATACCTCTATAATCTCAAGACCTGATATATACAGTACTGAGGTTGGGAGTGCATGGATATAGTCTTGACGGCTGCCCTGTGGGACATAAATTGTCGTTAAGGAAGAGTTCTTATAAAAGGCTAAGTTGTTCATAACGGGAGGCTGTTCGGATACAAAAGTTATCGTTTGAATTTCCGTGTATGCGAAAGCCATATATCCGATTTCTTGAATATTCTCACCGATTGTAATATTTTTTACTGCCTTATTGAGCATGAAGGCGTATTCTGATATTATGTTTATATCCGCGTCATCGGGGATATTTACGCTTTCCTCGTCGCCAAAGTATTGAATGACAAAGCCGTCGTCATTTTCGAATGTTCTCGTCGCCATGCCATCTTGAATAAGGTCCATGGAATAGATATGGTTTTGCAGATGAATCCATTGTGTACGCCCTTTATATTTTGTCACAAGGTGCTCGGGGACATAGATTTTCACCGATCCTAAGCCAAGACTGCTTTTAGCTATGCTCATAGTGTTTATGCTTGACGGTGTCTCCCTTGTAAAGAATAGGGCGATAAGAGATTCTATATTGGCGATTCCATGAGAGAATATTTTTTCAACCTCTCTAAGGTTTAAGCTCTTTAGATTCAGAGAGCGTCCGTCGCTGTTTTGGAAAGCTCCTTCTCTGATGTTCCTAATGCGGTAGTCGGGAAATTCTTCAGCGATATCAAGGTGGACTTTATCACCATAATATTGTCTTATATCATACAGATAACTGTCCTCTGTTTCTCTAAACTTTAAGAGTTTGAAATCCTTTTCATCCACTTCCACACAGACTTGGCTTCTGTATCCAAAAAAGGGATTTGAGCTTCCCGTTATGGGAAAATAATCTTCGGGAATCATGATAGCTATGGTCTTTTCAAAGACATTTTCGCCCAATGAGAGGTTTTGGGGATTAAAGGGTATTTCCAAAATCATATTGGATAGGTTTTCAGCATTCAGTGCCTCGTCGGCAATCAGCGTCACATTCTCCTTAAGCTTCATATAAGCCGTATTGGCTCTTACGGCGACAAGAATGGTGTCGATATATGCCGCTCTCTCTTGGGACGATAGGGAATCGGCAAATATTTTGGTGTTATGGAAAGCGTTTTTTTCGCATGTCTTTACATTATGGGTGTTGAGAACGCTCTCTAAAGAGACCGTATTATGAAAAGCGCCTCGTTTGATAGTTTGGATATTATCAAGGTCAATGGTTTTGGTGGCGGTGCCGCTAAAGACATATTCATTAAGGGTGTCGATAAGCGGCGGTAAGGACTTAATCTCCAGCTTTGAACAATCCCTAAAGGCAAATCCCCCTATTTCAGTAAGGCTGTTTGACAGCGTAAAGGTATCAAGCTCCTTGCATTTATCAAAAGCGGCTATGCCTATTTTTTTAAGCTGGGAATCAGCTTCAAAGACTACTTCTTTCAAGGAAGAGCAACCCAAGAACGCTTGATTGCCTATCACCTCATAGCTTTTGGGTATGGTTATTTTTTCCACCGTCTTATTGTTTTTTAATGCTTCGGCTTTGATGCCTTTTATTGGCTGATTGTAGATATCTTTTTCGGGGAAACTTATTTCAGTATAGGGCAGATTGGGGTGCATAAGCGATTCAATCAGATTGTTTTCTCTGTCAAAAATGAACTGGGGTTCGTTGAGTGTGAGATACCCAAAGAGAGTGACATTCTCTTCAAGCGGCTGATTGAAGTTGAATTTAGTTGTATATTCTTTATCTATGTACCAGCCGTGAAGGGTATATCCGGGAGGCACAAAATCATAAGGCGGTCCGGGGACCATGCCTTTTTGGATCAGCATAGGTGAGGTATAGACCGCATCGTCCACAATAAAGTTTATTCTCTTATAATCAATATTATAGTCAGGCAAGTCTCCTTTGTACTCTTCGTCATTTATTATGTATACTTTGGCGGTATGCTGAAGGTCGCCCGCGCTTACGGTGATGTTGACGATGCCTTCTTTAAGGGGAATGATTGTATTGTCTTCCACACTTGCCAAGGTGGGGTTGGATGATGTTATTGTGTATTCGGCATTTTTGGGTCTTATAATAACCTTTGGCTGAAAAGGCTGTTCGAGCATGACAAAATATTCGTCCTTTTCAAACGACAAAGAACGGGGTTGGCTGCAGCTAAAAAAGAGCATAGCCGTAGTAGCGGCAATCATTATTAATATCAAAACCCCAACTACTCTTTTCATACGAAAATATTATAACATATTTATATTATTTTTAAGTGTAAATAATAGTAATTTTTTCTCTATAACCGCCTTTTTGCGTGGGGTACCATTATTTTTTAACATAAATAAGAAAACATTTCTTTTGTTTATTTTTTCTTATCGAACACAAAATATAGGAGGAGGCTTTTATGTCAATTGAAGATAAGGATATGCACATGAGAGAGGGCGACAAGAGAAGAATGCTTATGTCGTTAAAGGACGAGGCTCAGCCCACAAAAAAACTATACAGAAAAAAGAGCAAGATAAAACCCGTATGAAAGTGACTTGATATTTAATTGATTAATTCAAATGTTGAGGTTATAATAAATCAAAAAAAGGTATTTGATTTATGAAGACGGCACTTGTCAGCGGCGCCACGGGCGGAATCGGCGAAGCTATAATAAAAAAGCTATTAAGGGACGGTTTTTTGGTCGTAGGGCTTTATAATAAAAATCATGAAAAGGCAGAGAAGTTAAAAAAAGAAACGGCAATTGAGCTGTATCCTTTGAATTTGTGCTTGGATAACAATATCTGTCTGGTAATAGACCAAATCTTAGAAAAGTATAAAAAAATCGATGTTCTGGTGAACAACGCCGGTATATCCCAGCAAAAATTGTTCACCGACCTTAGCGACTTTGATTTGAACAAGATGTTGGATGTCAACTTAAAGGGCGCTATGCTGCTTACAAAAGCCGTTGTACCCGCTATGATAAGTCAAAAATACGGTAGGATAATAAACATAAGCTCTGTTTGGGGGGTATGCGGAGGTTCTTGCGAAGTGCATTATTCGGCGAGCAAAGCTGGACTAATTGGTTTTACAAAGGCTTTGGCTAAGGAGCTTGGTCCAAGCGGCATAACCGTAAACTGTATAGCTCCGGGACTTATCGACACGGATATGAATAATAATCTGACCCAAGAGGACAAGGAAGAGTTCGCTATGCAGACGGCATTGCAAAGAATAGGCTCTCCTCAAGATGTCGCCAACCTTGTCAGCTTTCTTGCGGGAGAGAGTTCAGGATATATCACATCCCAAGTCATAGGCGTTGACGGCGGAATTTAATCTACATAAGCCCTGAAATTCTACCTTGGGAATCTATGCTCATTTTTTGAGAATTCGGTACTTTGGGAAGTCCGGGCATAAGCAGGATATTTGAGCAAATGACAAGAATAAAGCCCGCGCCCGCTCTTACTTCCACCGCCCTAACGGGGAATTCAAAGCCCTCGGGACACCCTAAGGCGTTCTCGTCGCAGGAAAATGAAAATTGAGTTTTGGCGATACAAATCGGGTAATTCTTGTACTTGGGATTTTCTTTTATTTTTTTCATTTGAATCAAAGCTTCGTCAGAATAGACTACTTTTGATGCGCGGTATACTTTTTGTGCGACTTTTTGTATTTTTTGGTCCAAAGCGTCTTCTAAATCATAGGCGAACTCTAAATTTCCGTCACCTTGACATATCTCAATTACTCTTTCGGCAAGCTTTTCCGCACCCTTTCCCCCGTCCATAAAGCTTGTATTTACCACAGCATATACGCCGATTTCTTGACAAAGCTCTTTGACAAGCTCAATCTCTCCTTGGGTGTCGAATCCAAATTTATTTATGGCGACGACGGGACGGGTCTTGAATACATTAATTAAGTTTTCCAAATGTGTCTTTACATTAATAAAGCCTTTTTTGACGGCGTCCAGATTCTCTTTTGTGATTTCGTCACGCTCCACTCCGGCATTGTATTTTATAGACCTTAGGGTGACTACCAGAACCACACAGTTGGGCTTAAGCTTGGCGGTGCGGCATTTTATGTTAAAAAATTTCTCCGCCCCTAAATCCGCACCAAAGCCGGCTTCAGTCACTGCATAGTCTGAACTGGAAAGAGCTATCTTTGTGGCAAGCACGCTGTTACAGCCGTGTGCTATATTGGCGAACGGTCCGCCGTGAACTATGGCGGGCGTGGCTTCCAAGGTTTGAACAAGATTGGGTTTCATGGCGTCTTTTAATAGTATCGCCATGGCGTCTTGGGCTTTTAAGTCCCCCGCGGTGATTTCTTCTCCGCTTATATCATAGCCTATGACTATGTTGGCAAGACGGTTTTTGAGGTCGTCAAGAGAAGTGCTTAAGCATAAGGTCGCCATTATTTCCGAAGCCGCCGTTATAACAAATCCGTCTGTTCGAGGTATGCCGTTTTTTTCGCCGCCCAAAGCCACCTTTATTTCTCTAAGTGCTCTGTCGTTCATATCCATACATCTTTTCCATACCACATTGGCTATACCCAAGGCGTTGCCATGGTTTATATGGTTGTCAATCATTGCGGATAAGAGATTGTTCGCCGCGGAGATAGCGTGCAAGTCCCCGGTAAAATGAAGATTTATATCCTCCATAGGCACAACCTGCGAATATCCTCCTCCGCAAGCTCCGCCTTTTATTCCGAACACCGGACCCAAGGACGGCTCTCTTAAAGCAAGACAGGTCTTTTTGCCCAGCCTTGACAAACCGTCCGCCAATCCAATACTGACAGTGGTCTTGCCCTCTCCCATTCTGGTGGGGCTCATTGCCGTAACAAGGATGAGTTTTCCAAAAGATTTCTCTTCAAAGGCGGCAATTTTCGCCTTATATCTGCCATAAAGCTCTATATTGTTTGAATTTATATTAAGCTTTTGTGCGATTTCTTGGATAGGGCGCAAAGCACAGTTTCTGGCTATTTCCACATCTGAAAGCATATTGACCTCCAAAATATATATTGAATTATCTTCTATAGTATAATCTTTTATATATGAAATGTCCAACCATAAATACTATCACAAAAAATAACGGTATGGTTATAAACCAAATGTTATAAAGAACCAGCCCACCGATATTATAGATAAGATAGGATACGGCGTACGCTGTGGAAAACTGAATTGTCATAGCAGTTAATAGCCATTTATTTGAGCCCATTTCTTTTTTGGTGGCGGCAAGAGCCGACACACAGGGGAAACATAAAAGCGTAAAAGCCATAAAAGAGTAGGCTGCATGCGGCGAAAACATTTCTTTAAGGGATAGAATAAGATTGTGCCCCGATGCGCCGAGAAGCACTGAAAAGGCGGAGATAATGGTCTCTTTAGCGATTGTTCCGCTAAGTATAGCAACCGCAGCTCTCCAATCCCCAAACCCTAACGGAATGAATATAGGGGATAAAAGATGCCCTATGGACGCAAGCAGACTGTATTTTGCCTCCACCATTTCAAGCTTATAGTTAAAATTGCTTAAGAACCAAATCGAAATAGAAGAAACAAGAATAATGGAGCCGGCTTTTGTTAAGAAATCCTTGCTTTTTTGCCATATGCTCATAAATACATTTGTCACAAGCGGTATTCTATATGGTGGCAGTTCCATTATAAAAGAGCCCTTAGGGTTTATAAAAGGCTTTGTCCTTTTAAGAATCAGACTAACCAAAATTACCGTTAAGATACCCAAAAGATACATAGAGGGAGCCACAAGCGAGTTATTTGGGAAAAAAGCGGCGATAAACAGTGCGAAAACGGGGAGTTTCGCCGAGCAAGGCACAAAGGGCGTGAGGATAATGGTCATTTTCTTTTGGCTAAAGTCTTTTATGGTTTTTGTGCTCATAATCGCCGGCACGCTGCATCCGCATCCAAGTATCATAGGTATAAAAGAATGACCGCTTAAGCCAATTTTGTAAAACAGTCTATCCATAATAAACGCCACCCGTGCCATATAGCCCGAGCTTTCAAGCAACGCTATAAAAAAGAAAAGGATCACGATTTGAGGCAAAAAGGAAAGCACCGTCCCCATGCCTCTTATGACGCCTTCGGTTAATAGTCCCTCCGCCCATACAGGGAGAGTCAAGCGTGTTTTAATAAGGTTTATCAGTTCTTCCAACGCTCCTTCCATAAGCGTTAAGATATATTTTCCCGCAAGCTGTACCGAGAAAAAATAGATTAGCCAGATGATAAAAAAGAAAATTGGGAAGGCAAGATATTTATTTGTCATGACCTTGTCAATCTTATGGGTAATAGATTTATTAAGACTCTTATTCAAGGCTTTTGAGGCTATGCATTCCGCCTTTTTGTTTCTATATAGAAAGAATTGGTCTTGTAGATTCACTAATTTTAAGTCTTGATTTTCTAAATTCAGCGTTTTCTTAATCTCCAAGTCATTTTCCAATAGCTTTATGGCAAAAAACCTGTCAATATTATACTTTTTTTGAACTTTGCGTATTTCTTTTTCTAATTCTTCACTGTACTTGAAAAGCTTTTTTTCTTTCGGAGTGCTAAGCTCTTTCCATACTATATCCATAAGCAAGGTCAAATTGGTCTTTTTCGCGGCAGATATGGCTACGGCTTTTACGGATAGGGCGTCTTCTATCTTCTGGGTGTCAAGGGTTATGTTCTTCTTTTGCAATTCGTCTTTCATATTTAGAGCCAAGACGACCTTAAGACCTAAATCCAAAAGCTGCAAGGTCAAATTTAAGCTTCTTTCCAAATTCAAGGAATCAATGATATTTATTATCAAATCGGGTTTTTGTTTTATCAGATAGTCCCTTGCTATTTTCTCTTCAAGAGAATACGGCGAAAGAGAATATATGCCGGGCAAGTCGATAATTTGAATTCTTTTGTTTTTATGGTATAAGCCCGTTTTCTTCTCCACGGTTACGCCCGTCCAGTTTCCAACGGACTGATGCATTTTTGTTAGGGCATTGAAGAGTGATGTCTTGCCGCAATTGGGATTTCCCGCTAAGGCGACTGTATAAAGCTCTCTCATATCTCAACTATTATATCTTTGGCGACTTTTTTTCTCAGCGCCAAAAGGATTTCTTTTACTTTAAAAAGCAGAGGGTCGCCCAAAGGTGCCTTGCCTATATATTCGATTTTCGCTCCAAGGCATAAGCCCATATCCATAAGCCTTTTTTTTATTGTATTCGGGCACTTGATATCTATCACTTTGCCAATCACGCCTTTTTTTAAGCGCTCCAAGGTCTTTTTCGCCATCGCCTAATTAACATCTTATTCCACAAAACCGTCATTTATATGTATCAAAGAACGATATTTTGGACTATTATAGAGAATATGGCTAAACACTATCCTATCGCTATGAAAAAAAGGAATTTTTTTATATAATAATAGAAAATAATATTGGAGGGCATATGAAAAGTTATCGAAAAGTATTGAATTTTGTCACCACAACAAGAAGAGCCTTTATTAATATTACGCCGCAAGTAGAAGAAGCTCTTCGCGAAAGCGGTATTAAAGAGGGGCTTGTTCTGGTCAATGCGATGAATATTACCGCAAGCGTTTTTATAAATGACGACGAAAGCGGACTGCACAACGACTTTGAAAGGTTTTTGGAAAAGCTTGCGCCCGAAAAGCCATATGAACAGTACGATCACAACGGATTTGAGGACAACGCCGATGCCCATTTGAAAAGAACGATTATGGGCAGAGAAGTGGTATGCGCCGTCACAAAAGGCAAACTGGATTTTGGAACTTGGGAACAAATTTTTTATGGAGAATTTGACGGCAAAAGACAAAAAAGAGTCCTTATTAAGATAATAGGGGAGTAATTGTCAAATGAAAATATGAGCATATTCAGCGTCCTTTTATGAAAGGTATTTCTTAGGGAAAAGCTGTCGAATTTTTCACAGCTTATTGTTTATTCTAAGTAAAATCTTTCACCCTAAGATTAACTATAAAACATCTATAAATACGCCTTTATTTTAGGTGAGCTCCTAACCCCTAATTCTCTTAATTGTTATTCTATTTCAATATCGTTTATGGCTCCAATCCCAGTTATCCTGACTTATTTAATAAAATCTTTATATGGTTTGACACTTCCTACTAACAGATTTTGAACTTGACAAGGGGATTTCCGTTTGCTTATTGGCAAATAATGTTCATTCAATAGGTTAACAGTCCCGTTAGCAAAATATTTTGAATTTGATAGAAAGCTTTTCGCTGGTTATTTTCAATAGAATTGCTTTCTTCATCATTGCACAGATAAAGAGCTTTAATTCCCAAAAAACTATGACTATTTCTAATTGCCGAACAAAAATCCAGCATTTTTTGTTTTATATGAAAAAGCATTGACTTTATCGATTATGCTGTAGATAATATTAGTAATTTAGTAAATTAGTAAATCAGTAATAGGAGTGATTATGAAAATACCCGTAAATTTGAAACACAAACCGGTCTTTTGTATACAAGATTATGAAAATGTGGACGGCAGAAGCGCTTCAGCCAAAGGGATTTCTTTGGGACTTGCTCAATGGAATGATAGGGGCAAGGTGGATATATCCATAAAAGTTTGGAGGCATACCGGCGGCAAATGGTCAAGACAATCTGAAGAGATGCCCCTTCACCGTGTTATTGATATGGCGCTTTTGATATGTCAGACAAAAGAGTACCTTTCAAACGCTTATAGGTATCCCAAACTCTATGATGAGAACAATCCGATTATTGAGAGAATAGGACTGCAAGGCGATGCCATGACCTTGGAAGTATGCAAAGACAACGAGCTTATTGACGAGGATATCAAACTCTTTCGTGATGCGCTCAATCGTGACGACGAGCTGATTTCGGAGAGACTTCACTTGCTTGCCAATAAGCTCTATGAAGCGGGTTATGGCAGAAATATAAAATAGATTGCTTTAATAATAAGCGTATAGAGATATTGTTAATGTAATTATATATTGCTTTACATATCTATGCTTTAACAAAAACCGCATAAAAAATATGCGGTTTTTTGGTTTTTTTAGTTTTATGTCAAGCTTTTTTTGATATGAGATTTATACGGTAGTTCTCAAACACCTTATTTTTTTCTGTTTCATATTATGAAAACATCAGAGGTATGATGGACGATTATATTTTTGTTGTGGATGTGACTGACGATAGAGGGTTCTATCTAATAAAAGCTTTGCAAAAAGAAGGCTTTAGAGCCTATGTGATGCATGGATGCATTATTAATGAAGGCAAAAAAGTCTATATATTCTCTTTAGCGAAGGAATTGGAACTTAGTCAGCTTGAAGAACTGGAAGACAATTCAGTAGTTTTCGCCCGAGTGGGCGACAACAAGATAGAACACCTCCTGCAGCAAAGAAATATAAGGCAGTATGATTTTCTGGAAGACAATAGATTCCTTATAAAAAACGCTTATATTACCGCAGAAGGGGCTTTGGCGGAGATTATTCAAAGAACGAAAGCTTCTCTTAGGGATATGCCGATTTTGGTTTTGGGATATGGCAGAATAGCCCGATGCTTGACAAAGATGCTTAAGTCCCTTTGCGCCAAAGTCACGGTGGCTACAAAATTTGAAAAAGAAATTGCGGAAGCAGAAATAACGGCGGATAAGGTCATAAGGCTGGAAGACATGCACATGCACCTTTCATCATTTCAAGTTATCGTGAACACCATACCTATGATAATAATAAAAGGAGAACTTATCGGGCTAATCTCGGAAGATACTTTTATTCTGGATTTGGCATCCAAGCCCGGGGGAGTGGACTTTGTCGAAATTAAGGGAAGGGGGCTTCAAGCGTTTCATTATTTGGGAGTGCCCGGAAAAGTATCCCCTCACACGGCTGCCGAATATTTAAAGGAAAGTCTTATGAGAAGCCTGAAAGAAATATAAGATATGACTAACAAAACAATAGGCTTAGCCATTACGGGTTCATTCTGCACTTTTGAGAAACTATTGCCTGAACTTGAGAAATTGGCAAAACATAATACGATAATCCCTATATTTTCATATTCGGTAGCGAAAGTAGACACCCGATTTTATAAAGCCGAAGATTTCTATAACGATGTTAAGAAAATAACCAATCAGGAACCCATAAGGACTATTAAGGATGCCGAACCCATAGGTCCCAAGAATTTCTTAGACTTAATAATAATCGCGCCTTGCACAGGGAACACCCTTGCCAAGTTAAACAACGGAATCACAGACACCCCAGTCCTTATGGCGGTCAAAGCCCATTTGAGAAACAATAAGCCCGTGCTGGTGGCGATATCCACGAATGATGGCTTGGCGGCGAATGCAAGAAATATAGGGGAACTTATCAATAAAAAGAACATTTTCTTCACGCCTTTTGCACAAGATAATTATCAGAAGAAAAGGTTTTCGCTTATGGCTGACTTTGACTTACTTATAGAAAGCGCAGAAGCCGCTTTGAACAATCAGCAATTGCAACCGGTATTAAAAGGAGTATAAATTAGTTTATGTGCGGGATAGCCGGCTGGATAAACTTTAATCAAAATATTAAGAAAGAACAATTCATATTGGAAAATATGTTCGAGACCATAAAGTCAAGAGGTCCGGATGAAAGCTATATCTGTGCCGGCGAAGACGCCGTTTTGATGCACTCCAGACTTATTGTCTTAGACCCCGACGCCAAGCAACCTATGACTCTAAAGACCCAAGAAGACATCTTTACAATAGTCTTTAACGGTCGTATGTTCAACGCAGATGAAATCAAGCAAAAGCTCAAAGGATTGGGATATCTGTTTGAAGGCTATTCGGATGCCGAAGTGGTTTTGACGGCATTTGCGGAATGGAAAGAAAAGTGCCTTGACTATTTCAACGGAGTTTTTGCCTTTGCTGTTTGGGAGCATAAAAAGAAACGCTTGTTTTTGGCGCGCGACCGTATCGGCGTAAAACCTCTTTTTTATTATTTATATGACGGCGGAATACTGTTTGCGTCTGAGATAAAGACACTTCTACAAAATCCATTGGTCAAAAGGAAAATCGAAGACGAAGGTCTTATGCAAATAATGTTTCTTGGACCAGGGAGGATTTCGGGAAGCGGCATTATTAAAAACCTGAAAGAACTCAGATTCGGGGAATTCTTATATTATCAAAAAGAGCGTATTCAAACCAAAATATATTGGCGTCTTAGGGCAAGGGAGCATAAGGACAATCTGAACGATACCGTCCATACCGTAAGGGCATTGACAATCGATGCCGTAAAAAGACAAATCATCGCCGACGAGGATATAAGCTGTCTTTTGTCGGGCGGGTTGGATTCCAGCATTATATCCAGAATTGTAGCGGAAGAGTACCGCTTACAAGGCAAAACACTTAAGACATTTTCCGCAAGCTTCGAGGATAACGAGAAGTATTTCAAAGAGAACGAGTTCCAGCCCCAAAGCGACGACGAATTTATAAAAATAATGGTCGAATTCCTTGGTTGCGAACATACAGATATCACATTGAAAAGCGAAGATGTGGGGTTATATCTTAAAGACGCACTTTTCGCCCGTGACTTGCCGGGAATGGCAGATATAGACTCTTCACTGCTTATTTTTTCAAGGTATCTAAGAAATTATACCAAGGTCTGCTTGTCGGGAGAGTGCGCAGACGAAATCTTTGCGGGTTATCCTTGGTATCACCAGCATGACGCATTGAAGAGCAACACATTTCCTTGGTCCAATGCCATGGAATTAAGAAAGGCGCTTTTTGACTATAAGGATTTAAGAGAAAAAGCCGACGGCTTTGTTCACGACCAGTACCAACGGACAATCTCCCAAACCCAATACGCCCATACAGATACCCAAAAGGACAAGAAAATAAGGCAGATGTTTATGCTCAATTTCCATTGGTTTATGCAGACATTGTTGGATAGAAAAGATAGGATGACTATGTATAACGGCTTGGAAGCGAGAGTACCTTTTTGCGATTATCGTTTGGTTGAGTACGCTTTCAATATGCCTTGGGAATATAAGTTTGTCAACAAGCGTGAGAAGGGAATTTTGAGAGAGGCTTTTAGAGACTTACTGCCCGAAAGAATAGTCTTTAGAAAGAAAAGCCCTTTTCCCAAGACTGCCAACCCCGAATATTTAAGCTTTGTTAAAAAATTGCTAAAGAAAAGGTTAAAAAATAAAGACAGTATCTTACATCAAATAACTGACCAAAAGTATTTAAGCTCACTTTTGTCTTGCGACCAAGATCTGAAGACGCCTTGGTACGGGCAGTTGATGAGACTTCCGCAGCTTTTGGCGTATTTGATACAGATAGACATTTTCTTTGAAAGGTACGGTTTCGACCTAAATTAATAAACCAATTAAATAATTGAAAAAAGTATAAAAATAAACTATGGCTGTTATTGACATTGCGTTATCGGGTATGTTATACTTTTAAGCGAAAACAAAGAAAAAGGAGACCAAGATACTATGGCATATGTAATAAGTGATGCGTGTATATCATGCGGCGCTTGCGAGCCAGTTTGTCCCGTCAGCGCAATATCTGAAGGTGAAACACAATATGTTATCGACCCCGAGCTCTGCATAGACTGTGGAAGCTGTGTGGATACATGTCCTCAAGAAGCTATTTCTGAAGCGTAAAGAAAGATTAGCAATACTTATGTGGCATCGTCATCTTATGGTGACGATGTTTGCAATTTTATTATGAAAAAAATCTTATCGGAAATTGACCAAGAAAAGCATTCCCATGCGGACGCTGTCTTTGACAAGTACATGCAAAGGGTTTTTGAGCGTTTGGACGACGAATTTGAGATTTCCGAAGCGTTCTATCTTTTCAACGCAAAAAAGAGACTTATCATCAATAAGCATAAACAAAAAAGAAAAAGAGTGGCGGCAAGGGATCTGCATATCGCCACTCAATTTTTTACGCCCAGATGGCTTGTGGAATATGTGACCGACAATTCCCTTGGCAGTTTTTTGGGTATACCCTTAAAATTTTTCCATGGAGACGAGTCTACAATCATCCCAAAAGACGACATAAAAATAATAGACCCCGCTGTGGGTACGGGGAATATGCTCATATACGCATACGAGCTTTTGGAAAAGTATTATAGACAAAAAGGTGTTCAAAATATCCCCCCAAAGATACTCTCTTCTCTCTATGGGCTGGACATCGACAAAAAAGCTGTCCAAGTCGCTAAAAAACTATTGGAAAAGAAATCGGGGCTAAAAGGATTTGAATTCAATATTTACGCTTTTGAGGATATCCCCAATCGTCTTTTGGAAAAAGTAAAACGGTTTAACTTAAAGAAACTTTGCTCCTTTTTTACTTTATGGCAAAGCTATAAGGAAGCGGGCAGTCTCCTAAGACCCGGGGATGTTCAAGCTGAACTTAAAATCCTTGAAAAACACGCTCATACAAGGCAAGAAAAAACCATAATTGAGATAGTCAAAATTCTTTCATCCAAGTTTGATATCGTCCTAATGAATCCGCCATATCTGTCGTCCGGCGATTACGCCCCTAATCTGAAAGAATTCGTGTATAAAGAATATAAAGACCACAAGCGTGACCTATTCGCGTGCTTTATCAAAAGAGGGTGCGAATTTTTGAACCAAGACGGCTTTTTGGGTGCGGTATGTCCTTATAACTGGATGTTTATCAAGACCTTTACAAAGACACGGGAATACATAATCAAAGAAAAGGGAATATATAATCTTATGCAACTGACGGCGGGCGGATATGACAAAGCGGTGGTCTATCTTTCTGCTTTTGTCTTATCAAACCAAAAGCCCAGAGAGGGGTATTACATAAGACTTACTGATTTCAAAGCCAAAGACCAGCAAAAATACGCCTTAAAAGCGGTTGAAAAACCCCAAAGCTATACCTATAAGCGAAATCAAGATATTTTTCTACAAACGCCGAACTATGCGATAATATATTGGACAAGTCAGAAATTCCTTGACAATTTTCGATATAAACGCCTTGACGAATACCTATTGATAAGACAGGGCATGGCAACAGGCGACAATAAGAGCTTCTTAAGAAAAATAGACGAAGTAGATAAGGACTTAATAGCTTTCGATGCTGAAAGCATTGAGGATTTTGATAAATCGGGGAAGCTCTATGCACTTTATAACAAGGGAGGAAGATATAGGAAATGGTGGGGAAATCAAGACTATGTGATAAAGTTTGATAAGGCATCCAGAGAGATTTTAGCAAAGCAAGGAAATAAAATGCCCTCTAAGGAACTTTATTTTAAGGAATGTATAACTTGGACTTTGGTATCCAGCAAAGGTCACTTTGGAGCACGATATTCCAAGAATGCGGTTTTTGATGTTGGCGGGTCATGTGCTTTCTTAAGAGACGGTATAAAGTTTGATATCTTTGTGTTTTTGGGGTTTTTATGTTCTAAAGTGGCGACATATTACTTAAACGCCTTGAACCCTACCTTGAACGCCCAAGTAGGCGATATCAAGAATTTGCCGTTTATAGAGCCTGATACTCAAATGGCGGTCGAGATTACAAAATTAGTAAAAGAAAATATTGAGTTGTCAAAAGCCGACTGGTATAATAGAGGAAAAAAGGGAGACTTCGAGAAAATCAAGTGCAATGAGACAAGGCTTAATCAAATTTTTATTGAGTTATACTCTTTGCATGAAGAGCTTGATTGTCAAGTAGAAGACAGATTGATTACCCTAAAGGGAGTGGGAAATGAAGAATAACAAAGAACAGCTGCCAAGTAGAGAGAGAATGAAAAAAATCATTTTAAGCACCGTCAAGGACAAGACATGGTCAAGGCGGGAGCTTATCTCCAAGGTCATAAAGCGCTGCGGCTTTACGCCCGAGCAATTAAAGGACACCTCTACCGACAGCATTTCCACAAGGCTTAAGAGCTTTGCGGGCACGGTGATAAACGAGCTTGTAGGGGAAAAGGCGCTTTCGCTTACCCAAGACAATAAGATTGAGCTTCCCCCCAAGAAAAAGCTCGAAAACAAAGAGATTTTAGAAGTATTTATCAACAAATATCTTACCGACGAAGAAAAGAAAGACCGCACGCCCGGCGGAAAGAGAAACACCTTGAACGCAGTTTTGGGCAATATCTTAAAGAAAAAGAAAAAGGAAATAGATAAAGCCGACGATGTGGTGGAGTATTTGGACAAACAGCTTATAAACAATTCCACTGTATATGAGAAGATAATCAAGCACAGCGATTATCCCGAGACTCCGCTGGGGAATAAGCTTAGGTTTTTGAACGAGAAATTCAACGAATGCAAAAGAGGGGCTCTGCCTAAAGAGAATTATCGAAAAATCTTAAATCAATCGGTTTTGGAGTGTTTGAGCTTAGCGGGCGGAGAATTCTTTGAGAGGCTTTGTCTTAGCCTAATAAAAAAAGGATACGGCGACAGAGTGGTTAACGACAAGCTCACCGCAGGTCCCGACGATAAGGGTATAGACGGAATCGTCTACATAAAAGATGAAATGGGCTTTGATGAAAGGGTATTTATTCAAGCAAAGACAAAGCGGAAAAAAGGATATATCCCGCTTTGTGAAATAAGAGAGTTCTTGGGGGTTATGATTGCTGAAAAAGCCACCAAAGGAATACTGATATCCAACAGCAATTATCATAAAGAGACGATAAAGTTCGCTGACAAGGTTGATAACTTAATCTTGATAAACCAAAAAAAGCTCCTTGAACTTATGCAAAAACATTCCATAGGCATCATTCAGCAAAACGGTCTTTGTAAGATTGATGACAAGTTATTTTTAGAACAAGTATAAAAGAGCCTCTATTAATAAAGATAATTTTTAGATTAAAAAAAGCCTCTTTTCTAACCGTAAGAGGCTTTTATTATTTTTTTCCGCAAGCTTATTGGCAGTAGGGCTACTTAATTTTGACAGATTAGTTTATCGCAATAAGCCAATTATATTTGTCCTCGATTTTACCGTACTGTATGCCTGTGATAGTGTCATATAGGAAAGAGGCGACGGGTCCCATTTGGTTGTTGTTTATTATTATATCCTTGCCGCCGTATCCCAAAACGCCCACAGGAGAGATAACCGCTGCGGTTCCGCACCCAAAGGCTTCGTCTAGCTTGCCCTCTTCTTGGGCTTGTAGGATTTCTTCAACCGATATTCTTGTTTCCTGAACTTCGTATCCGTTGTCTTTAAGAACTTTTATCGCGCTGTCTCTTGTGATGCCGGGTAGGATTGAGCCGACAAGCTTGGGGGTCTTGACTATGCCGTCGATAACAAAGAAAATGTTCATAGCTCCCACTTCTTCCACATATTTCTTTTCTGCGGCGTCCAGCCAAAGCACCTGGTCATAGCCTTTTTGGCTGGCTATTTCTCCGGCAAGCAAAGAAGCGGCATAGTTTCCCATACATTTGACTTCTCCCGTACCGCCAATGGCAGCTCTTACAAAATTTTCCTCAATCATTATTTTTGTGGGTGCAAGACCGTTTGCATAGTAGCTCCCCACGGGTGAAAGGATGACAAAAAATCTGTATTCATGGGCGGGATGAACTCCCAGCATCTTGTCAAAAGCTATCATGGCGGGTCTGACATAAAGTGACGCTCCGCTTTGGGTGGGAATCCAATCGCTGTCTATTTGGATAAGTTTTTTTATGCCCTCAAATACTTCGTCTATGTCTATTTCGGGCATGCACAGTCTTTTGGCAGAATTGTTCATTCTCTTCAAGTTGTCGTAGGAGCGGAACATGGTTATTTTTCCGTTTTTGTTTTTATACGCTTTCATGCCTTCGAAAATGCCTTGCCCATAGTGCAGTATGTTGGTGGACGGATCGATTGAAAAGTCTTGGTAGGGAAGTATCTGTATCTCCTGCCATTTTCCGTCCTTGTAGTCCATGACCAGCATATGGTCGGTAAAATATTTGCCGAATCCAAGATTGGAAAATTCAGGTTTTTGTTTTTTGTTTGTGCTATAGGTTATTTTCATGATATCTCTCCTTTGGGCTTAATTGTATAATAATTCGTATTTATCCATTTAATTTGAGTCTTTCCCGAGGTCAGGTTTGCCACGAATGTGTCTATCTGGTCTATGTCCTCCAGTTGGCCAGCAAAGCGTATTTCGGCGTTTTGTCCGTACAGGGTGTCTATAACTTGGGCGTTTCGGTTTAAGAAGTTCAGCATATCCCCTAAATAAGAGTATTCCAAAACAACGATTCCTTCTTTGCAAAGTGCTTTTTTGACGATTCGGCTTTTTTCTAAAGTCTCCAATACGCTTTTGGAATAAGCTGTCTTAAGCCCCGCCGCCCCAAGCTTTACTCCGCCAAAATACCTTGTGACCACAGCCGCCACATTGTTTAGGTCATTGTTGTTGAGCGCCTGCAAAATAGGCTGACCGGCTGTGCCGCCCGGCTCGTTGGCGTCATAAAATTTTTGTCTGTTGTCTATTGTCTTTAAGGCATAGCAGTTATGGGTCGCATCCGAATATTTTTTAGAGATTTCTTTTACAAACTCCATGCCTTCTTCAAAGTCGTCTATCCCTTTTATGGAGCAAATAAAAACAGAATGCTTGACTTCTATTTTGTGACTATATTCGCCCTCTATTGTGAGATAACTTTTCATTTTCTATTCAAAAACCACATTTATGCGTGTTTTTTTGCCTTTGTGAAGAACAAAGCCGTTCTCAATATTTTCCGCTGTGATTTCGTCCTCGTACGATGCAACTTTATTGCTGTTTATGCTGACGCCGCCACCTTGAATAAGCCTTTTCGCCTCGCCTTTTGATTTGACAAGTTTGAGCTGCAAGAGGATGTCCACAACGCTTTTGGACTCCAAAGGTATCACGGCTTTGGGCATATTTTCTATATTCCCCCCAAAAGCCGCGCGTGCCTTGGCTTGTGCCTGAGTAGCGGCTTCTTCGCCGTGGACTATCTTAGTCACTTCATAAGCCAAAACTTCTTTTGCCTTATTCATTCTTTCGTCTTGATATTTGGTGATTTCGTTTATATAAGACAAATCCAAAAAGGTCAAAAGCCTTAGGCACTTGTTCACATCGGCATCGTCCACATTCCTAAAGTACTGATAAAAGTCATAAGGCGATGTCTTATCGGCGTCCAACCATACCGCTCCTTTTTGGGTCTTGCCCATTTTCTTACCGTCTGATGACGTCAATAGTTCGAAAGTCATGGCGTATGCGGTCTCGCCCTCTTTTCTTCTGATAAGGTCTGCTCCCGCAAGGATATTTGACCATTGGTCATCCCCGCCGCACTGGAGCTTGCACCCGTATTTTTTATATAAAACCAAAAAGTCATACGCCTGCATGAGCATATAATTAAATTCCAAGAATGTCAGCCCTTTTTCCATTCTGATTTTGAAACAATCGGCGCTTAGCATTCTGTTTACGCTGAAATGCACTCCGATATCTCTTATGAACTCTACATAGTTTAGGTCCAAAAGCCAGTCGGCGTTGTTGACCATAATCGCGGCGTTGTCGCCGTCAAAAGAGAAGAACTTGGACATCTGTTTTTTGAAACACTCGCAGTTATATTCTATCTGTTCTTTGGTCAGCATGGCTCTTAAATCGCTTCTGCCCGACGGGTCGCCAATCATGCCCGTTCCTCCGCCTACAAGAACAATGGGCTTGTGTCCGGTTTTTTGCAGGTGGCTCATTGCCATAAGCGCCAAAAAATGACCTACATGAAGACTGTCCGCAGTGGGGTCAAAGCCCACATAGAAAGGTACGCTTTCTTTTCTCAAAAGCTCATAAAGCTCGTCTTCAAAAACAGTTTGTTTGATAAAACCTCTTTCTCTCAATATGTCAAGCGCGTTTTTCAATTTTTTGGCTCCTTTATGTTGTTTTTTATCACCTCGGCAAGTCTCTTTATGCCCGTGTCTATTTGTTCCAATGTAGCGTTGGAGAAGTTAAGCCTTAAGGTATTGAAAATGTCGCCTTTGGGGTAAAATGAGCTTCCGTCCACAAAAGCGACTTTCTTTTCCACAGCTTGGAGAAACAGCTTTCTTGCGTCCATATATTTTGGAAGCACCACCCATATGAACAAGCCTCCCTCGGGTCTTGTGTACTTGACGCAAGGGGGAAAGTACTCGTCCATTTTTTCAAGCATACAATCTTTTTTTTCTTTATAGATTGCCGTCGACTTTTCCAGTTGAGGGTCCATATAGCCTCTTCTTAGATATTCATTAACAATGGCTTGAGACAAAAGCGAAGTATGCACATCCGTCGCCTGCTTGCCCAATGTCATCTTTCTTATTATTTCTTTGTCGCCGACAGCTAAAGCCGTCCTAAGTCCCGGACTTATTGTCTTTGAAAAAGATATCGTATACACCACCCAGCCGTCTTTGTCAAAAGACTTTATGCTTGGGACTCTCTCCCCCTCATATCTCAATTCGCAATAGGGGTCGTCTTCCAAAAGGACAAGACGGTGTTTTTGGCATATCTCAGCGATTTTTTTGCGTTTTTCAACTGTTATTGTCTTTCCAGTGGGATTGGAGAAAGTGGGCACAAGGTAGAGCATTTTTGGCTTATGCTCCATTATTTTTTTCTCCAAATCCTCAAGGTCTATGCCGTCGTCCTCGCTTTTTACGCCTATTGGGCAAGCCTCATAAGTCTTTAGGATATGCAATACCGCAAGATAGGTGGGCTCTTCCACAAGCACTTTGTCGCCCTTGTTCAAAAGCGCTTTGCACATAAGGTCAATTGCCTGCTGTCCGCCGCTAATCGCCAAAATATTTTCTAAGTTCTGATTGTAGATGCCCGCTCTTTCAATATACTTAAGCCCCGCCTCCAAGAACGGCTTATAGCCTTCGGTAGCACCGTATTGGAGTATCCGAACGGCTTTATCCGAGCTTAAAACAGCGTCGGCAATTTCTTTTACTTGTTCCAAGGGCAGCGCCTGAGTGGACGGCAAACCGCCCGCAAAAGAGATGATATCGGGCTGGGATATCAGCTTAAAGATTTCTCTTATCGCATTAGCGCTTAAGTCTTTCATTCTGTCGCTGAATGTGTATTTCATAGTACGCCTCCGATTTCAATTATTATATAACTAAAAAACTGATATGTAAAGTTTTTGGCTATGGTTTTGATAACTCATAGAAAATATGCTTAAAAAGCTGATTTCGTCAAAATTTTCATAAATTATATCAAAAACCAAATAATTTGGCTGCCAAAAAGCTTGTTTTTGGGAATACTTGTTTAGGAGGGAGAATAATAGATTTTTACGCTTTATGACGGCGTTATTCGGAATTTTTAAGGCTTATGACAAGAACAATGCCGAAGTTTTTTAATTAGCTTTTTAATGGGCATAAATTCCAATATACTTGACTTGACAGGTCGTTAATGATAGCATATAAGTTATCTAAAAATAATTATTTTTTATAAAAAGAGGTATCGATGGGTTTAATAGCCAGATTGTTCAAAAGAGAAAAAGAAAGACAGATAAAAAAACTTGCGGTTATTGCCGACAAAATTGAGGAATTGGAAGAAAAATATGCGTCAATGACCGATAGGCAGCTTGCCGAACAGACGCCTATTTTCAAAAAAAGGCTTTCTGAGGGGGAGACGCTGGACGATTTGCTCCCCGAGGCGTTCGCCGTTGTAAGAGAGGCGGCAAAAAGGGTTTTGGACATGAGGCATTTTTATGTGCAGCTCATTGGCGGAATAGCCCTGCACCAAGGCAGAATTGCCGAGATGAAGACAGGCGAAGGAAAGACGCTTGTAGCCACTTTGCCCGCATACCTCAACGCCTTGACGGGAAAAGGCGTGCATATCGTTACGGTCAATGACTATCTTGCCAAGAGAGATGCCGACTGGATGGGCAAGGTATTTAAGTTCTTAGGGATGAGTGTGGGATGTATCTTGCACGATATGGATTTTTCCCAAAAGAAAGAAGCGTATCATTGCGATATCACATACGCCACCAACAACGAGCTTGGTTTTGACTATTTAAGAGACAATATGGCGATTAAGCTTGAAAATGTCATGCAAAAGGGCTTAAACTATGCGATAGTCGACGAGGTGGACTCCATACTTATAGACGAAGCGCGGACTCCATTGATTATTTCCGCTCCCGCCGAGAAATCCTCTTTGGTGTATATAGATGTGCAAAAATTCATAAGAATGCTTAGGGAAGAAGACTATGTAAAGGACGAAAAGGACAGACATATATACCTTTCCGAAGAGGGTGTCGCCAAAGCTGAAAGATTTTTTAATATCGAAAATCTTGGCAATGCCGACAACGCCGACCTAAATCTTAAAATAAACTCCGCCCTTAGAGCCAATTTCTTAATGACAAGGGACAAGGAATATATCGTTGAGAATGATGAAGTAATCATTATTGACGAGTTCACGGGAAGAAAAATGGCGGGCAGAAGGTTTTCAGAGGGACTGCACCAAGCGATAGAGGCGAAAGAAAATGTCAGAATAAAAAAGGAAAGCAAGACTATCGCCACAATAACTTTTCAAAACCTCTTCAGAATGTATAATAAGCTTTCGGGCATGACGGGTACGGCGATGACCGAGGAAGCCGAATTCAAGGGTATCTATAATCTTGATGTGGTTGAGATACCCACGCATGAAGAGATGATAAGGGTAGACGAGCCCGACAAGATTTATCTGAATTTGGAAAGAAAATACGCCGCGGTTATTGATGAGATAGTTTCCACATACGAAAAAGGACAGCCGATATTGGTAGGCACTATTGATGTGGATGTCAGCGAGCATATCTCAAAACTTTTGAAAAGAAAGAAAATACCCCACAATGTGCTGAACGCCAAAAGACACAAGGAAGAGGCGGATATTATCGCCCAAGCGGGAAGACTTAAGGCGGTGACTATCGCCACGAACATGGCGGGAAGGGGAACGGACATTCTATTGGGCGGAAATCCCGAATATATGGCAAGAAAACAAATGGCAAAAGAGGGATACGACGAAGATTTAATAAATATCGCCACAGCATACAATGTCCTTGAAGATGAAGAGGAAATCAAGGCAAGGGAACGCTTTAACGAGCTTAAAGCCGAATACAAAAAGAGTACGGACAAAGAAAAAGAGGAAGTAAAAAAGTTGGGCGGGCTTAGGGTTATCGGAACGGAAAGGCACGAATCCAGAAGAATAGACAATCAGCTAAGAGGTCGTTCGGGAAGGCAGGGCGACGAGGGCAGCTCTTGTTTTTATTTGTCTTTTGAAGACGAGCTTTTGAGAAGATTTGGCGGCGACCGCCTTAAGTCCATGATGTCGTCATTAATGAGTCAAGAGGGTGCGGTTATTCAAATGCCGATAATTTCAAGACAAATAGAGACCGCTCAAAAAAGATGCGAGGACGCCAATTTTGAAAGAAGAAAATATGTCATGAACTATGACGATGTCATGAACAAGCAAAGGCAGCTTATATACAGCCAAAGAAACGAAGTGCTGAGGGGTGCCGATGTGCATGACCAGGTTATGAAGTATCTTCCCGATGTGGTCAGAGAAATTGTCTATGAGTACGCAGATTTTTCTTCCGGGGACGAGACTTCTATTGAATATGAGGCGTTTAACCGCGCTTTGGAACAAAGAGTGCTTAAGCAAGGCACCAATATTATTACCCAAGAGCTTTGTGGACATTTAAGTTATGAGAGGATAATTAATACCGTTGTGGAAGAAGCTGTTAAGCAATATGAGGAAAAAATACAGTACGCCGAAGAAAACGGCATAAATTTCAAGGCGACGGAAAGAAATGTTTTGCTCAATCAGGTTGACAGGCATTGGATGGACCATATTGACGCCATGGACACTTTGAGAAAAGGAATAGGCTTAAGAGGTTATGGACATAAAGACCCGATTTTGGAATACCGAAGAGAGGGTTTTGAGATGTTTGAAAACATGATTGAGTCCATTCAAAAAAGTGTCGTCATCATGCTTTGCAAATTAGATGTTCACCAAGTGGTGGAAAGAAGAAACGCCTATATAGCTCATCAAAACGCTTTGAAGACAAGGGTTACGGTTAGAAACGACAAATCCGCTCAGGTGGGCAGGAATTCTCCTTGTCCCTGCGGTTCGGGCAAAAAGTACAAGATATGTTGCGGGAGATAAGACAGTGATAGATTTTTATGACCATAGGCATACTTTGAATAAGCTCAAAGACACATTGAAGACGGTGTCGGAAGCCATGGGTTTAGAGGATAAAAAGATAGAGCTTGAAAAACTCTTAAAAAAACAGAGTCAAGACGGCTTTTGGGGAAATATAGAGGAAGCCGGAAAAATCAATAAGATAATAACTTCTCACCAAAAGAAAATAAACAAAGTGGAAAGCTTGGATAACAAAGTTAATGAACTCTTTGAGCTTTTGGAATTGATAGAAGAAATGCAGGACGAAAATGAAGCCCGCCAAGTCCAAAAAGAGCTTAATGAACTGAAAAAAGAAGTGGATAATTTAAGGATAGAGGCACTTCTCAAAGGCAAATATGACGGCTGTAACGCCATACTTACCATTCATGCCGGGGCGGGAGGAACGGAGGCTCAGGACTGGGCGCAAATGCTCTATAGGATGTATACAAGATATTGCGAAAGGAAAGGCTACCAAGTCAAGGTCTTGGACTTTTTGGACGGAGACGAGGCCGGAATAAAGAGCGTCACTTTTGAGGCGGCGGGAGAAAATGCCTATGGGTTCTTAAAAGCAGAGAAGGGAGTACACAGGCTTGTCAGGATAAGCCCCTTTGACGCCAACAAGAGAAGACATACCTCTTTCGCATCTCTTGAAGTCATGCCCGTTATTGAAGATAACGAGGAGATAAAAATAAACCCCGACGAAATCAAAATCGACACATACAGAAGTAGCGGCGCCGGCGGTCAGCATGTAAACACCACCGATTCAGCGGTTAGAATCACGCATATCCCGTCGGGTATCGTTGTGCAGTGCCAAAACGAAAGGTCGCAAATCAAGAATAGGGAAACGGCAATGAAGATGCTTTTGTCCAAACTTGCCGAAAAAAGGGAGAGGGAATTTCAAGAACAAAACCAAAGCTTAAAAGGGGAGCTTAAAAAGATAGAATGGGGCAGCCAAATAAGGTCGTATGTGTTCTGTCCATATACTTTAGTAAAAGACCATAGAACGAATTTTGAAAACACCAATGTCGACGCCGTTATGGATGGAGAGATAAAGGACTTTATTTTGGAATACTTAAAAAAGGCATAACATGAAGTATATAGATATAGCCAAAGAAAAAATCAAGAAACTCAAGAACAAAGACGATATTATAATCCTTGCCATTGAGTCCAGTTGCGACGAAACCGCTGTGGCGATAACAAAAGGGAAGCGGATACTGTCCAATAAGATTTCTTCCCAAATAGAGATTCACGCCCGTTTTGGCGGAGTGGTCCCCGAGATAGCAAGCAGAAACCATATCTTGGCGATAGATAATATCTTAGAGCAGGCGTTGGAAGAGAGCAAGATGACCTTAAAGGATATAGATGCCGTCGCCGTAACCTATGGGGCAGGTCTTTTGGGGGCGCTGCTTGTAGGAGTGGCTTATACCAAGAGCTTGGCTCTTTCGCTTGGGGTGCCTTTAATCGGCATAAACCATATTAAAGGTCATATCTTTGCGAATTTTATTTCCCATCAAGAGTTGAAGTATCCATTCATTTGCCTTGTTGCAAGCGGCGGACATACAGCGTTGCTTAAGGTAGAGGGTTATCAAAAAATTGAGAGTTTGGGCTCAACATGCGACGACGCCGCCGGAGAAGCCTTTGATAAGGTCGCAAGAGTTTTGGGTTTGGGATACCCGGGAGGACCTGAAGTAGAAAAAGCGGCACAAAAAGGAAAAGACAAAATTATCCTCCCTCGTCCTTTTAAGGGAGAAGAGCACCTTAATTTCTCATACAGCGGACTTAAGACAGCGGTAGTAAATTATGTCCACAATACAAAAAAAGGAGGAGGCGATGTCAATATTTATGATGTCGCCAAATCCTTTCAAAACCAAGCCGTGGGTATGCTTATAGATAATGCCATAAAGGCGGCAAAAAGACATAATATAAAGTCCATAGCCGTAGCCGGCGGAGTGGGGGCGAACACAGCGCTTAGGGAGGGCTTAGAAAAGGCGGCGAAAGAGCATGGCATAAAGCTCTTTCTTCCCCCAAAAAGCCTTTGCACAGACAACGCCGCTATGATTGCCATCGCAGCGTATTTTGCGATAAAAGAAAACATATCGCCCGCCGATTTGGATTTGGACGCAGACGCAAGCCTTGATTTAATTTCCTAATTTTTTGCATAAAAGTATCCTCTAAAGCTCATAATTAATATATCACTTTCAAAGGAGATTTTTTTATTATGAGCTTAAACCCATTTGAACAAAAACCCATGAAGTATATGGACAGCCTTATGGATTGGACTGAAATGTACCCAAAGGCTTATGACAAAAACAGCGTCAGCCCTTATACAAAATTGAGGATAATTTTGATGAACGGAACCGAGTATGAGGCGATATGGTATTCTCACCAGTTCCATAGGCATTGCGCAGACAACGATATCAGACGGGAGCTTGCTGAAGTGCGCAGGGTAGAACAGCAGCAGCAAAAGAAGATAAGCTGCCTTAAACCCAT
This sequence comes from Clostridiales bacterium, assembly GCA_012838805.1. Taxonomy (GTDB): domain Bacteria; phylum Bacillota; class Clostridia; order Christensenellales; family DTU072; genus DTU072. Next base: position 27,615 of record DUON01000016.1, read on the forward strand.
AAATGAAAACTTTTTGGAACACGCCATAGGTTATGAGCATCTTGCCATAGACCTTACGGCGATTTTGGCGCAAAGGGAAAAGGACCCGAATGTAAAAATGGCTTTGGACTTTGCCTTATTGGAAGACTTTGACCACCTTTACCGTTATGCAAATCTAATGGACCTTGAGCACCAGAAAAAGGCGGAGACCTATGTCAATAGTTATGTGGAGATGATGCCGGGAAGACCCACGATTTCAGAGCACAGATACCCTTATGACGATGTCAAAAGGTTTATAAACAACAAGAACGCCGATTCGTTGACAAAGCTGAATATAGCCATTATTACCGCCGCCGAACAACAGACCATGAATTACTATAAGAATCAAGCGGCTTTTTATACAAGCGATTTGGGAAGAAAACTGGTCGCAGAAATAGGAATGATAGAAGAACAGCATGTCACGCTTTATGGCGGACTTATGGACACCACTTGCACATGGTTGGAAGGCTGGCTAAATCACGAATATACCGAATGTTATCTTTATTATTCTTGTTATGAGGACGAGACCTGTCCCAAGACCAAGAGCATTTGGGAGAGGATGTTCCAGCAAGAGCTTGTGCATCTGCATAAAGCCGCAGAGATGTTAAAGACACATGAGAACAAGGAATGGGCTGAGGTCATACCCAATGCGACTTTTCCTGAGCTTTTGAAGTTCTCTCCGCAAAAGGAATATGTAAGAAAAGTGCTTAGGGATACGGTATATCTAACTGGCAAAAAGGAAGCTTATGAGGATGTGAAAAAGCTTCCCAAAAACTATGAATTTTTCAAGTATCAGCAAAAAATCAATCACGATGTGGACACTGTCCCCTCCCACAATGTCATTACGGACACGATTAACGCAAAAGGTCAGGACTATCGCTTTCAAGAGAGCGAGCATCCGGTCAAAGAGCTTCGCGATAGAAAAGTCGACAATGTAAATGTGGGAAGATAAAAATTTGTTCAATTGAATATAAAGTAGATTTCAGGCTGGAAAGCCTGAAATCTTTTTTTTAGGGTATTATTTGATGATGATAAGGATATCTTTATCTTGGCTTGCGATCGCCACGCTATAATTATCAATCAAATTTAATAAAGTGATATTTTTATCCTTAATAAAAGTCCTAAGCGCAGCAATGAGTTCAATTTCTTTACACTTGGCGTACGCTTCCTTGGCTGCCCATAAGTCAAAGAACTCTCTTTTTTCTAAATCTTGTTCGTCCTTATGAAAAAATCTTTTTGAGATTATGGAAAAATCGCAGTCATTATGCCTTTGGATATCAAGACCGACCTCTTTGGAAGATATGGCGAGCATAGTATACTTTCCGCTGTGGGACAAGCTGAATTTTGGGGCTTCGAGGTCAAGACGGGGTTTTTTTGAAGAGTCCCTAATAATTGTAAAATCTCTTTTGGGAAGGCTGTAGAAATCCCAATATTCTTCTACACACGCTCTTATGAAAGAGTCGCTGTCTATTTTTTTATCTGTCAAAAAAATCAGCATATCAGCACATTGGATTGATTATGGGGCAGTTTCTGGCGTATAGGTTGTTGAGCATGAGCATATGGTTTCTATTGACTATCTCCATGGCTGTATAGTTTGTCCTATACTCCCAGTTGCCGACGGGCTTGCCCGGGGTGTTCATTCTGGTATCGCTGCCATATCCGCAAAGGTCCTGCATGGGCACTATCGCAAGTTCGCACGAGGAGGACAAAAGACATCTTATAAAAGCCGTTGTAGACGGGCAGTCTCCGCCGCCAGCCGCCCAGCCCGAGATGTTTTTACAGTTTACATAGTTCAAGGCATGGTTTCTTGTCTGTTCGTCAATGGACAATAGCCAGCCCAAGGTGGTGTCATTGTCATGAGTCGCAGTATATCCCACCGAGTCTTTGGGGTAATTGTGCGGCAGGTGTATATTGTTAGGGTCATTATCAAAGGCAAACTGCATGACTCTTGTGCAATCAAAGCCGGTCTCCTTTACATACCTATGTACCTCTTCGTCTATTATACCCAAATCTTCGGCGACTATATCGGGGTTTTTTACCCTTTGTTTGAGGGTATTCCAAATCTCCATTTTTGGACCGTCCAGCCAGCGACCTTCTCTGGCGTCTTTTTTGTCGGCGTCCACCGCCCAATATTTATAAAAGCCCCTAAAGTGGTCTATCCTCAATTTGTTATAGAGCTTTAAGTTGTGTTCTATTCTCTTAATGAACCAGTCATAGCCGTCCTTTCTCATGTATTCAAAATTATACAAGGGATTTCCCCAAAGCTGACCGTCTTGGGCAAAATAATCGGGAGGCACTCCCGCCACCATTTCGGGGTCAAGGTTTTTGTTTAATTGAAAGAGTTCGGGGTGAGCCCACACATCCACGCTGTCTCTGCATACATATATGGGCATGTCGCCGAATATTCCCACTCCGCATTTATTGGCGTATTCCTTGATGCGTTTCCACTGTCTAAAGAATTCATACTGCTCAAAACAATAAAACAATATCTCTTGCTCAAGCTTATCTCTTGCTTCGTTCAGAGCTTGCCTATTTCTAAACTTATATTTTTCTTCCCATTCATACCACGGCTTGCCAAACTTGTCTTTCAAAGCCATGAAAAGGGCATAGTCTTCAATCCAATAAGAATGATACTTCCTAAAGCATTCAATATTGCTCTTTATGACAGGGGTAATTCTGGAAAAAGCTTTTTTCAAAAACAATTTTTTTACATTTTTTGCATACTCATAATCGGTCAAATAAAAACTTCCCGTATATTTATTGGATACGATTTCGTCTTCAGTCAGCAGCCCTTTTTCAAAGCTGTAAGGGTCAAGATATAAGTAGTTCCCTGCGAAAGCAGATACCCCCGAATAAGGAGAGTTCCCTTTGCCTATCGTGGTCAAGGGCAAAACCTGCCACCAATGAAAGCCCATAGATGTTATATATTCTATGAAGTCCAAGGCGTCTGTGGCAAAACCGCCTATCCCATATTCTCCCGGAAGAGACGAAATATTGAGTAGCACTCCTGCAGACCGTTTCATTTTATCTCCTGTTTTTGAAACGCGGCGTGTTTATCGCCTCCCCAATCACTATTATTTTGGCAAGCTCATGATTAAGGGCGGAAGAGCTTTGAATATTGTCCGTCATATCCACAAAGCGTTCATAATAATGCTCTTCGCATCCTTCGCTGAGATTTTCTCCCATACTGCTTTCCGTATAGACATTCTCCACTCTTGTATTGCCCTTTTGGGCGGGGTGGGAATGAGCCGTTAGGTTTTCGCCATACGAGCGCTTATTTATGGGAGGTTTTTCTTTATTGGCAAAGCCCCCCTTGTCCCCTTGTGACGAAGGAGGCGGGCTTTGCCTATATTGCGTTCTTTTGTTATCTGCGCCGCTTTTTACAATAGAACCTATCACTGATACGATAATAATAATGGCGACGATAATATAAAATGAATTAGCCATTTATGATTCCTTTATTTTTTGGGAGGTTTCTTTGCGTCGCTGTCCATTCCGCCGATAGCGTTTCTCATAGCAGTATCCGCTTGGATGTTTTGCATATTATAGTAGTCCATAATCCCCAATCTTCCGCTCCTGAAAGCTTCGCTTATCGCCTTAGGCACTTCCGCCTCGGCGGCTACGACAGAGGCTCTCATTTCTTGAGTCTTGGCTTTCATTTCTTGTTCCCTTGCGACCGCCAAGGCTCTCCTTTCCTCGGCTTTGGCTTGAGCTATTCTCTTATCAGCTTCCGCCTGGTCCATTTGCAGCTGTGCGCCAATATTCCTACCTACATCTATATCCGCGATATCAATGGACAAAATTTCATAAGCCGTTCCCGAATCCAGTCCTTTATCCAAAACCGTTCGGGATATTCTATCGGGATTTTCTAATAATTCCTTATGAGAAACGGCGGAACCTACTGTTGTCACCACGCCTTCACCGACACGGGCGATTATGGTCTCTTCACCAGCGCCGCCGATGAGTCTTGATATGTTGGCTCTTACGGTGACCTTTGCCTTGGCTCTAAGCTCTATTCCGTCTTTGGCTATGGCAGAGACAACCGGAGTCTCAATGACTTTGGGGTTTACGCTGACTTTTACGGCGTTAAGCACATCTCTTCCCGCAAGGTCTATTGCCATAGCGGTTTTTATCTTCAAATCAATATTGGCGCTGTGGGCGCTTATTAAGGCGTTGACGACCTTGACCACATCGCCTTGCGCCAAATAGTGTGTCTCAAGTTCGGCGATATTGATATCCAAACCCGCTTTTTTCGCCTTGATATATGAATCCACTATCATGCCGATTTTTATTTTCCTAAGCCTCATTCCCACAAGTCTGCTCATAGATATCGGCGCTCCCGATACTAACGCCCTAAACCATAAGCTTACTGGCACCATTGCAAAGAAAATGACTATGCCAAGTACTAATACTATTGATAGAACTATCCATCCGCCTACTCCCATGTTTACCTCCAAAAATAAATTATTGTTCAAAGCGGCGGACTATTATCGTACCGCCCCTCGTCTCTATTACTTTCACTCCCTCGCCTTTTTTAATATAAAAACCCTCGGCTTGCGCATCTAAAATTTCGTCGTCTATTCTTATTTTCCCAATAGGGCGCATATCCGTTGTGGCGATGCCTATTTTGTCCTTTAATCTAGTATAATCGTGTGTTCCCTCAGATATACCGGAAGATACCGCTGTGGATTTTTCTATTAAGGGAGTTCTGCTCAACCACCCCATTTTTGAGGACTTGACCATAATAATAAACGCCAGTATGATTATTATCGATATGAAAAACAGCATAATAAAAATCTGTGCCAGGATATTGTCTTCTTCTTGAGAAAAAACAGCTCTTAAGACTATTCCTAAGACCAGAAGCAAGAGCCCGATTGTGCCGAAAACGCCAAATCCGGGTTGAAAAATCTCAATCATAACAAAGACAAGTCCGACAATAAGACAGACCATGACTGGCCATGTCATATTGGCGAACAATAAACCTATTTGAATAAAAAATTCCATACTAAAAAATCTCCTTTATGCGTCATTTCAAAGATATCACAACAACGCCAGTTTTGTCAAGATACATTAGGTTATTCTTTATAATTAAATATATTACTACCTTTACAAAAAATATAATATGGAGTATAATAAATTAAATATTAATAGCCAATAATCGGAGGTTTATATGCAAAACAGGATTGAAGAAAAAACCAAACTCTTGGATGAAAACGGAATTTTAACCAATCCCGGCTATGCCACAAGGCATCTATTTGAATACAAAAGAGAAGACATAAAAGCCAACAAATTCAGAATCAAAGAATGGGACTACTACTATGTCGGGAACGACGAATACGGGGTATGCTTGACTATTTCAGACATTAGTTATTTGGGGCTTTACAGCGTCAGCCTATTGGACTTCAGGAGCCAAAGACAACAGACCATAACTAAAATAAAGCCTTTCACAATGGGCAAGACGGGTCTTCCTTCTTCTTCCTTAAATGGCGATGTGGAATATAGGCAAAAAGGATTTTTCATACGCTTTGAAAACAACGGCAAGGAAAGAAGACTCTTGTGCGAGTGCGAGAATTTCTTAGACGGTAAGACTTTGAATATCGATATCACCTTAACTCATTTTCCTGCGGATTCCATGGTGATAGCCACGCCTTTTGCAGACAAGAAAACTGCATTTTACTACAATGAGAAAATAAATTGCATGCAAGCAAGCGGGAAAGCCGTACTTGGAGACGAGACCTATTCCTTTGACAACAACAATTCCCTTGGGCTTTTGGACTGGGGAAGAGGAGTCTGGACATACAAGAACACTTGGTATTGGGGGTCGCTGTCAGCGGTTTTGCCGGACGGCAATATGTTCGGGTTCAATATAGGCTATGGCTTCGGCGACACATCCAAAGCTACCGAAAACATGATATTCTTCAACGGACGCGCCCATAAGCTCTCCAAGGTCACCTTCCATATCCCAATAAAAGACGGAAAGGACGACTATATGAGCCCGTGGACTTTCTCCTCCGACGACGGCAGATTCGAAATGGGCTTTCAATCGATATTGAACAGAAGTGACAGCATAAATCTTGGTTTTTTATGCACTATTCAGAATCAGGTCTTTGGCAGGTTCAGCGGATTTGTTATTTTAGACGACGGAAAAAAACTGAATATCGACAACCTCTTAGGCTTTGCGGAAAAAGTATACAATAAATGGTAGCCTTTTTTTTGAGGATGGTTTTTTGTTCAGATACTTAGGCTTTGCCAAAAAAGTTTATACAAGTGGCGGAGCGGATTGACTTTCCGAAGATTATGGGATAAACTAACATAGGACGTACTTAGGAGGACTTTATGCAAAAATACTATACAGTGGACATTAGCGGAAAAAAAGTAGACCTTCCCATACTTCCCATAGGAAACGGAATCAACATAGCTTTTTTTAATCTACACGGAGCTCAGGCTTTGACCGAACATTGTGCCCGCCATGTTGCGAATTTGGTGGATGGCGCGGAAGTTATCTTAACAGCAGAATCCAAAGGGCTGCAGCTTGCTCATTGCGTCGCACGGCTTTTGAATCATGACTTTTATGCCGTGGCAAGAAAGTCAAAGAAACTCTATATGCAAGACGGCATAGAAGTTACCGTCCAATCAATCACTACAAAAAATATACAGACCTTGTATCTTTCAGCCCACGATGTCAAGCTTCTAAAAGGCAAAAAGGTTGCCATAATTGACGATGTGGTATCCACCGGAGGAAGTTTGCTGGGAATGGAAGAGCTGGTCAAGAAAGCGGGGGGAGAGGTCATGGTCAAGGCGTTTGTGCTTGCCGAAGGTGAAGCCGCCGATAGGGATGACATAAGATACCTTGCCACAATACCTCTTCTTTAAGAAATTTGTATGAACAGCTTAAAATCACGCCTGAAAGCGCTCTATAAAGAGTGCTTTTCTGATAGTAAGGAATGTAGGGACTATCTCTTTTCCAAAAGATTGGGTCCCCATAATGCCATATATAGGGAGCTAAACAGCGATATCGTCGCTGCGATGTATATGGTCGACAAAAAGCTTGTTTATAGAGAAAAAGAAACCTCGGTTCCGTTTGTGGTGGGGCTTGGTACATCTAAGGCTTATAGGAAAATGGGCTTGGCAACAGAGCTAATTAGAGAAAGCGTCCAAAAGTGTGAGGGCCCTTTCATTATGCTTTATCCCGCCGTCAAGGGTTTTTATGAAAAGATGGATTTTGCTGTCATCTCATATGACAACGTATTGACAAACGATTATAAGAAGATTGAGAGCGAAGACGCTGAAAAATTTTTGAAACTATATGAACTTTACAATAAGGACAACGATTTTTATATAAGGCTCAATAAAAGCGATTTTGAAGAAAAGATAGAGATCGCAAAAAGAGACGGCGGAAAGTTCTATCTTTTGGAAAAGAACGGGGAGCATATAGGTTTTACCAATCTTGAAGAGAGCGTCATTTTAGGCGAAAAGGGCGTCAAGCGTGGCGTTATGGCAAGGGTAGCAAACCTTGAAAAGGCGTTTAAGTTATGTCCGATAACCATAGATAAAAAAATTAAATTGACGGACAAGCTGGCTGAAGAAAATAATTTTTGTTTTTTTGTCGAAAAGGGCAGAATTCAAAAATGTGAAGAGTTTGATATTGAATTGACCATGGAGGAACTCACCAAGCACTTTTTTGGGTTAGGCGATAAGCTAAAGGAATTTGGCATAGTCAAAGGTCATATTTTGGAAAGATATTAAATAACCCCTAAGGTATACAATTGTTAAAAAAAACTGTTATACAATACTCACGATACAGGGAAAATCCTTTATTTCAAGCTTATAAACCGCTTCAGCTCCGAGTTCAGGAAAGAAAACGGTTTCACAACTTGTCACACAACTTTTATAATATGCCCCTGCGCCTCCGATTGCATCAAAATGAACTCCGCCATATTTTTTTATGGCGTCATGTACTTTTTGGGCTCTTTGTCCTTTGCCGATTGTGGATAGAATGCCGTTTTCTAAAAAAATAGGCGTGTAGTCGTCCATTCTATAACTGGATGTAGGACCTATGCTTCCCACACATTCTTGGGGCTTGGGCGGACAAGGTCCGGCGTAATATAGCGTTTGACCTTTGAGAGGCACTTCGCCGGTATTTCTCAAAATATCAAGCATCTTTTTATGGGCGGCGTCCCGTGCGGTATACATTGTGCCGCTAAGCAGTACTATATCGCCTTTTTTTAAGGTTTTTATTATTTCTTTATCAATAGGAGTAGATATTCTTTTCATAATATTCCTAAAGCGTTATGCTATTATGCCTTACCGCATGGCACTGAACTGTTACTGCTACGGGCAATCCGGCTATATGGGTGGGATACTTTTCAATAAATACTTTTAAGGCTGTGGTCTTGCCCCCCAAGCCTTGCGCCCCAATGCCCAATAAATTGATTTCTTCTAATAACTGTTCTTCTAAATCATTGAGAATAGGGTCCTCATTCTTTGAGTCTAAGCCCCTAAACAACGCTTTTTTTGAGAGCAATGCGGCTTTTTCCATAGTTCCGCCCACTCCTACGCCTACCACAACAGGTGGGCAGGGCTTTGCGTTTGCATCTTTAATGGTTTCTATGACGGCTTTTTTTATGCCCTCTATGCCCTCTGACGGAGTCAGCATAAAAAGGCGGGACATATTTTCCGACCCAAAGCCCTTTGCCATAACGCTAAGACAAAATTCGCTGCCCTTTATGATATTATAATGAATGACTGCGGGGGTGTTGTCCCAAGTATTCTCACGGGAGATAGGGTCTAAGACGGATTTTCTAAAATACCCTTCTTGGTACGCCTCTTTTACGCCTTGGTTTATGGCGTCTTCTATGTATCCGCCTTTTATTCTTACATCCTGCCCCATGTCCACAAACACCACGACCATTCCGGTATCTTGACACAAGGGAGAGGATGTCTTTTTGGCTATATCGGCGTTTTTTATCATGATATCAAGCGCAAAAGCCGTAGCTTGGCTGTCCTCTATTTCGCGGGCGTGTTTGAGTTTTGCAAGAGCTTTTTGGTCTAAACAAACACATATTTCCATACACATTTTTTTTATGGCGGAAGTTATATCTTGGGATAAGACAATTTTCATCTTAAAAACCTTCTTTAAGAGAAGTCAATTTGATTTTATACTACAATAAGATATAGTGTTTGTCAAATTAATATACTTGGTGTATAATGACTCTATGGCAATAAGATTATGTGTTTTAGGCAGCGGCTCAAAGGGAAACAGCGTGCTGGTAGATAACGGAAAAACCCGTTTGCTTATAGACGCCGGCTTGGGAGCAAGGGACTTAAAAAAAAGGCTGAATATGGCTGGAGTGGACTTGCAAGACCTGGACGGTATTTTAGTAACCCATGAACATATCGACCACATAAGAGCTTTGGAGACTTTTTCAAAAACCGCCACCGTTTATGCGCACAATCACACCATGCAAGCAATATTGGAGCGGGGCATAGAGCTTAAGCTTAGTCAGAACTTTGACAGCGAATGCTTTTCCATAGGCTCTATGGATATTGAGACCTTTAGGATAAGCCACGACGCCGTATACCCCTTGGGATATTCTATCAGCGATAATAACAGCAAGATTACCTATGCTACTGATATGGGATACTGTTCTCAAGAATTTCTAACAAAAGCCCAAGGTTCGGACATAATTATGATTGAATCAAATCACGACTTGGACATGCTTCTAAACGGCAGATACCCCGCATTTTTGAAAAGGCGGATTGTGTCCAATGTCGGGCATCTTTCAAATTATGCCTGCGCTGCCGCCATAAACGAGCTTGCCCAAAACGGCGTAAGAAAGTTTATATTGTCTCATTTAAGCGAACAAAACAACCTTCCTGAACTTGCCTATTGGACCATAATAGAATATTTGAAAAACAAGGGCGCAAATGAAAGGGACATAAAGCTGTATGTCGCCGAGCAACGACAAATCAGCTGCTGTATAGGATGTAACTAATGAAAAGAATATCTTTTGAGCCGCAAGCCTTTCCCATAATATATTTGATTTCCATTTATTCAACGCTTGTCATATCTCTTTTTTTACAAAGAGTACAACAAAGCGACGGAATGGTTTTTTTGGCCTTTGCTCTGCCCCAAATAGCGCACTTATTGACTATCGCAATCTATTCAAAATTCAAAAAAGTAGATGTTCTTGCCGCTATTCCATTAAAATTCAAAATAAGCCCGAAAGACTATATTTGGACGGTTTTGACAGTTTTGGGATTATTCTCTATGGCGCTATTGCCCAATATCCTGATTATGTTCTTATTTGACTTCGTAGGTCTGCCCGCATCGGTAAGAGTTCCCACCATGGACAGCGCCAAGAATATCCTCTTGGGGCTTTTGACTATCTGTATTTTGCCGTCATTGGGAGAGGAAGCACTGTTCAGAGGGGTTTTGGTCTCTTCTTTTAGGGAATATGGAGGTGTGGGCGTTGTTCTCTTAAGCGGACTGTTTTTCAGCTTGTCGCACTTTAACATCGCACAGACTGTCTATCAGTTCGCCATAGGAGCGCTTCTTTGCTATCTGTATTTGAAGACGGACAACCTTGTCATTCCTATCCTTATACATTTTCTAAACAACGCCATAGCTTTATTTTTACCCGCCGTCATACCGTTTTTCAAAAATCTTGGTTTCAACTTCGCCACGTTCGCTGTACTTGTGCCGATGTGCGTTATAGGTCTTTTTATTTTTGTGTTGGCGGTAAGAAAACTTATCAAAGATGTCAAAAGTTCAAGCGACATTATAGTATATGAATATCAGCCTGAAAAGGACGAATTTGTAGCCGTGGCTACCCAAAAGGCTGAAAAAAGGGAACTAAAGAACGCTTTTTCTATCGTAAAGAGGGAAGTTTCAAACACTTTTATTGCGATAATAAATACCTTTAAGAAAGGCGAAAACAAAAAGAGACTGGACTTTTTCAAAGCACAGTTTCCCAAGACCAGAAGAATAAATAATGTAATAAAAATCATGTTAGCAGTAATAATAGGGTTATGGTTGTTGACGATACTATTATAAGCCCTGAAAATAAGGAGATAGGATGACAAAGACTTTTAAGCTGGGAGCCATATTTTTCATAACCATATTGTGGCAGATAGGCATCAGAATACTTTTTAACTATTTGTCCTTGTCCGCAAACGCCACAAACTGGGTGTTCAGCTTGTTGATACAGCTTTTGGGCATGGGACTTTTGCCTTTCATTTTATATAAATTATGGATAGGGAACGATGTCATAGAAGGCTTTTATCTTACCAAAAGGCTGCACCCCGCCACCTATGTTATCGCCGTAGTTATGGGATTTCTGTTCTATTATGGCACAATCGGCGTGTCTACCATTTCAAGGAGCATACTTGAGCTTTTGGGGTTTACCCGCATAACCACCAGCGTAGGGACTATTTATTCGGGGTGGGAAGTGCTTCTTATGGAGATTATTACTGTGGCGATTCTGCCCGGATTCTTTGAGGAATTCACAAACAGAGGGCTTTTGATGAGGATTTTTGAGCATGAAAAAAACCATAACAAAGTGATTCTTATTATGGCGCTTATGTTCGCACTTTTTCATCAGAACATCATGCAAACGGTCTATACTTTTGTGGGCGGGCTTGTCTTAGCGTATATGGCAGTAAAGACCAGAAACATATGGCCCAGCATAATTGTTCATTTTGTCAACAACTTATTGAGCGTGCTTATGGAGTATTCCTCTCAGAAAAACGGCGTGATTTATGCAGGTTATTCAGCTTTAATGAATGCAGTAACACAGAACGCTTTTATACTCTTTGCCTCATGGATAATTACGGGATTGGTTATTGCGTGGCTATTAAGGCTGATTGCAAGGCTGAATAAAAAGAATTTGGAAGAACCACAGCCTGAATTCAAGGATTCATTTGAGAGCATATATGGCTTATATGAAATAGAAAAAAAGCCAGCCCCCGCAGCGTATAAGGCGAAACTTTGGGAATATGGGTTGGTCATAGCCGCTGCCGTCATGGCGTGTTCAGTCACCATATTTACCTTTATTTGGGGGACGCTTAGGTGACAATTAATCTTATTGCCGTCGGCAGCCTTAAGGAAAAATATTGGACGGATGCCATAAAGGAATACCAAAAAAGGCTTAGCAGATTTTGCAAATTGAATATTATTGAGACGCCTGAGGCAAGGACTAAGGAAGAAGAGATCAAGAACATAATTAAAAAAATAAAGGGCTATTCAATACTTTTTGATATAAAGGGGAAGCTGCTTTCGTCAGAGGAATTTTCCGCTGTATTTTCAAAAAAGCTCTTGGAGGGCATAAGCTGTTTTTCATTGATAATAGGCGGCAGCGAAGGAGTGGACGAGAGCTTAAAAAAACAAGTTGATTTAATAGTTTCTTTTGGAAAAGTTACATATCCCCACCAGCTTATGCGAGTGATTCTAATTGAACAGATTTATAGGGCAATAACAATAATAAACAATATAACTTACCATAAATAGCATAATGTATATACTCTTCATATTATACTCTAATATGAAGAGTTATCAAGAAATTGAAAAATATGTCGAGATGTTGGGCGGGGATGTAGGCTATATCGGCGTCACATATTTAGGTTATCCCATTCCCGTTATAACAAAAGGGCGAGAGAATAACAAGCGGATTTTGCTTGTGGGCGGAGTGCATGCAAGGGAGTACATAACATCATATCTATTGTTCGAATTGATAAAAGAGTATGACGGAGAGTGCTTGATAGACTGTGTGCCCGTCTTAAATATAGACGGAATGCTGCTTAGTAGGCTAGGGCTTGGTATGTTCGATAATAAGGGATTATGCGAGGAACTATTGCGGCTTAACCAAAACAGCGAGGATTTTTCGCTTTGGAAAGCAAACATAAGGGGCGTGGACCTCAATGTCAATTTTGATGCCGACTGGGGCGGAGGGGAACAAAATATCCTCTATCCCGCATCCGCAAATTATATCGGACCTTATCCGCACAGCGAAAAAGAGACACAAGCAATAGTTGAACTTATAAATAAAAAAGACTATAATATGATAGTCGCCTATCACAGCAAAGGAGAGGAGATTTTTTACGGTTTTGGCGACAACCTAAAGCACAAAAAAAAGGCTCAAAAGGTGGCGGATTTTTTGGGATACGAGCTTAAGACCAGTCAAGGCTCTGCAGGCGGCTTAAAGGACTATGCGGTGGACAAACTAAATAAGTTTTCCATAACAATAGAGGTGGGGGAAGACAGGTTTCCTCACCCGTATCCTATGGGCGAGCTTGAAAATCTTGTGAAAAGGCATAGGGGGAGTCTGGAACTTTTTTGTAAACTGGGGTAGAAATGCAAGAGAAGTTTATGCTTGAAGCGATAAGGCAGGCAAAACTTGCCGCCCAAAAGGAAGAGATTCCTATCGGTGCGGTGGTGGTTAAAGACGGTGAAATTATCGCCCGAGCGCATAATCAAAAACAGTGCAAAAACAATGCTCTTTTACACGCTGAAATAGTGGCTATGGACAAGGCGTGTAAAAAGCTTGGCGAAAAATACCTAAACGATTGTGATCTGTATGTCACAATTGAGCCGTGCGCCATGTGTGCGGGGGCGATAATCAACTATCGTGTCAAAAGACTTTTTTATGGAGCCAAAGAGCCCAAGTTCGGCTGCTGCGGCTCTTTATACAATCTGCCCGAGGACAAGAGATTTAATCACAGAGTAAAGGTATATGGCGGCATAATGGAGGATGTATGCGGTTTAATCTTAAAAGATTTTTTCAAAGAGAGAAGAAAGAAACCTTAATAATCGTGGGATTAGGAAACCCCGGCGACAAATATCAAGACACCTTTCACAATATGGGCTATAAGGTCATAGAGGCGCTTGAACAAAAGACAGGCGTCAAATGCAAAAAAGCCATGTGTTCTTCTTTGGTGGGGGAATTTAATAAGGACGGCATGAGAATAATCTTAGCAAAACCCGTAACATATATGAACCTGAGCGGACAAGCCGTCAAAAGTCTTTTGGCAAGATACGAGGCGGATTTGGACGACCTTATAGTGGTCTATGACGATATCGATTTGCCAAGATATCAAATAAGAGCGAGGAAAAACGGCGGTTCCGGCACCCATAACGGTATGAAAAATATTGTGGAGATGGTGTCAAGCGGAGATTTTATGAGGATAAGAATAGGTATTGGCAGAGAGGGCTCGGACCTTAAAGACTATGTTTTGACAAAGATTCCCAAAAGCGATATGCCCTTTTTCCAAACCTCTTTTGAAAAGACTGCGGACGAGATTTTATCGTATATCGAACACAAAGATTTTGAAAAAACAATGAGGAATTTGAACACGAATTAAATGACTTTTAAGGAATATTTTAGTCTAGATAAGATAGGCAAAAGACTTAAGGATATAAAGACCGCGATTGACCTTGGAAAGTCCACGACGGTTTTTTATGCGGTTGAAAACGCAAGATACCATATCGCATCCAATTTTGACAGATTTTTTCTCTATGTGGTCGCTGACCGTTTGGCGGCAAGAAGAGCCCAAAATATTATTTCAGCCTATATCGGCGAACCCGTCCCCATAATCTTTGAAAGGGACGATGTCTTAATAAACAATCAGACAGTTTCCTCTTATTCCTTAGGTCAAAGGTTAAAGGCGCTTGCGGATATCACACAAAAAAAAGTGCGCGGGGCAATAATTTCCGCTGAAGGCATTATGCAGTTCTATCCCCAAAAAGAGCTTTTTGAGAATGCGATAAAGACCTACAAGGTAGACGATGTTTTGGTGCTGGATGAATTTTTTGAATACCTTGTCACAATAGGTTATAAAAGAGTGGAACGCCCCGAGGACAGAGGCTGTTTTTCCGCAAGAGGCGATGTCATAAATATATATTCCTATAATGAAGAAATGCCGTATAGAATAGAGCTTTTTGACAATCAAATAGAGAAAATAAAGTACTATGACCCTGAAAACTTAAAAGCCATAGGCGACTTAAAAGAGATAACGATATTCCCCGCAAGCGATATTTTGGTAGACCAAAAGTCAGCAAGCGGTATTCTAAAGTCCATAGAAAATGCAAGAAAAAACGCCAAGCTTAAGCTTGGCGAATTGCTTTTTGAGATGAAGGCAAGATTTTCCTCTTTTCCGTCCAATCCCTCTCTATATTGGCTTTTGCCTTTCTTTAAGGAGCAGATGTCTTCTATTTTTGATTATCTTGACAAAGACTCTCTTATAGTCTTTGACGATTTGAGAACAATAGACGACAAATTAAAGCTATCGTATAATTCACATTTGACAAGGGTCAAGAGCTTTATCGAGGGCGGGCAAGCCGTCCGCCAGCATCAAAACGCACTTTTGAAACCCCAAGAAATATATGATTTGTTAAGAGAGTATGTCAAGCTTGGTTTCTCTCTTGTCACTTCGTCCAATCCCGTATTTGAGCCCCAAGAAGTATTTAATATCAAAAGCCAGTCTCTTCCCAAGTATTATAACAATTTTGCCCAGCTTTGCGAGGATATAAAAAATTACGCTTCAAACGGCGCAAAAGTATTTATACATTGCAAAGCGTATAATATAGAAAATTTTATCAAGAACTTGAAAGATAACTTTATCGGCGCCAAAAAGTACAGATACGGAGACCCTCCCGCCGATGTCAATGTCATTGAAAAAGAAATTCCCACGGGTTTTGTCTATAACGCTGACAAGCTTGTGGTCATTGGAACTGATGATATTGAAAGGAAAAGGCAAACTTCCCTTAAGACAAGAAAGAGAAGCGACTTTGTTTTGCCGGAAAAAGGCGACTATGTAGTGCATGAAAAGCACGGTATCGGCATATCTGAAGGTATGCAAAGAGTCAAGACTTCACGCGGAGAAAAGGACTTTTATGTGGTGCTTTATAAGGACGGCGACAGATTGTATCTACCTGCAGGACAGCTTGATTCCTTAGAAAAATACAGCGGTGCGGACAAGCCTACTCTTCACAAGCTTGGCGGTGCGGAATTTGAAAAGGTCAAAAAGCGGGCAAGGGCATCTATCAAGAAGATGACTATTGACCTTATGGAGCTGTATGAAAGAAGACTAAGGCTAAAGGGACACAAATATCAGCCCGACACTCCTTGGCAAAAGGAAATGGAAGATAACTTTGAATTTGAGGAGACTGTCGACCAAATAACCGCCACCAACGAGATAAAAAGTGATATGGAGCAGGGCAAAATTATGGACAGACTGCTTTGCGGAGATGTGGGTTATGGCAAGACCGAGGTGGCAATAAGAGCCATATTCAAAACGGTTATTGAGGGTAAGCAAGCGGCTGTACTTGCTCCCACCACCATTCTTGCCCAGCAACACTATAATACAATTATGGCGAGACTCAACCCTTATAAAATCAAAATTGCTCTTTTGAACAGATTTGTAAGTTCTTCCAAGATAAAACAAAACCTTGAAAAAATAAAAAATGGCGAAATAAATATCATTGTAGGCACCCACAGACTGCTTAGTAAAGATGTGGTTTTTCATGATTTGGGGCTTTTGGTGCTGGATGAGGAACAGCGTTTTGGGGTGGAGCATAAGGAAAAGATAAAGACCTTAAGGAGCAATGTCAATGTTTTGAGTCTGACCGCAACCCCTATACCCCGAACCTTGCATATGTCCTTGTCGGGAATAAGGGATATCTCTATTTTGGAGACCCCTCCCGTCAACAGAATCCCGATAGAGACCTATGTCACCGAGTATTCGGATAGCTTGATAATGGATGCGGTTATGCGGGAGGTAGCAAGGGACGGACAAGTTTTTATTTTATATAACAAGGTCGCCACAATAGAGGCGTTTTATAAAAAAATTGCAGCTCTATTGGGGGATAAGGTAACTGTGATTTATGCCCACGGGCAGATGCCTGCTAATCAGTTGGAGAAAAAGATAAAGAGTTTTTATAACCGTGAGGTGTCCGTTCTCATATCCACGACAATAATAGAAAACGGCATAGATCTTCCCTATGCCAATACGCTGATAGTCATTGACGCCGATACTTTGGGCTTGAGCCAGCTGTATCAATTAAGGGGCAGGGTAGGAAGAAGCAGCACTCAGGCTTATGCATATTTTACTGTTAGAGAGGGAAAGGTCCTTACCGAAAACGCCGTCAAAAGACTGGAAGCGCTTATGGAATATACCGATTTGAGCAGTGGGCTTAAGATTGCTTTGAGAGATCTTGACATAAGGGGCGCGGGCAATGTTTTGGGCAGAGAACAGTCAGGACAGATGGAAAAAATCGGTTATGATATGTATTGCAGAATGATAAAAGAAAGCATAGACGAAGCCCGAGGCAAGAAGATTGTTGAAAGAAAGGAAATCGAATTGGATGTGGAAGGGGACAGCGTCTTGTCCGAGGACTATATTTCCGCAAACAAGGAGAGAATAAAGTTCTATAAAAGGGTGTCGTCGTTATCCGGCCCCGCCGAGGCGAAAGAATTCATTGATGAGCTTACAAAGCTGTATTCAAAACCGCCTAAGAGCGTTATGAACATAATTATTTTAGGTGTTATGAAAAACCTTGGACAAAACTTAAACATCAGAAAAATTACTATCGGTGAAAAGGGTGCGGGTATTTATTTTTATGACGACAGCTGTTTGGGGAACGCAAGGATTATTGATGCGATAAGCAGAATGAAAGACTATGCCGTATTATTCCCCACAAGTCCGCCGTGCGTGATGTTTAAGAAAGAGGGCGTGTCCTTGTCCGCCAGAATAAAGCTTGTAATGGAATTTTTAACTTTGGCGAACAAACAAAGTTAAGTCCTTTCAGCTTTTCTATCGGCAAGATGTATAAGAGATAAATAATTTTTTATTGATTATATATTAGTAAAATAACTTGTCTTTATAATATATGTGATGTATAATTAGGCATACAAATTTCAACCTTTGGCATAAATAAGGAGTTAAGAACTTAAATGAAGAAGAGAATAATAGCATTTATTATATTGGTAATTATGCTTGCGATGGTCTTTTCAAGCTGTTCGCTGGTCAGAAAAAATGAAGAAAGGGCCGCCAATGAGATACTTGCTACGGTGGCTTCGGACGGCATAACGCTTACGGTGTCAAAAAACGAATTGCTTTCCTACGCTAATTATATGCTTCGTCAGTATTCCCAATACGGCTATCAGCCCGAAATGGAGACTTTTATTCCCGAAATACTTGACTATATGATTAACCAAAAGTATCTGATAATTAAAGGCATGGTCTATTTGAAATCACTGGACCACAGAAAGGATGTCATGGTCGCCAATAATATGGATATCCCCGCGACCAAGCCCGAAGGTGTCTTGACCCTTGCCGAAAGGTTTAAGGCGATAGCCTCCGTAAACAAGACTTTTGAAGAAGAAATCCAAGGCTATATAGACGAGTACGAACAGGAGCAAAGGACAAGACTAATCGCCGAAGCGAGAAGAGAAGTTGAAGACTATATCGAAAACGGTTTTTCCGTAGATAAGGTAGAGCTTGTTGAAGGTTCGCTTAAAGAAGAATACCTATTAAATGAGGATTATGACCAAAGCAAAATAAAGATAGAAATCTTTTTATCCAAGGAAGACGAGGAAGAGTCAGTCATTATGCCTGTGTCCTCTACGATGTACGATAAAGACAAGGCTTTTACGACCGAGCTTAGTTCGGAAGAAAAATCCCAAAAAGTGGTGACCAAAGAGATAGTGGTGGTATTTGAGGAACCCATAACGACTGCGGACGGCGAGACGGACTATATTATTCATAAGACCCCCAGCGTGGAGTATAAGATTGTTGTTCCACGGGGAACACCCGAAAAAGAGGAAGAAGAAAACGAGCTTGAAGGTCAAGTTTCCGACAGATATAAGGCTCTTGCGGATATCGCGGAAGAAAATATCGCCGAATTCTTCGAGCATACCCCTTCCCGCACTCTGACGATTAAGGAACAGGAAGCATACCGCCAATTCCGTCAGGCAAAAAGAGCCATGAAAATCAACTTTGACGAGGAAGGCTTGGACTATTATTATAGAAATCAGTTTGAAAGCCAGGTGCTTGAAGCAGTTAGACATGAGCTTGGCTTGGCGGCGGTGGAAGACTTGACCAATGAGTCTCTAAAACAAGCGGTGGAACAACAATTTGATGTGCTTGTTAAAAAACAAAAGGAAGAATACTCTATCCTTACTTCCAGCGACGATAAAGTAAAGAAATTCAGCGGAAGCTTGAAAGACGGCACTATGAATTTACAAAAAGTGTATTATGTTCCCCTTGAAGCTTTGGCGGATGAGGGTTATGAGCTTAAGGACTTCTTTGCAATAACCCATATTTTGTTTAAGTTCGACGAACAGCAAAATTCCTTTATAGAAAGAGATAAGGGCGATAGAGACGAAGACGAACTTTGGCTTTTAAGGGACAAGGTCGCAAAATATACCAAGACCAGTCGTTCAAACCCCAACTATGACCCTGAATTTGATTGTCCAAAACACAAGTATAACGAAGGCGAATGCATCTATGAGGGAGATGGTCTTTGCCCCTCACTTGCCTTTGACCCCGAGAACCTTGAAGAAGAGCTTTTTGGCGAGAACGGCATATATAAGAGAATATCCGACGAGCTTTTGGCGGCTGCCCCCGAAGAAAGGCTGGAGATTTTCAAAAAATATATGGCTCTCTATAATGACGACGGCGGAGCAATGACTTCCGCAACGGGATATTTGATACCGCCCGAGGGCATCGCGCATGGATATGACGGCGACGACTTCCCCGGACTTGCAAGAAAGCTGTTTGCAGAAAACCCCGAAGTGGGAAGCGCTTTCTTGACGGACGACAATGGAAATCCGTATTTGGGATACGCTTTCACCAGCTATGGCATACACCTTATGATGGTTTCTTTCATTCCCTTTGAGGACGGAGCGGTGGACGAAAATGGCATAATAGGCATCGACACAGTTTTGGACTCCAAGGGTACGACACATAGACAGCTGATTGAAAAAGAGCTGATTGAGAACATGAAAAATAAAGCATATACGGACTTTACTGAAGAGCACAACGCTGAAAAAGCCAACGAAGCGGCAGTTAAAAACGCTAAGAAAATGAAGAACCTATTAAAAGAATTGGGAATAAAATAAATTTAAGTCATAAGATATAACCATAAGAAAAAAAACGCTCTCCTTTGTGAGGGCGTTTTTGAAATCCCATAAAATAATTTTATTTTCGACTTAGTGTTTGTGTCATTTTCTTTTCTTAAATAGGATTGCATGACCCCAGATAATATCGAAGGGAGCTGAAGCAACCTTGGTTTTTTGGTTGATATACATTCTAATGACCAAAAATACCTTTTGATTGTTATCAACTCCATAAGCAAATCCTTTTGGGTTGTCGGTACTATAAGGTATAATGACTTCATTTCCTTCGGTGGATTGTCTTGCCAGTTTCATTACATAATAATTTTTGCCGTTTTTATCACATTCAGGAAAATATTCACTTGCAGGGTACTGGAGTTCATCTGAAAACACCGTTCCTGCAACTCCGTTCCATAGCTCGTCACCGTACAAGCTCACATTGATAAAATCCGCAAATCCCGTTTGTGTGCTATTGACGCCATATACAATTAAAAAATCATCATCAGAATCGAATTGGAAACTTTCCGTTTTAACATAGATAGTATCTTTGTTATCGATCCAAGTATTTACATCCTGTAATATACTCTCATAGTTTTCAATTGCTGCAAGATTAAAATCCAAATCTATGACATGATATTGCGAATTTTTGTATTTTTTGAAAATTTGATTTCTTAGATAATCAAGCGTGTTCCTTGCGGTAGGAATCACTTGAAATTCATTAGTGCAAATTTCCCTTGTTCTCATTTTTGGTATGGACCAGGGGTGTGAACAAGGATATGGCTTTTGGGGGATAATGCGTAATACGGTAAAGTATTTTTCTATGTTATAAATATAATCCCAGCCTGCAAGCGAATCTTGAAAAATGTTAGCCCTCATGACGAACGAAAAATGATCTTTGCCCTTTTCCAGCCCCATATTGACAAGGTCCAAGGGGATATTGTCATTATTCATAATACTATGACAAAAACCCGAAACATTCAACGCATCACGCATTTGTTGGTTTATTCTTTTGTCGGCAGTGGTGATGATGATTGTTGAAGCGTCAAAAGGTTTTCCGAAAGCTCCATAGGGAGTTTTGTTTGTCCAGATAAAGTAATTGTTTATCTGGTCACCTAAACTGGCGCCTATAAAGTGGTAATAGCCTGTTAAGTCATCGCCGTCCGTAACTTTATCCCGATAGTCTTTTTCTGGTTTATTTTCAACTAACGCCAGATAGCTTCTGAAACAAAAATAAGCTGACGGCGGAGGTGTTTGCCCAATCAGAACGATTGCCTCGTCCGAACGAAGCTTATAATGCACTCCCGTCTGAACAAAATCTAAATTAGGCGGATAATTGCTTGGGTTGTCAGGGTCATAGCCTTTTGGCGGTCTTTGCGCGGGGGACGGCATTTGATTTGGTGCGGGAGGAAGGATATAGGTTGCATAGGGCGCTCCTACAATATTCCCTAAAGCTGAGCTGCATTTCCCCTCGCTTACCAGCTTTAATATATCAATATACTGTATCTTTCCTTCTTGTACAATAAAACCTTTTTTCTCAAGTAACTTTATAAAATATTCTATTCTACGGTCTTTTTCATATATAGGCTCTTGATTTATATTTGTGTTATCAATATCGTTCAATTTAATCACCTCTTTTTACTCCATTATATGTTGTCAATTATGATGAAGTGATTTAGTATATAGACCAAAAAAGATACCAAACACTAAAATATAAAAGCCAGCTATTCCAAGCTTTTTATCTTGATAATAGCTGGCTATTCTTGCTTTCGATTAAAGAGAATCAGTAAAAATCCATCTATTTTCGAAAAAACTTTCAGGCAAGCTTCCTTTTCGATTAGAAAAGTTTTATTCTACACTTATTTTTATTAAATCATAGGTTAGGTTGTTTTCAATAATTCTTACGGGAAACTTCTTGCTGTTGTCAAGGGAAGCAAAGCTTCCTATATTGTATTCGTCCTTTTCGGGTGTGTAATAGGCAAAGAGAGGTTCGCCGACGGGAGCGGTGTTTCTTGAAATTTGGATAGCAACGGTGTCCACTTCTTTTTCTTCGTCGGGGAAAGGAACTGAGATTTTTTTAGAGCCTATTCTTCTTGCGGTTAAGCTTTGGATATCGTTATTGAAAGGGTCGGGAATGTTCAGCATCTTTACAAAGCCTGAAGAGATGTCAAAACATCTTAGATACATATACATAATATCGTTGTCAACCACTTCGCCCTTTACTTTTATTCTTTTTGAAGACTTTTCGCCTTTTTGGTCAAGGCTGTAATGATAGTATTTCCCCGAATAATAACTTGACAAGACATATTCTTTTTCTTCAGTCTTTACGCTCTTAAGGGTGGCGAGCGGCCGCATGCCTTTCATAAGGCTGGTTACGGTCAAAGTTTGGTCTTGGAAAGCATATGTCATGGTTATTTTGTGGTTGGCGTCCTTATAGAGTTTGCCGTCTATATATTTGTCGTCGTCTTTGGAGATTCTCTGTGTGATAATTTCCAGCTCCCCGATGTCTTGGCCTTTGTCCTTTACTTGATATGTTAAAATTTCCTTATTCGCCCAAGCGATGCCGGGAGGAATCTCCCCGCCGCCGCAAGCGGTAAAAGAAAACAAAGCCAAAACGCAAACAAGCATAATCAGTAATATCTTTTTCATATCCCAGTATTGTCACCTTTCAATATTTTTTCATATTATAATCTTTATACTTTGAAAAGTCAATTATTATGGTTTAATGAAAAGTTTTATATTTATTTATAAAAAGGCTATATACCGTTTTCTTCTGTACTTTTACGGGGACATTAAACCATTGAAAAAGACTTATGTTTGTGCTAACATTTGAATATGGTATTAAATATTTTTTTATCCAACACCACCACCGCCGCGACCTCTGCGGCCATAAACAGGCTTCGCTTAAACAACCAAGCTGGGTCAAGCCATATATTCATAGTTCCCGACAGATACACCCTTTCGGTGGAAAAAGAAATCTATGAAAAACTCAACCTTAAAGGCAGTTTTAATATAGATGTCGTGAGCTTTTCACGCCTTGCCCAAAAGAGCTTGAATTTGAAAAAAAGGTTCTTATCAAAAGAGGCGACGGTCATGCTTATGAAAAAAGCTATCGACCAAACAAAAAAAGACTTCGTCTACTTCAACAATATGACTTTCTCCATAGGTTTTGCCAAAGAGATGTTCGCCGTAGTGGCGTCTTTTAGGAATTCCTGTATCTCTCAAAAGGCGCTAACCGACACCATAGCGCTTATGCCCGAGAATAAAAGAGCCAAGTATAAAGACATAGCTTTGATTTATAAAAAATACGAGAGCTTGCTCAACTCTTCCTATTCGGACACTATCTCCAGGCTGGACGCCTTTATAGACGCCATGAAAGACAATGCGCATATCAAAAAGAGCCATATCTATGTCGCGGGCTTCAATGTCTATTCCCAAAAACAGCTTGATATAATAAAAGAAGCGCTTGCCCACTGCAAAAGCGTGAACATAGCGGCGGCTTGGGACAGCGGCGGAGGAAATAAGGCGTTGTTCCCCACCTTGCAGATAAGCGCCTTAAAGGAATACGCTCTGGACAAAAATATTAAGGTTCATGAGGAATTGGTCTTTGAAAGACTGGAAGCTCCTTTTGACTTTTTGCATAGAGAATTTTTTGCGTATTCTTCCAAAAAAAGCATCTCAAAAGACACACACAAGGTGACATTGTTCAGTCAAAAGAATCCTTATGAAGAGATTAAGGCAGTAGCAAGGGAAATAATTTATCACATAAAAAATGGCAAGCGTTTTATGGATATCTCTTTGGTATGCTGCAACGACGATTATAAAAAATGTATAGCCGATATCTTCGACAGATACGGCATACCGTATTTTATAGACCAAAGATATTCTTCAAAAGACAGCCTTACCGCAAGATTTATAACAGCTGTCATGGAGACGCTTATATACAACTATCGCAGAGAGGATGTGACCGAACTTGTCAAACATCCATATTTTGGCATAGAGAATTCAACGGCGGAAGCGTTTGAAAACTATTGTTTGGAGTACAATATCAGCTATAATAGGTTTCTAAAAGAGTTCTCTTTGGGAGATTATAGCCGTTTTGAGGGCATAAGAAACAGGCTTATGGATATTAGGCATAAGGCGTCAAAACTATCCAATGCCTGTCAGATATCAGATTTTATTTTGCAACTTTGTGCTGATAAAGATTTAGACTATCAAATCAACCACCCAAGCTTGGAAGCGTCAAAACAGAGCCATGAAAAAATTGTGGAGCTGATTGAGGAGATAAAAGAGCTTATGGGCGGCGAAAGCATGAGTTTGGATGAGTACTATTCAATATTCGCGGCGGGGCTTAATAATCTGGAGATAGCGCTTTTACCCCAATACATAGACAGTGTATTTGTGGGGAACACAAGAGAAAGCAAATTCAGCCATAACGACATCTTGTTTATAGTAGGTGCAAATCAGGGCTTTTTCCCTTTCAAAAATCAGGAGCAGACAATAATCACTTATGCCGATATTCTGACCTTAAAAAAGTATGGGATAGAGCTCAAGCCCAATCCTCTTGAAAGCAATGCCTTTGAACAGTTTTTGGCGCTTGACCTTATTGTAAAAGCAGATCGCCTTTATGTCAGCTGTTCACATTACAGCTTGCAAGGGCAAGTCATGCAGTACGGCGAGGCAATAAAGGAGCTTAGCTACCTGCTGGACAAGGATATATCTTCAGAAATCGAGCATAAGGGCTTTGACGAAGAACAAGCCTTGATTTATCGTTTGGCGACGCCCGACAACGCTTTTTATGAATATATAATCGGCGGCGTTCCCTTAAAATACCGCCATACGGTCAGGGATTTTCTTATACAAAACGGCTTTCAAGAAAAGCTTGATAAATTAAAGCCGACAAAAGAAGATTTTTCTAATCTTAAAGACTATTATTTCAAGAACCAAGACGGCGCTTACATAACGAGCGTAAGCCAGCTGGAAAGCTATTTCAGATGCCCATATATCCACTTTTTGAGATACGGTTTGCGGATAAAGGAAAAGCCCGTCCCCGACTTAGGTTTTAGGGAGGCGGGAATAATAATACACAATATCTTGGAGACTTATTTCAAAAGCACTTTGGGGAGAATAAGAGAGTTTGACGACAAAGAGATAGAAAAAGAGGCAAAAAAAGCCGTGGAGAAAGTCTTTGAAGAGGAATTAGTCAAGCGTTTTTCTCAAGACGAACTGGGCAAGGCAATCCTTAAGAATATAAAGAAAGAATCTCTTTTTGCCATAATGAAACTGTCCGAAAATGTCAAAAATTCATGTTTTACGCCAAAGTACATTGAGCTATATTTCAGCGAACACAACCAAAAATTCAAAGCCTTGACAGTTCAGACAGATAATGGGAAATTTTTTGTGCGAGGCAAAATCGACAGAGTGGATGTGTACAATGACAAAGCGGTCATCATTGATTATAAGACTGGTTGGGAAGAAGGAAAACTTCAGGATATATATTTTGGAAATAAGATTCAGCTTTATGTGTATTTGTGCGTATTTATGCAAAACGGGTTTGTTCCCGCAGGGGTATTTTATCTTCCCATAAGAGATGGTTATAGAGCCCAAGGAGAGAGGTTTGTATTTAAGGGACAGGTTGACCAATCCATAGATACGATAAGAGAATTGGATAGAGTTTTTATAGATTTGGCGATAAAGAGCGGTAAAAAAGTCAAGTCTCAAATACTTGGTCTGACCGCGAACCCAAACAAGGAGCTTGATAAGATAATAAGCGACAGCAAGAATAAGCTTAGCTTGGAGGATTTTCAAAGCATATGTTCTTATGTAGAAAAACTCATACAAAACGCTCTTCAAGAAATCTCTTGGGGGAATATAAATAAAGCGCCTGTGGAAAACGTGTGCGAAATGTGCGCCTATACCAATCATTGCCCAGCTGAGGAAAAAAAGTTTAGAACTCAAAGAGCGGTGCAGAAAGATATCTTTTGTTTAGAGGAAAAAGATGGCTAAGATTGAATGGAAAGATGCCCAAAAAAGCGTGCTTGACGACAGCGGGAATATGCTGGTCAGTGCTTCGGCTGGAACGGGCAAGACAACTGTAATGCTGGAAAAGGTAATAAGGCTTTTGGATCAAGGTCACAATATAGACCGTTTTCTTATCATCACTTTTTCCAAAGCCAGCGCCGCTGAAATGAAAGAAAAACTGATAAAACAGCTTTTTGAGAAATTGCGCGAAGGGGGCGATAACATACACCTTAAGAAACAGCTGGACCTAATCGATTTTAGCAATATCTCTACCATAGACAGCTTTTTCTATAATATATTTAAGATGTTCTATGCCCAAATCGGCTATGACCCCTCTTTTGAAGTAGCTGATGAAAAAGAATCCAATTTGATTTTTAACCAGTCAATAGAAGAAGTCATAGAAGAGTATCTTCATAAAGAAGATATGGGCTTCTTTAATCTTATGGAAAGGTTCATAAGGTCCAGAGACATCTCACCCTTAAAAAAGGCGATTATGGAAATATCGATATTTTTGAATAAGCAAAAAGATATCGACGCCTTTGAGCAAAAAGCCGTGAGAGTATTGAACTTAAGCCTTGAAAAGACTCCAGCAGTCTCTTTCTATGTCGCTTATCATAAAA
>DUON01000017.1 GCA_012838805.1 Clostridiales bacterium
AACAGCTTCATCAAAACCATTTTTTTTAAGCAGTTTCAATATTCTATCGCCATAACCGCCTTTGACAAATATCACCATTCTTCCTTCACTAGCTAGATATAGAGGGTCTATACCTAAGATGTTGTTAATTGCCATTACTTTATCTTTAATAGGTATTGATTGTTCAGTAATTTCAATGCCTACCTTCTCGCTCGGAGCTATTTCGTTCAAAATAGTAGCAAGCCCTCCCCTTGTTGGGTCTTTCATTAGCTTTACATATTTGATATCTTCACCGAGAATATTTATTATACCATTCAAAGGCATGCAATCGCTGATTAAATCTGTGGTAAATTTCATAGCTAGTCTGTCTAACATTATCGCTGATTCGTGTTCTGCTATTCCGCCTGTTATTATAATCTCATCACCTAATTCTAAATTCTGATATGAGAAATGCTCGCTTACCTGCCCTATGCCTGAAGTATTTATATACAGACCATCAACAGAACCCTTTTCCACAACTTTTGTATCACCTGTCACAATTTGAGCGCCAGTCTTATCACAAATTTCTTTCATTGATTTCACTATTCTCTTCAAATTATATATGCTAAAACCTTCTTCAATAACAAAACCTGCGCTAATATATAGAGGTGATGCGCCAACTGTTGCAAGGTCATTAATCGTTCCGCATATGGATAATTTCCCTATATCACCGCCTCTGAAAAACAAGGGTTTTACTACAAAACTGTCAGTTGTGAAAGCTAGCTTGTTTGCATTATTAAAAATATAGGAATCCAAACTTATACTTTTGGGATTATAAAGATAAGAACTGAAAATATCTTGAATAAGTTTAGAGGTATGATAACCGCCATCGCCATGTGATAAAAGAATTTTATCTTCCATATGAATCTCCATATTTATAATAAGCTGCGCATGCGCCTTCAGATGTCACCATACAAGGGCCAATGGGTTTATCCGGAGTGCATTCTTTGCCAAAGAAAACACATTGTTTAGGAGATTTCAATCCTAATAGTATTTCTGAACACTTACACTCATAACTTTCAACATTTTTTAGCTGTATGCCTAATCTTTTCATTGCGTTATACTCATCATACTCTTGTCTTATGGTTAATCCGGATTGTTCAATTACTCCTATTCCACGCCAAAAACCCTCAGCCTTTTCAAAAACCTTATTCATAACGGAAAGGGCTTTTGTGTTGCCTTCCTTTCTAACACATCTTTGGTATAAATTGTTTAATTTGAAGTCTTTTTCGGTAATTTGTTTTAATAGCATTGTTATTCCCGAAATTATATCTAAACTTTCAAAACCGCATATTACCGATGGGATATTATAATCCTCACTTACAAAATTAAAGTGATTTGAGCCTGTTATCGTTGCGACATGTCCTGGCAATATTAGTGCATTTATCTTGTTTAATTTATTATCTAATATATATCTTAATACCGGTTCCATAACCTTTAAAGCTGTAAGAAAAGTTATATTATTGATATTTTTACTTTGTGCTTCAATAACTAAAGATGCTATTATTGGCGCAGTGGTTTCAAAGCCGAAGGCGGCAAAAACAATTAGTTTATCCTTATTTTCGTTTGCAATGTTAAGCGCTTCTTTAGGCGAATAAGCAATACTGATGTTATTATGAGAATTCTCTTTTATTCTATAGTTTATAATATCGCCGAAGCTAACCAAAATGATATTGTTATCTCTTGATATGTCCATTAATAAATCTATATAAGAATCATCAGTCACGCAAACAGGACAACCAGGCCCTGAAATCAATGATATATTTTCAGAGAGAAGCTGTTTTATACCAGATTTAGCTATAGCTCTTGTATGCGTTCCGCATACTTCCATAATCTTTATTTCAAGTTCAGAGGCTTTGGATATGTAAATATTAAGATACTCCAGCATTTCTTTATTTATCATTTTCAGCCTTTAGTTCTTTTAAATAAAAATCAGAAAGAAAATGGTAATAATTCATATCTATCTTTTCTATTGCATAACCAGCATGAACAATAACCATATCATTGATGCAAGGCTCTTCTAATAAAGAGATATCTATTTTTTGCCTTATTCCCATAATATCGGCTATTGCATAATTGTCTTCAATGTCGATTAATTTAGCGGGTATTGCAAGGCACATTTTTCGCCTCCTTCAATCTTGCTGCTGCGACAGCTATTTGACCTAATGATATTCCGCCGTCATTTATAGGTGTTTGTGTATTATAATAAACGTCATATCCATCCTTAATAAGACCCTTTGATATTCCTGAGAGAAGATAAGTGTTTTCAAAAACTCCACCGCTTAAAATCACTTTTTTTATTCCGCTTTCTGAGGATATCTTTTTCACCAATTCAAGGGTAGAATTAATGATTGTATTGTGAAACTTGGCTGATATTACTGAACGGTCTATATCTTTATCAATATCTTCCACAATTCCCATAAGTATTTTTTTATAATCTATTCTATATGTATTGCCAGTAATAATTTCATATTGGTAACAACCTGAAACTCTTTTATCAATAATGCTTTCTAATTCAATAGCCGCTTGGGCATCGTAAGAGACTGTATGGATCTGTTTCACGAGCGCAGAAACGCAATCAAATAAGCGGCCCATACTTGAAGACGCTGTGCAATTTATACTGTTATTGATAGCAGATTCTAATATCTTGAAATCAGCTAAGTTTATACCTTTAATATATTTTTCCGAAGATATTTTAATAGAATATAGATAAGAAAAGGCGCATCTCCAAATTTTCTTAACCGCTTTATCATACCCTTGTATATTTACATAACTCCAATGACCCGCTCTTTTAAAATTAGATCTGTTACCTACTAGAAACTCACCACCCCAAACAGCGTTATCCAAGCCTAAACCCGTGCCGTCATAAATTACGCCAATTACTTCTTCGTCCAAATTGATTTCCGCCATGCAGCTTGCCATATGCGCATGATGATGTTGTACAAAAATTCTTTCTTGTGACATATCTCTTGCTATAATGCTTGTTGAATAACCGGTGTGAATATCACAAACAACATAATCCGATTTGACATTATAAAATCTTAGCATTCTAGCTATGGTATCAAGATAATCTTTTCTGCTCTTTAGATTATCGACTGCGTTAAAATATTGGCTTAAATGAGCATATCCTTTATGCAATAAGCAAAATGAAACTTTCTGTTCTGCTCCTAAAGCAAGTATTTTTTCCTCTGAATCCAGCGCTATATCAAAAGGCGCTATGCCTCGTGCTAGTCTTGATACCATTACTTCGTTACATACAACCTTAACAACGGAGTCATCTATGGGTGTAGTTATCTCTCTGTTGTTATAAAGAAAATAATCAGCAATTCCCTTTAATCTGTCAAAGGCATAATCGTCTTCATAACATATGCCTTCTCCGCTAATGTTTCCGCTTGTCATTACCAGATATTTAATATCGGAATCAAAAAATAGATAGTCCAGCGCAGAATTTGGAAGCATTAGTCCAAGTATGTTAAGGTTTGGGGCAAGGATATAAGGCAAGCTTATTTCTTGTTTCTTATCCAATAACACAATGGGTCTAATATGACTTTTCAGCGCTTGTTCTTCTTGTTCGTTTACATAGCATATTTCTTTTATGCTATCAATGTTCTCTGCCATAACCGCCAAAGGCTTATGGGGTCTTTTTTTTCTATCTCTTAATATGCTTATGGCTTTTTCATTCTCCGCGTTGCATACAAGATGGTATCCGCCAATCCCCTTAACGGCGATGATTTTTCCTTCTTTCAAGTATATTCTAGACATTTCTATGAGATTGCCAGATAAAGTTTTGCCACTATTATCAATTAGCTTAAGAACAGGTCCGCAATTGGGACAGCAATTTGTTTGCGCATAAAATCTTCTGTTTATATTATTAACATATTCATCTTTACACATCTTACATTGAGCATACTTATTCATTGTAGTGTTTTCCCTGTCGTAGGGAAAATCATTTATTATTGAGTATCTAGGACCGCAGTATGAGCAATTTGTAAAAGGGTAATTATGCCTTCTATTATTTTTGTCCTTTAATTCCTCAAGGCATCTCTCGCATAAGGCTATATCTTTAGGAATATTACCTTTATTTTTGTTATCAGGTATGCCTTTCAATTTTGAAATCTTCATAATAGAGATAATTTGCATCAATAATATCTAACTTTTCTATATTTGAGCCTGCTAAGTTAATGTTTTTCAGCTCGTTAATAAACTTCTCTAAACTATGTTTTGAACCAATAATATCTATAATAACAGTAGTTGCGGCATTACAAACTTTTCCTTTTAAATCAAGTGACAATGCGAGATTATATATATAAGGTCGCATTCCTACGCCCTGAACCGCGCCTGTAAGATATACTATTTTTCTTATAACATTTGTCACTATTGACCTTCTACTTCTTTTATTACAGCGACTAAAGGCTCCAGCTCTGTTCTTTCAATAATTATTGAAGTATTCTCTGTTATCAATTCGCATTGCCTTGAAATAAAAATATCCTGCAAAGACTTATCATTAACATGGCTGTCTGTATTTACTTCAATTACTATTTTGTCTACTTGCTGTATATCCTTTTCCGTACATAGGCTTTTTATTCCTTCATATAATCTCTCTATTAAAAACGTATCATGCATTTACAAAACCCTCCGATATAGCTTTAATTATTTTTTCTATCTCATTACATAAATCTATGAATTTTTTTGTCAGCTCATTACTTAAACCCAGACCAAAATTAATCTCTTCCACTTTTATGCCAATAAGATATCCTTTAATGTTTTTGTTATATAGTCGGCATAAATGCAATACATCACTATCATGATTTGTCTTATTAGAAAATGTGTTTTTTGATATATCTTCAAGATTATAAACCTTTATATAGCCTATTTCTTCATCCTGAATTATCGCATCAACTAGAATTATTATATCTTGGTCAGAAATCTGATTGTAAGCGTACATTGCATCTGTTTCGGCTATAATATATTCAATATGAGATTCATTATTAATTGCTCTTTTTGTCAATTCTCTAACAACGTATACTGCTACGCCATCATCTGTCATCAGCGTATTTCCAATAGCTAATACTTTAATCATTCTAAAGCCTTCAAGTAGTCACGGTTATTTTCTATTATATGTTTATTTTGAAGAGGATAAGGAAGGTTTTCCACTACTGTTTTAGTTAAATTATGGGATAACATTATTCCCTTATTGGTCAATTTATTCTTTTTTATAAAGCCACATATTCTTAATATCAACAAATACGTTTTCATATAGAATGGTAGCTTTATGTTATTATTGATTTCTAAATCATACAACATTCTGGAGAAATGTCTCCAGATGTCCGTATTTTTATCCTTTATGGATATCAACGCATAATGTTTGTTTTCATTATGGTTTTTTAAATATACAGATAATTCAGGGTTTACTACCTTATAATTATCATATGTGGAAAATGCGGCTGGACCAAATCCAATATAATCTTCAATTAGTTCATCTCTTGAAGAGTCATAAATGTCATCTTCAATTGTGAATGTCCATATGCCAGACCTCTTGTAGCCTATAGCCTTCAAAATTGTCCAAGCTTTCTCTATTAGTTGAAACTGTTCTGATTCTTTCATCTTTGAAGAATTTGAATTTGAACCTATCATCATATAAGGATATATTGTTATCTGGCTAGGTTTTTCAATTGAAAGGTTTTTAACATCATTAAGAAATGATTCAGCAGTTTGATTAGCAAGTCCTACCATAAGATCAATATTTACAAACAGTTTAAGCTTTTTGCTTTCAGATATCAATTTAATAATTTTATTATCTTCAGCAATCAATCTTTGAGTATTACTAATAACTTCCTTAGCCATACTTTCAATGCCTAAGCTGATTTTGTTAAAGCCTATTTCAACTAATCCTTTTAGATATTCATTTGTTAATATTGAGGGCAACAATTCTATGCCAAGACTTTGAGTCTCAACCTTCTCTTTTACCTTTGTGATTATGTCTGATAAATCTTTCAAGGAAAGCGTGTTAGGTGTTCCTCCGCCTATGTACATCCATTTGGCGTTGCCTTTAATATCTTTGCATTCTATTTCGTTTGATAACGCTTTAACATATCGGTTTTTTTGTTTCTCATTAAATATTTCTTTATAGAAAGGACAGAAATTACATTTGCTATAACAGAAAGGCACATGTATATATATTCCGAACTCGCCTTTTATTTTATAGTCAGGAACCTGTTCATACCTATATGTAACACCTGAGAAAGCTTTTTTCATTAATTCATTACTTTTTTCTATAATCATTTCAATATTCTACTCTTATATGTTTTTTTATTATTATATTCTTTATAAAAAACTATAGACCCTATTAAAAAAAAGAGTGACAAGGTTCTACCCTCGTCGCTCTTATCCTTATTTTTACTCACGCCGGATGGCGAACATTCGCATGCTGTGTGCGTAACCGGTGACAGTCTGGAAGCCATCGTGCGGGATGTCTTTAAAAACTTATAGGAGGAAACAGACCTGGAAGTAAACGTTAATAAACTGGAGGAATGAGTGATGGACATATTTACTAGTTTTGCACATGAGGAAACTATAAAGAAAATTGAATTCAACGGCAAAGAAATAGCTATGGTAAAAAGCGATGAGATTATAAGTTCAGTAAAAAATCAGAATAGCAACCGCCAATGTATTTGCTGAATAGCAAACAGGGAAAGGAAATCAAGTCTGCTTCTGATGTCCTTTTCTATCTCTTGAAAAAAACATTTTACGCCTTAAAATACCATACCTTGCCATAGGCGTTTTTTTGCTGTAAAATGGTAATATCATTTATTGAGGTATCGTTATGCAAATCTTAAGGAACAAAAGATTTTTATTTATTGGATTTATTACAATTATTCTATTAACCGCTTTGGCTTTGGCTTCTATTGCTTTTGTCTTTTCTTCGACAGAAGTTTCTGTGGAAATATGCGACAAAGTAAGACCTGAAGATTTTTCTATCGAAGACGGGGTTATTTTAATAAAGCATAGGGGCGATATAGTCAAAAAAATTGATGTCAAAAAGAATATGCTTTCCTCAGAAGATTTGAAAAAACTATCAACCCCCGGCAGACACACCGTAACGATAAATTATAAGAAAAATAAAAGCGTGCGTACTCAAGTCAATTTGCTGCGCAGCACTTCAAAGGAAGTTGTGATTGATAAAATACTTGCGGGATTACAAAAAACTGCCGTTTATAACAACATTAACGGAGAATTGGAGCTATCGGCATATTTTCAAAAGTTCAACCAGCCGAGAAAGGACTTTACCCTCTCTTTGAAATTTACGCTTGATGTCGACCAAGATGGAGGGGCGGAAAACTATCTTGGAGTGGAGTTAACCCAAGATGGCGGTGTCTTATTGGGGATATATTATAAGGACGACACTGAATCACGCCCTTATCTTTACCTTAAGTCTGACGGACCTTTTATACCTATAATGGATAAGACACAAAACAAATTATTAAGTGTTTCGGCGGATGAATATTTTGGCGTGGCAAAAGAGCCTAATGAGGGCGAATATTGGACATATAAAGGTGTTATGGATACCTTGATGTCTTTTATTGACGATAAAATGACCGTATCATTAGTGAAAACAGCTTTGAACCTGCTTCTTACCGATGCTGCGGTGGCGGATGACGGAACGGCGGCTACAATTAACATTAATTTCAAAAAGATTCTGGAATGGCTGCCGATAGCGGCGCTTGTGCCCGGTGTGGCGGATATGGCAAATGATTTTTTGAACTCTATTGACGCAGGCTTTAATTTTGTAGAGGCTGTGAGCGGTATAAAAGAACCTCCGCTGTTGCGGATAAAAGCTCTTTTTGAAAATGGGGAGTTAAGGTCTATTGATATGACTGATCTAAAAAATAATAGCAAAGTAAGCAATGCTTTGAGCTTGGATATAGACGATAAAATTCAAGCAGGCTTTAATGTGGAGAAAATCAGCATAAAAGCAGATGACACATGGTTCTCGCTGCCCAAAGACAAGGGACTGGAAAAATGGCAAGAAGGCGATGTGTCATTCGAGAGATGGGTGCTTTTGCAGTATCGCCGTATTTTGGGAGAGCCCGCAAAGCCTCCTAAGCGTCAAGGAATTGAGGAATACCTTGATATCGACTATATCGGCGACGGCAGCCCTTTTCATAAATTAGATATATACCGCCCCGAAATCGCCTTGGGAGAAAAATTGCCGACTATTATACATATCCACGGCGGTGGCTGGGTGCATGGCAGAAAAGAAGACACTTATAGTTATTGTCAATATTTAGCTCTACAAGGTTTTACTGTTGTCAACATAAACTATCATCTCTTGCCGTATGAGGTCTTGCCAGAGCCCATGCAGGATATTTTTGCGGTCTTTGATTTTGTTATGGACCCCCAAAATTCCGAAATTTATGGTATCGATAGAGAGAATTTATTCTTAACAGGCGATTCGGCGGGCGGACATTATGCGATGCTTGCACTTTCAATTCTTGCAGACGATAAGCTCTTAGAGCTATATGGCGTTGAAAGCGATATTAAATTTAATGCAGCGGGCGTCAGCAGTACTGGATTTACATTTACTGAGATATTGAAACTGCCCATACCATTCGCTCATTTTTATGTCAATCAATTCTTTTGCGACGACTTGCCTTATACGGCATATAAAGATGATCCAAGATACAAGGATATGGCAAAAACGCTGAACCTTGAGAACAACAAAATTGAAAAATTCCCGCCGATGTTCGTATCCTCCGCTCATGGAGATATATTCAAGAGCCATTCGGAAAGGCTGGTTGCGGAGCTTGACAAACACGGAGTGGAGTATGTGTACGATTTCCGTAAGAGCGGAGACAAAGACAACCCCGAAAACTTTCTTTTGGGACACGACTTCAACATCTCCGCTCCAGATTGGACGGCAAGCCGTGCTGTCAATAATAAAATGTGCGATTTCTTTAAGAAATATATAGTGTAGCGAACTTAAACAACACTGATAATAAAAAAGCGACTGTTTTTGTTTATTAGTATTTGTGATGCAATAAGAGCTTGGAATAAGAGCTTTTAATGTGTGATATCGTATTAATATTACTATATTTTCACCCAAATGCCTCATACTTGCACAAATGAGTATTTGACACCCATTTTTTTATGTGTTAAACTTTTATTGAGACTTATGTCTCATTTAGAAAAAGGAGCTTATCAGAATGAGAACTAAGAATCTGAAGCTATTGGAAGAGATAGTGGAGTTTGTGGACTCCTATTATGAGAAGAATCGCAAGACGCCGACCATTGATGAGATAGCCGATAAGACGAGGGTATATAGGGCTACGGCACATAGGTATTTGATTGAGTTGGATAAAATGGGCAAAATCAGGTACTTTGGCAAGCAAGGCATAGAGACCCCGAGAATTGCCAAGATGAAAAGCGGTGCCATAAATGTGGCGCTTGTGGGCTCTATTAGCTGTGGGAAACCCGTATTCGCCGAAGAAAATATAGAGGAGTACTTCAGCCTGCCCGAAAGCTTGGTCGGCAAGGGAAGGTTTTTTCTATTGAGGGCTGAAGGCGACAGCATGATTGACGCCGGCATAAACGACGGCGACTTGGTACTTATAAGACAGCAAAATTATGCCAATTCAGGGGATATTGTGGTGGCTTTGATAGAGGACTGTGAAGCGACCTTGAAAAGGTTTTATCCCGAACCGAATAAAAAAAGAATCCGTCTACATCCCGAAAACAGCGGTATGAAAGACATATATGTGGACAATTGTGTTGTGCAGGGCGTTGCCGTAAAGGTGCTTAAAGATTTGACATAGGTATGAAAGAAAAAAGGATATATTTTTGTATCGATATGAAGGCTTTCTTCGCTTCTGTGGAATGCGCTGAGCGGGGCTATAATCCATTTGAGGTTAATCTCGTGGTGGCGGATAAGACAAGAGGCAGGGGGGCTTTATGTCTTGCCGTCAGTCCTAAGATGAAGTCCCTTGGTGTCAAAAACAGGTGTCGTCTGTTTGAAATACCTAAGGACATAGAATACGAAATAGCCAAGCCCAGAATGAGCAAATATATTGAATACACGGCGGATATCTATGAGATTTATTTAAATTACATCTCCAAGGACGATATACATGTCTATTCAATAGACGAATCGTTTATAGACGCCACCGATTACTTAAAACTATATAACCTAAGCCCCAAGCAATTTGCGTCTAAGCTTATGAATGAGATAGCCGACAAAAAGCATATTCCGTCCACGGTGGGAATAGGAACAAACCTATATCTTGCCAAAGTGGCGCTGGACATTACGGCAAAGAGCGCCAAAGACCATATCGGATATCTGGACGAGGAGCTTTATCGCAAAACTCTATGGCGGCATGAGCCATTGACGGACTTTTGGCAAATAGGCAGAGGCATAGCCAACAGATTGAAAAGGTACGATATAACCAATATGAAAGGCATAGCCGAGGCGCCCAAGGAGCTTATGTATAAGATTTTTGGTATCAATGCCGAACTTCTCATAGACCATGCTTGGGGTAAGGAAAGCTGCACCATGGAAGATATAAAAAACTATAAGAATAAGAGTAGGTCAATCTCAAATTCGCAAATACTTTTAGAAGACTATACCTTTGAGAAAGCGGCGATTGTCATTAATGAAATGGCATTAAGCGGATGTCAGGAGATGATGAAACAGCGCTTGATAACAAATCATGTGGGGATTGGCGTAGGGTATTCCAAAGACCTTATCCCTCCCACCGGCGGCAATGTGAGGATGAGCCAAACCACAAATGTATTTTCCATAATCAGCAAGTATGTTAAGGATTTGTTCGAGAGGACGACGGCAAGGAATGTCCCAATCAGAAGGCTTGCCATATGGTTTAATAACTTATGCGACGAGGGGTGCGAGGGATATGACTTGTTCACCAATTTTGAACTGGTGGAAAAAGAAAAAAGAGTAGAGCAAGCCGCCTTGGAAATAAAGAAAAAATTCGGCAAGAACGCCATGCTTAGAGGTATGGACTTGCAAGAGGGAGCGACAGCGATAATAAGAAACAAGCAAATAGGAGGGCATAACAGTGAATAAGGCAAACAGAGCTGCGCAGTTCGCGCCGTTTGACGCGCTGAAAGGTCTTAACGAGGCGCTGAGAAAAAAAGAGGAAAAACTCTCAAGAGTGGAAAAAAT
This sequence comes from Clostridiales bacterium, assembly GCA_012838805.1. GTDB lineage: Bacteria > Bacillota > Clostridia > Christensenellales > DTU072 > DTU072. The sequence goes on from DUON01000017.1 coordinate 11,195, forward strand.
CGAACTATCCGAAGAAATGTCGGAGGAACTGTCCCATAAACTTATAAAACTGGAAAAAGGGCAAAGAATAAAAATAACCTTTTATTGTTATGGGCGGTATATCACAACGCATGGAATAGTTACCCAAAAGAACCAAGCGTACAAGTTTTTAACGCTGAACGACCAAAAAATTTATTTTGACGATATCTATGATTTGAGATTAGATTTATAAAAAACGGTTTGAAAAGAACTATAATCGCCATGGCACGGCATATAGCCATACCAATAGCATAATTTTCTTTCGGGCGAAAATTATATATGGACGCCAGCATATTTCTGACGCCCATAAGATTATTTTTGAAAACGATATTCAAATACCCCGTTTGAGAATATGAACTTATAAAAATTCCAAAACCTATCAGCTATTTTCTCTAAGCTCATAGTCGTCGGTAGACGGGAGCTTGATACTTTTTATATTATAGGTGAAGACATGGGTTATAGAGTAGATTTCTATGGTTTTGCCGTCCTCTTCTGAAGTAACCGTTGTCAAAATCTTGTTTATCCTATCCTTTGTGAAGTCAATGTTCATGTTATAAGTTACTTCTTCTTCGGTATAGGATAAGGTCAAAGCCATGTTTTTGAATGACTTTGTGGCGGTAATTTTCGCATCTTCCAATTCCAATAATTCAGCGAAAGAATATTTTAGGACTTTGAAAAAGTTTTTAAAGATAGTGTCTTGAAAATCAGCGGATTCTTCCAAAAATTCGCTTTCTTCAACAATTTCATATTCTTTCTCGCTTTTATTGCTTTTCAATTCGCCTTGCTGGTATTCGTTATCTTCAACGGTCAAGAAATAATAATACTTATCGCCTGCCTTTCCAAAATAAATCTCTCCTATATTTTGGGAATAGCTTTTTTTGTCGGGACTGGTTATATCCCTACTGTCCATTTTGTAATATACTTTTTTGTTTTCTTGTTCACCGCTTGACTTAAGGATATAGGAATTCTCTATCGCCGAATAATCTTCTTCATCGTCATTTATTAATGAAAAAGTCTGTGTTTCAAGCTGAAAGTCCTTTAGGGCGTTCAAATCTTTTAAGATTTTCAAAACGGTTTCCTTGGCTTGTTGAGAGTCCATTTCTCTATTACAGGCACTTAATAAGACAATGGATAAAACCATAATGATAATTAATAAAATTGTGAGAAAACTTTTCTTCATAATCAAAACCCCTTATTATTTTGATATCATAATGATATCATTTTATTTCAATTTGTTAACCAGCCAATTCATGCAGCTCATAACTTAATGAATGCTCTTTATATGTAGTTTATTCCTATATGAAAAAAAGATAAACTATAAATTGCTAAAAACGCTTATCATATCTTGATTTATTACCAGGTCAGCGAAACCGTCTTTGGGGGTGGATGTTCCATTTATTATGACAAGGTTTTCGCCATTATAATTATGTATCAAGGAAGCCGCAGGATATACTGACAGCGAAGTGCCGACAATAAGAAGAGTATCGGCAGCGGAGATTGCTTGTTCTGATTTTCTTATCGCTTCAGAGCTTAAAGCTTCGCCGTATAACACCACATCAGGTTTGATTACTCCGCCACAATGGCATTTTGGGATACCTTCGCTTTCTAAAATGTATCCCAAATTATACTTCTTAGAGCAATTCATGCAAAAGTTCCTATATACGCTGCCATGCAGTTCCACCACATTTCTACTGCCGGCTTTTTGGTGCAAATTATCGATATTTTGAGTGACGACGGCAAGGAGCTTATTTTCTTTTTCCCATTCAGCGGCTTTTTATGAGCTATGTTGGGCTTGGCGTCAGGGTATAGCATTTGGCTTTTGTAGTAGTCATAAAATTCTTTGGTATAGTTTATGAAGTAATTATGGCTTAAAATAATCTCGGAAGGAACGGCAGTCTTTTGGTTATATAATCCCTCATTGGACCTAAAGTCGGGGATACCGCTCCCCGTGGACACACCCGCTCCGCTAAAAAAGACAATTCTTTTACTGCTGTTGATGATTTCTCTTAATTTATTGATTTTATCCAATTTATCTTATCTCTCCTTATCTAAATATCTCTATTATATAATTATATAACAAACATCCCATTTTTTCAAAAGCTGAAGCTTTCCAATCAAAAAAAGGAAGAAAAGCTCTTCCTTTTTTTTAGATGCAATTAAGAATTTAGTTAAAGCTTATTCAGTCAACATTTTATGGTACATTCCCATCCAGAACGGCAGGGTATAGGTTGTAGAGCCTTCCATACTGTTGGGATTGTAGTGGGTGTGCAGATTATAGGTATTTCCGTTATACTTATGAAGCGCCCTTTCGTCGGGAGCAGCGACAGCCCATTTTAGGTTTGGACCTTCAGTAATTGCAGATAGTATACCCAAGTTCGCCTTAAACTTCCCATCTTCGGATATATCATAAGATAAAATAGCACTGTCTTCAATTCCAAATTCCTTAAAGCTGAATTCAGCAATATCGTCTCGGTTGGGGTTGGATGCGGACAATTTTCTTAAATCTATGGGATGACGCGACAAAGACCATGCGGCTGTCTCCAGGATATTATTGCCGTAGGCGTCTGTGATTTCTTTGTCGGGATAAGCCAATTGATAGATATAGTACCAAAGCGGATTCTCGCTGTATTTGATAGATATCCACCATTGGTCTATGGCTTCGTGATAGTATTCCAAAAGCTCCTTATCTTTTTCCATTTGGAACAAAAGGTAGAACGCAAGCATCGCCATTTCTTCGTCCGAATAGTTTAAGAACATTCTAATAAGCATTTCGGAGGTAGGGGAGCCGTAATCAAGATGTTCGTCAAAAACCACTCTTAATTGGGGGGATAGAAATTGATCTAAGGTTGTTATCATTAAGAAATGGCATTGTTTATGGTACTGTGTCATTATTTTAGCATATTCATAAGAGGGATGCAGCGCCGCCATGCGGTATTCGTCATCCCATCTTTGATATCCAGTGACGTAATGGGCAAGCTTAAAGATGCATAGGGCTACCGAAGCGGTAAGGGGCGCTCCGCCCAGCTGTGAACTGTTATAAAAGAATTCGCGGTTGAACTTGCTCCAAGTTCCCGGCTGACCCACGCCGTCCACCATCATATAGCCGTTGTCCACAATATGGCGGGCAAATCTGTCCATGGTGTTCGTTATAATCTCTTTAAGCTCCTTATCTTCAGGTCCTAATATGTCAAAAGCCAGTTTATAAAGGAACAAATGTCCAATAATCTCATCCGAACTGGTATCGCCCTTATAGACGATATCTTCAATGCTGTAACCCTCGCCGATAAGGTCGTCCCAAAGCCTTTGGGGAATTTCGCCCGAAGCGTCCACTTTGACGCCGCGCTGATTTTCACCATTTATGTAATAGCCCAAAGAATCTTCGGTTTTGCTGGAGACGCCTGTGGCTGTGCCGTCGTCGTTAAACGACCAATACATAAATCCGTCCACGGGGTTGTTTTCTTCCCTAAAAGAATAGGTGCGGGCTATATAGCCTTCAAGGTTTCTTACTCTTTTGGCATATTCGCCTTCCTCTTCTCTCGGATCAGCCCAGCTGTCCTTGTCAAAGGGGAACATATAGTCTTCAACCATGAAATAAGTCTTTACACCATGATTGATATACTGGTCATATACTTCTTCAAATACAGCGGCGGGACTTTTTGCGGGTATATTCAAAGAATAATCTCCGCCTTTTTTCAAAGCGACCTCGGAATAGTACCTGCCGTTCGCAGGGTCAAACATAGCGTTGGGCTGGTATCTGACATACGCTTCAACTGTGCCTTTCCGCATGCTGATATTGGAAAGCAGCAAGACCGCTTCGGTGGATATGGTCGCGCTTCTGCGTGCGGCTTCGACTTCTTCTTTGGATACCGAAGGGTCGTTTTTAAGCACGCTGTAACGCATTACTTCACCAGCGGCGTACATCGATGTCCAAAGTCCGTCATTGTCGGTTTCTTGGGGTCTCCATTTTCCGTCTTCTAAGGTAGCTCCGGATACCATTCCGCGGCGGGAAACATATTCATTTGTCATGTTGCTCATCAATATTGCCTTTTCAATACCGCTCATTTGAACCATTCGGATATGGGTCACACCTTCTTCCATAATAGTCCATATGCCGTTCTCTCCGTCGTCCACGATAGCAAGTAGGGTGCCGTCTTTGTCGTAAAAATACCTATCTCCCATAAATCTCTGCTGGGCATCTCTGGAATTGGGGGCGTTTTCGTCTTGCCTCAAGACGCCGTATTCAGTGATTGTCCACACAGCTCCGTCGTCCGTCGTTACGGTTTGGTAAGGCTGATAGTTCTGGCTGTCAATAATGGCTCTAACAGAGGCGGGAATGGCTTCGTGGTCAATTTCGTAATAAGATACGAGTTTCTGATAGGTGCTGTTAAGGGAGACCGCCGTTCCGCGATAGTCTTGGATGATAGCTTTTGTGCCGTCGCTCTTTATTTTTTTGACGATTCTAAGCTTCACAGTATCTTTATAGCCGTCAGAAGTCTTGGCTTTTATCCAAGCCCAGCCAGCTTTTTTTGCGGTGACCCTGCCCCATTCGTCCACAGACGCATTGGCTTTGGGAAAGACGCTCCAAGTAAGCTTTCTATTGGTTATGTTCTCCCCAAAAGCATAGTCTACCGAACGCGAATCGCCGATTTCCATTCTCCATTTTTCGGGAACTATTAAGGTAAAATCCGATTCCTTAGTCTTACAGCTGCTTAAGGCTGATGCAGTAAGCAAAGACAAAGCGATAACTAACAATACGACCAATACTTTTCTCTTCATAATTTCTCCTATCATCTATATTTTTTTTGGCATACGATGAGCTTTTTAATTCTCCGCATAAAGCGTGATTTTGGACACTTCAATTGAGGTCTCTATCCATTGTGAGCCGTCCTCTTGGGTATGAAGAATGGCGAAAAGGAAAGGATATCCGTTTTGGGAAACATTCCCCACCGCCATATTTATGTTTGTGAACTCGCCCACTTGTTCTATGAAATAATATCCCTTTATCTCAAAAGAAATATTGTTGGGGAGGGCAAAGGTTTTTGGGATTACCAAATTCATCTCCATGGAGTCCATAAGCTCTTTCATGGCTGGACTGTCATAGTCCAAGCCGTCTATGTAAAGTCCGATGCTTGTCAACAGCTCTATGCTCTCTTTTATCTTGCGAAGGTCAAAACCCGGGAAGACGCCTTTAAGGTAGGTTTCAAGGTCGGTTCCAAAACCTATGGGCCCCATATTCGATAAATCTATATCATTCTCTTGACTCATAAGAAAGATATTTGCCGTAAGAGTCAAGAAGTTTGAGGGAACAAGTTTAATGGAGAAAGTTCCGTCCTTGCGGTACTCCACATAACATTTGTCCTTATTAAAGAATGTGGACAGTTCCTTGGAGTCCATTTTAATGGAAGACAACTTAAATATTTTATCTTCCTTAAAGAGCTTTCCCTTTCTCACAGAAATAGGTTTATTTATGTAAATAGGAGTCACGCCCCTCACCGCCGAAAGGTATGTTTCTGATATCTGCTGGCAGGATTTAGCGGAAGAGATAGATGATTTTATGGATGCGATATCAAGCGATGTATCGGCGTATAGCCTCTCCAGCTGTTCGATACGCATTGCCTTATCTCTGGATACCGCTTTTTGGGGATCGGCAAGCCCTTTTTCTTCCAGCTTTTCTTGGATTAAATTAGCAATTACTGCATGCCCTTCGTTAGAGGGGTGCAGCCAATCGCCGTATATGAGATGACCGCAAAATTCTTCGGTATATCTTTCATCGAATGCGGTATAGGCGTCAATGATTTCATAGGCGTTTGGATGGTCGTCCAAATAGTCATAAATTATCTTATTGAGTCTTCCAACAAGCCTTGCTCCGACAATACGGATTTGAGACGGGTCTTCCGCTATTTGCATAAATTCGTCTTTTTGCTCTTGTGTGAGCAAAGTCGTCTGGGGAGCCAAGGGATTGTATAAGGTGTTTACTAATATCAAGACATCGGGATTAAGCTCTTGTATTCTTTGAATGGACTGGGCGAAGTATCCAGCCGCTTGATTTAATTTAAGGTCTATATCCTCATAATCGTTTTGCAAAGCGTAAATGGCTGTTTGTCCGATATCGCCGCCCAAAAGGTCGTTTCCCAAAATCGATATATGTACTATATCCGCTTGTGAAACCCAATACTGGCGTTCCTTGTCCACACTATTATCGCTTGTAAGCCGATTATACATAAGTTTTGCGGTATCGCCGGATACAGATCTGTCCACATAACGATAATTGTTTCGTCTTCCAACAATTGCATAATAACAATTGCTGTCCCGTTCTGAAAAGGGAGATGACCCAAGTATCCCTTCACAAATCGAATCGCCTAAATAAACAATGGTTTTGTCATAACTTTGATTGGATTGATAACCCGTAGCGACCACAGCTAAAACACCCGCGACAAAGAAACATACCACTACATAAATCAATACTTTACCGAATTTCCGCATAGCTGTTTCCTTTTTTTAAAATAATTTTCATTTATAATATACCATACATCCTACAATTAATCAATATTCATTTTTTATGGCAATTAAAGAGTTTTTTATCTATAACAACAAGAGCGATTTGTCTTTATATGGTATTGCAAAATTGAAGAATTTATTGTAATATTATAATATGTAAAAAATTCAATGAATGGGGAGTTCCTATGAAAAAAATTATTCCCACAACAATAATTGTACTTATATGCTTTTTAATTATATTCATTCTTGCGTCAGGATTTTTTTATCAAAATACAGATTATGAGTTTTCGGAAGACTTTTTCAAAATCTCCGTATCGTTTTTTGGAGATGCGTCTTCTTCAAGGGCGTTTAGCTTTTTCACACGGGACGAAAGCTATAAGGATATATGCAATATCCAGCTTGACCCCGCCGAAGAGAACGAGCAAACGCCCAATTTCAGGGATCGGGACAATATAATAATCAAAGCCGAGTCTCACAATACATATATGCTCTATCCCTCACAATTAAGGCATTATGGGGTAGCGGACAGTTTGGAAAAGGGCACAAAATATTTCTATCGTGTGGGTTCACAGCAAAAGAGAGCTTGGAGCGCGTGGGGATATTTTGTTACAGACGACCAAGATAGCGATTTTATGTTCTTTCATATTACGGATTCCCAATCAAAAGAAGAGGCTGAATTTGAAGCATATAGGGAGTCCTTATCAAAGGCTTACCAAACGGCGGGAATTCCTGAATTTATCATAACCACAGGCGATCTTGTGGAAACGGGTCTGAATACTCAAGAGTGGGACTTATTTTTTGACAAGACCCAAGATTTTATGTTTAAGACCACCTTTGCTCCCGCAAACGGCAACCATGAGCTATTATCCACTCCAATATACTACCACTTTCACCTGGATACGCCAAAAAATCAAATAAGATATTCCTTTGAGTACGGCAACGCACTTTTTATCATATTGGAAAGCAATACATTAGATTATAAAAACCAGTCGGCATGGATGCAAGAAGTCTTTGCAGCAAGCGATAAGGAATTTAAGATTGTGGCTTTTCATAAAGCGCCTTTTTCCAGCGGCAACCATGCGGCACAAAAGGATGTCACCGCAATCAGAAACCAAGTTGTACCCTTTCTTTATGAACACGGCGTGGACTTGGTTCTCAACGGGCACGACCACATATATTGCAGAACCTATCCGCTCATAAATGATGAGGTGGGCAGCTGGGATTCAAGAACACAAACCAAAGTGGGCGATGCCTCAAAAATCACATATAAAAACCCCAATGGCGTCATATATTCAATCAATAGAAGCATAGGCTCAAAGTTCTACACCAAATCCAAGACTATGAATGACCACCTTATCGAATTCGGAGACCAAGAAAGAGTCTTAAAGCCCGTCTTTTCAAAAGTAATCATAAAAGACAACACCTTAAACTACATATCTTATGAGTACGATAGGGGCGATACCGACGAAGTCAGGATTATAGATTGGTTTGAAATAGAAAAATAATAAAAACACCTCTATTATCAAGGAAAACCGCCTACTATGAAGAAAGGCGATATTCTGTTATGAAGTTCTAAGTACCGCTATCCTTGAATATATCAAAATTCTTTCTAATATAATAACAATATTAAAGAGAATTTGATAATGAGATGCTTTTATGCATGATACTTTTCTTATTGAGAGACTGTATAAGGCAATAAAATGTCTGTGTGCCGAAAAGGATATAAGTCTGATAAGAAAGACAATAATCGAAGTCAATGAGAACAGCCGTGTCAATGAAGAATCCCTAATCTCTTTTTTTAAGGACATGAATTCGCAATTAGTGGATGATAAAACGATGTTTACCATAGAGAGAACCGACTTGGAACCTCTGATTGCGGTCATAAAGGTAATTGAAGGGCAATAGATTGGAGAAATCTTATGATTATAAGAAAATACAATCCCAAATTAGATGAAGACCAATTGATGAACTTATTAGAAGAACAAGGGGCGGAATGGTCATGCTGTTGGGGGCAGAAAAAACAGGGAAAAATATAAAGAAGCTTTGAAAAAGTCCATAACCTATGTAGCATATGAAGGGCATGACTTATGCGGATATTCCCGCTCCCTTGACGACTGCGGGTTTTATATTTATGTTTTTGACCTCTTGGTGAAAGCTGAGCATAGAGGCAAAAATATCGGGCCAAAGCTCATGGAATGTATTTATGACGATTATGCCGATAGGACGGTATATGTCATGTCGGATGTTGACGAATACACCCAAAAAGGGGTTATCGTAAAGAGAGGTCGATTTTTGAAGTAAAAAATAAAACAGCACTTACTCATTTTTGGTTTTCATATCAATAAAAGGGCAAAAATTGACTTCTTTTATCAATTTTCATGATTGACATGCTATATGTTTGTGTGTATAATATATTATATATAGAAAAGGTGCATTCAAGGAGCTGTTATGAAAAAAGAATATAAGGAAAATGCATTATCCCAGCAAGAGAGCGGCTTTTCTCTTCCTCCTGAAACATTGCAAGCTTATTATAGAGACGCTTATATGAGGGAAAGAGAAAGGTTCAATTCCATGTTCGGAACTTTAGACTATAATCCGCCTTATGAAGAGCCTATTTGTAAGGAAAAGGCAGAGGAGCCCCAAGAAGAAATGGTGCCCAAAAAGAAATATAAGAAAGCAAAAGGCGCTTTGGCTTCATTCATTGTGCTTACGGTTGTATTTCTGGCTACCACATTATTCTTTGCGGCGAAGTTTTTTGAGATTATATAGCTAAGAGAACACCAATATATTTGCTTTTTGAGCTTAGGACCATAGACTGTTTATGAAAGTCATAAATGGTTTATGGTTTAATTTTTTATAGACAAGGAGAAAAATGTTCAGAGCCGAAGTTGATATAAACAAAAAAGACTATCTTTGGTGCAGCATGTTCTATATCAGAAAATACCTTTCGTTAAGGGAACTGATTCTTCTGGGCGTGCTGCTTTTTGCGGGGCTGTTGTTTTGGTTTACTTTAGAAAATATCCTTATCCTCATTATGTTTTTGGTGGTTCTGGTTTTAATGGGTTTTGCGGTAGTATTGTTCATAACTACAGCTATTGCCGGATACGCAAGCGACTATGCCAAACGAGGTATCGTCAAACATATCTTTACTTTTGACAAACAAGGCTTTGATTGCGAAAGCATAGATAAAAACGGTGAAAGGGTTTTTAAGGAAAGAATAGACTTTAAGAATGTGGAAAAGGCGGCTTTAAGAAAAGACAGAGTGTATATCTATGCGGGCGTGGCGATGCCTTTTTATTTCTTCCCAGAACATATCACACAAGGCGATTATCAAGAATTTAGATTGTTTTTAATAGACCATATCGATAAATCAAAATTTAAGATGAAAACCAAGTTCAGAAGTTTTCCGCATTATCCCAAAAGAAAATTCGATCAGGACTTGGCGGAGAAAATTGATAAGATAGACTCCAATCAGCCCGAGGACAATCAAAAATATTGATTTTAGGATATAAAAAAAGGCTTGCGGACAAGCCTTTTTTAATGTGTACTTAAAATAACAATTAACTTTCTTTAATGATATTCAAAAATTCCTCTACTTTCTTATAGCACTCTTTGGCTTTTGATCTATACATATCTAAGTGATAGCAATGGTTGTCCAACAGCCTTGTGGTGTGGTGGCTGTATACGGGTATATTGTTCTTTTCAAGAGCCTCTATAAACCTTTCGCCTTGTCCCGGACAAAAGATATCTTTTTGGGCATAGGAAACAAAGGTAGGACACCAGTCGCCGTTGACATAATTGATTGAAGAGACCTCTTTTATATGAGGATATTCATGGATATTGGAAAAGTCCCTTTTCAAATCCATTCCTAAGAAGCACTTTCCAACATCCCATCCGAATCCAAAGGGAATTTTTACATCGATAGCGGATATCACATCATATAAGCCGCAAAAAGCCATAAGTCCAGCGACTTTAACTTCAGGTTCGGGAAGCTCCAATTTTTTTCTCAATTCTTCATTATGTACTGCGGCGACTATGTATGTGGCAAAATAGGCTCCCGCCGAGTCGCCGGTAACAACGACCTTGTCTAAGTCAAGGTTGTATTTTTGCTCAAGAGTTTTCAAAAAATTCAAAGCTTTTATACAATCAGAATTTCCCGAGGGGAAAGGGTACATAGGGCTTAAGCGGTAGTTTATGTTAAAAACCAGCCAGCCTTTATCCGCATAATAAGAGCTTAAGCTCTTTCGATGTTTTTTGTCTCCGCCCACATATCCGCCGCCGTGGATGTTTAGGATAACGGGATACTTGCCCTTGTCTTGGAATTTCTTATTGTAATAAATATCGCCTTTGGCGGCGTATGGATATTTTTCGTCATAAACAAGGTCTTTTTCTATAGTTATATCGGGAAAGTGTTTATAGTTTTGGGGCAGATGCATTAGGTAATCAATGGTCTTAAAAAGAATTTCAGATCTTGTCATAAAAACCTCCAAAATCTTGTTCTAAAATTTGGCGTACCCGGAGGGACTCGAACCCCCAGCCTTCTGATCCGTAGTCAGATGCTCTATCCAATTGAGCCACGGGTACTTGAACAGCTCTATTATTATAAGTTTACATTTATTAATTGTCAATTAAAAAAGAGCTATGAAAATTTTCCTACCCCATATGCTCAATCAGCCTTTGGTAGGGGAATCCCGCCGTGATTTTTATCAGGTATATTATATAACTTTTTTCCAATCTTTGCAACATAAGATTCTACATGGACTTTACAGATTGCTTTAATGGGCTGAAATTGTTATAATTATCTTATGAAAATAGACAAAATCATATGCCATAGGAACAAAACCCTACTTGTTTATAACGGCAAGGAATATGAATTCAGCAAAGACATAATCTATAAAGAGAATCTTTTTGAAGAAAAGGAAATCCCGCCCAAGGAGTTTTTTGAAATAAAGCAAAAGAGCGACTGTCTGCTTGCCCAAAACTATCTTTTTAGGCTGTTGTCCACAAGGCTTAAAAGCCAAAAGGAAGCAGAAATAAAACTTAGGGAAAAGGGTTTTTTTTCTTCTGCAATAAAGTTCGCAATCGACAAGGCGAAGGAATACAGACTGCTTGACGACGACAACTATGCAAGGGCATATGTCAATACGCATTTGAAAAACAAGGGCTCAAAGCTGATAAGATACGAGCTTGTGGGCAAAGGAATTTCTGAACATACTATAGACAAATATTTAGAGGACACATGGGAATTTGAAAAGCAAAGGGCAATGGAACACGCCTCAAAATATCTTAAGGCAAAGGGCGAGAAAGCAACCAAAGAAAAATTATATAGAAGACTCTATTCAAAAGGGTATAGCAACGATTTGATAATGGAAGTCCTATCCAATATTTTTGAGTAAAGATGAGAAATGACAAATTAGATAATTTAACAATAAAAGAGGAATTTTCAAAAAAAGGCTTGGAGCTTGATTTTGTTTTGGGTTCTTTCCCGTCAACCCAAAAATATGCCAAAACCCTCAATCCCCAAAAGGATACGGTCATAATATCCTTAAGCCAAACCCAAGGCATGGGAAGACAAGGAAGAAGCTTTTTATCCAATGAGGGGGGATGTTATTTCAGCATTATCAAAAACGCCGAAAAGGATGTTTTGAGAGACATACCTTTGATGTCGGTAGCCCTAAGTCGTGTTTTAGAGAAATACGGATGCGCTTGTCAAATCAAATGGCCCAACGATATACTCATAAAAGGCAAAAAAATATGCGGCATGCTCTGCGATGTATCGGGAGGGAAAAGCGTACTTGGTGTGGGGATAAATGTCTATAACGATATATCGCCTCTCGCGGATATAGCAACAAGTCTTTATGCTGAAGAAATATATGATGTTACAAGAAGCCGTTTGATAGCCCAAGTGATTTATGAATATTATCTTTTGAGAGAAGAAGATTTTTCTATTATAAGAGATGAGTATCAAAGCCGTTTAAGCGTCATGGGGAAAGAAATCAAGTTAGTTTGGAATTCAAAAGCTTATCAGGGCAAGGTGAAGGGAATAACAAAAGAGGGTTTCTTGATTATAGACACCTCAAAAGGCGAGACCATTTTTATGAATGGCGAAGTTGAGATTGTTAAGTAAAAAAGCCCAAACTTATCATAAGCGCCGCATTGACTTTTTGCATGATGTTTTCGTCTACCGTACCAATCTTGTCCATAAGGCGTTTTTTGTCCAGAGTCCGAATCTGTTCCGTAAGTACAACCGAATCTTTAGGCAATCCGCATGTGGTGTCAAGTTCAATATGTGTAGGCAGTTTTGCCTTGTTCATTTGTGATGTAATCGCCGCGGCTATGATTGTGGGGGAGTGCCTGTTGCCGATATCGTTTTGTACTATTAAGACCGGGCGCACTCCGCCTTGTTCGCTGCCGACGACAGGGCTTAAATCGGCATAGTATAAATCCCCTCTTTTTATCATATCTTTCCTACCAGTAATTCAAAAATTTTATCCCTTTCATTGCATTATATTAAAAACAGCAAAAAGGGGTTCAAAAATAAGGATATCCATTTGTTTTGATCTTATACTTATCGTATGGCTACATGCTCAAATGGCTATACTAAATGAAGAAAAAATACAGACATTGATTTTGTTTTACATTTTTAGCGATAAGGTATATAATATAACTCAAAAACAAATATTAAGAGGCAAATTTTATTATGAAAGAAAAATTCTATATTACTACGCCTATTTATTATCCAAGCGGGAAATGGCACTTGGGGACATGCTATACTACAGTAGTATGCGACGCCCTTGCAAGGTTTAAGAGAATGCAGGGATATGATGTATTTTATCTCACCGGCACCGACGAACACGGTCAGAAAATAGAAAAAGTCGCCCAGTCTCATGGAATGCCCACAAAAAAATTTGTAGACAAGCAAGTGGAATCGCTTAAAAAGATATGGAAACTGCTCAATATCTCATATGATAAATTCATTAGGACGACGGACGAATATCATCAAAAAGCGGTTCAAAAGATTTTCCAAAAGCTCTATGACAAAGGCGACATCTATAAAAGCGAATATGAGGGCTGGTACTGTACTCCATGTGAAGCTTTTTGGACCGAAAAGCAGCTCAAAGAGAACAAATGCCCCGATTGCGGCAGGGAAGTGGAATTGACAAAGGAAAGCAGCTATTTCTTCAGATTAAGCAAATATCAAGACAGGCTGATTGAGCTGATAGAAAACAACCCCGAATTTTTACAGCCCAAGTCCCGACAGAACGAGATGTTAAATAACTTCTTAAGAGCCGGACTTCAGGACCTTGCGGTATCCCGAACCTCTTTCAAATGGGGAGTGCCTGTACCTTTTGACAAAGACCATGTGATTTATGTATGGATTGACGCCTTAAGCAACTATATTACGGCTTTGGGATACATGGGAGAAGACGACAGCTTGTTCAAAAAATTCTGGCCCGCCGACATACATATGATGGGCAAAGAAATCATAAGGTTTCATTCTATCATATGGCCGGCTATTCTCATGGCGCTTGATGTGGAACTTCCCAAAAAGGTATACGGCCATGGCTGGCTTTTGTTTGGAAGCGACAAGATAAGTAAATCCAAGGGCAATATCATAGACCCGATTATTCTGTCCGAAAGGTATAAGGTAGACGCGGTAAGATACTATTTGCTGAGAGAAATTCCGTTTGGACAAGACGGCGCTTTCAGCAATTATGCGTTTTTGTCGCGCATTAATGCCGACCTTTGCAACAGTTTGGGGAACTTATTAAGCCGTACTACCGCCATGGTGAATCAGTATTTTGACGGCATTCTTCCCAAGAGCAAAAAGAAAGGGGAACACGACAGCGAGCTTATAGAAATCGCCGACAATGTCTTTGAAAAAGTAAAAGACAATGTAGATAAGCTTTTGATACCCGAGGCGCTGACAGAAATTTGGAATCTTATCAATAGGTCAAATAAATATATCGACGAGACACAGCCTTGGATATTAGGCAAGGATGAGGCGCAAAAAGACAGGCTTTCTACGATACTTTATAATCTTGTGGAATGCTTGAGAATATCTGCTACCTTATTAAAACCCTTTTTACCCGACACCGCTCAAAGAATTCTCTCTGACTTATCTTTGCAAGATGTCAATGAGTTCTCAGAAAATACAAAGTTTGGGTACTTAAAGGGCGGAGAAAAGATTACCAAATCTCAACCTTTGTTCCCAAGAATAAATATCAATAAAGAGCTTGAAGAAATGGATAAGCTTGCCTCCATGCTTGAAAAAAAGAATGAGCTTGGCAAGGGAACCAACGAAATCAAGAAGCCTGAAATCGAATTCGACGACTTTTCCAAGCTTGACTTAAAGGTAGGGACGGTCAAGGCATGCGAAAGGATACCAAAAAGCGCCAAACTCCTAAAACTCACCGTTGAGATAGGCGACGAGGAAAGAACGATAGTCAGCGGCATAGCCAAATCCTTTGAGCCTGACGACCTTGTAGGCAAACAAGTGGTTGTCGTCACTAACCTTAAGCCGGTGAAGCTTTGCGGAGTAGAGAGTCAAGGAATGGTGCTTTGTACGGAAGACGAAAACGGCATTGTGCTTATCAGTCCTCAAAGGGATGTTCCTTCGGGGAGCGTGGTCAACTGATGCTGATAGATTCTCACGCACATCTTAACGATAAAAGGCTCATCGACGAAGTCGAGGATATCGTTAGGGATATGCCCAAGGACAATTTGGAAGCGATAATAAATGTAGGGTATGACTATGAATCCAGCAAGGTCTCCGTGGAGCTTGCGAACAGATTTTCAAATGTATATGCTGCGGTAGGCATTCATCCCCATGACGCCAAGTATGCGGCAAAGTCCCATTATGAATTCTTTGAAAAAGCGGTCAAGGACGAGAAAGTATTGGCAATCGGCGAGATTGGCTTGGATTTTTATTATGACCATTCGCCAAGAGATATCCAAGAAAAGGTGTTCTTGGAGCAGCTGGATTTGGCACATTCCCTAAAAAAACCTGCGATTATACATTTAAGGGACGCCTATCGACCTATGTATAATCTTTTGAAGGAAAATATCCATAAATTAGAATATGGAGCTATACTTCACTGTTATAGCGGCAGTGCCGAGATGCTCAAAGAATTTGCAAAGCTTGGGCTTTATTTCTCCTTTGGCGGAGCGATTACTTTTAAGAACGCGAAGAACAAACCCGAAGTAATTAGACAAACGCCTATCGACAAGCTGTTATTGGAAACCGACTGTCCCTATATGACGCCAGAACCATATAGAGGAAAGACAAATTATCCCAAGTATATTTCTTTGGTCGCAAGGCGGGTGGCGGAGATTTTGGGCAAGGATTATGATGATATAGTAAGAACAACAAATGAAAATACCAAAAGATTTTTTGGGCCAAAATTAAGGAAATAAAAATGAAGAAACAGACGATAGTATACCACTACAAGGATAAGATTTATATTAATCTGACTAATAAGTGTTCCAATAATTGCGAATTTTGCATAAGGAACGGCAAAGAAAAGTTCTATGACTACTATTTATGGCTGGACAAAGAGCCCACCGCTCAAGAGACGATAAAAGAACTTGAAAAATATATGGACTACCAGAATTTTGTATTTTGCGGATTTGGAGAGCCCCTTTACGCCTTGGACACAATCATTGAGGCGGCAAAATACCTTAAGCGCAACAACAAACACACACGCTTAAACACAAACGGACAGGCTGACTTAATTCATAAAGGCTTTTCCAGTGATGAGATAGCCAAGAAAATTGCAGGCATTATTGACGAAGTCAGCATTTCGCTTAACGCCGCGGATGCTGAAAGTTATCAGAAGATATGTCACTCAGAATTTGGGATAGAGGGATATGCTTCTATGCTGAGATTTGCTAAAGCATGCAAAGAAAACGGTATAAAAGTAATACTTACTATTGTGGACTGCATGGGCGAGGAACAGATAGAAAAAGCCTCATTAATTGCCAAGAAACTGGGAGCTGAATTTAGAGTAAGAAGATATGAGAAATAGAAAAAGGATAAAATTTTTTGGGGTTTTATCTTTTGTACATCAGAAATTTTATCTTTTGTACTCCCTGGGTTTTGTCCTTCGTTCTATCTGATAGTATAACTTAAAAATCCCCGTTTTTAACTGGTAAAAAATGGAAAAGAGTGTATAAGCGTATGAATATAAGAGAAATACTAAAAAAACACGGGTTTCATTACAAAAAAAGTCTGGGTCAGAATTTTATTACGGACTCCAATCTTTTGGCGAGTATAGTCAACGACTCAAAAACCCAAAAAAACGATACTGTGTTGGAGATAGGCGCAGGGGCTGGCACGCTGACAAGGGCTCTTAGCGCTAAAGCCAATAGGGTGGTGTCGTTTGAAAAAGATAAATCTTTGGAGCCCGTATTAAATGAGATCTTAAAAGATTGTGAAAACACCCAAATTTTTTTTCAAGATATTAAAAAAGTTTCGGACGAGGCTTTGCAAGGCATGCTGGGCGACGGTTTTAAGGTAGTGGCTAATCTACCTTATTATATCACCACGCCTCTTATTATGCGGTTTTTGGAAAGCGAGATTTTGCAACCCAAGAGTTTGACCTTTATGGCGCAAAAAGAAGTGGCGAAGAGGTTGACGGCGGAGGTAGGCTCTCCCGATTATTCCGCGATTACTCTTGCAGTAAAACTTCGAGGAAGCGCTCAAATAACCAGATTTGTGGATAAGAAATTATTTTTCCCCGCTCCCAAAGTAGATTCAGCCGTCATTCATATCGAAGTCCAGCCAAATAGTCTGTCAAAGAATCCAACTGTCTTAAAACTGATAAGGACAGCTTTTAGTATGAGACGAAAGACATTATTGAATAATTTAATAAATGGAATAAGCATGTCCCGTGAAGACGCTTTGAAAGCCCTAAAAAAAGCGGGCTTAAGCGAACATGTTCGAGGAGAGGAGCTTTCTCTTGAACAATTTGTCATTCTTTCAGACATAATTAATAAATATCTATAAATAATTTTTTTACTTTTCTTTTATAATTCATTGTTGCAATCGGCACTCATATATAATATAATATTATTGGTAGTGACATGTTCAAGTAAGGGGAGGGAGTCTTTATGAAAACATATAGGAATATGCATAAGGATAGAAAAAGTTCTCTTCTGTTTATAACGGCAATTTTTGCCATTATAGTATTGTCTTTAGCATTTGCGGCAAGCGATATCTTTTCCGTAAAGGAAGGGACCCCCGCCGCAGAGGCGGCTTATTATGCCGGTCAGAAGATTGTCAATAATGTGACGCTTGGCTCACACAGAACATCCAGTGAAGCGGTGTTTAGCAAGACTTACACCCTTACGGGCATCTATGCAGATTTCTATCGCAGAGGCATGCTCAATATAGTTTACAACCTTGATTGGACTGCATATGGCGCCTATCATGATTTTGGCTCAATGGCATTAAAGGCACCGGGAATAAATCTATCGCAATCATGGGATAGGCAAGGCTCGACCACTAAAACGCTCAGCGCCAACAGTCCAGACATGGGCGGAACTGGCAATATTACTATAACATACGAAGCCAAGGCATGGGAAGAAATGACCTGGTGGCCTCCTGCTATGGGTTCTATTGACACTAATTTCAAGATTAGAACCACAATAACATTGCTATCCGATACCAAAGCCCCTACTTTTAAAGTAACAAATATAAAAGATGAAAATACTTGGACACAAAGTAAGGAAATCACATTCAGTATCACAGACGACAAAATCGGCGTTGATGCGAATACTATCAAAGTGAATGGCGTCTTTCCGGATACTCCCGGTACTGAGAATGGCAGAACGGTCGAAGGAATTAAATATACCCTAATGCAAGGCGGAAATAATAATCTTACGGTTACTTTCGCTGACCATTTTGGCAATAGCGCTACCGAAACCAAAACTATACCAAAAATCGACACCACCAACCCCATAGTTACACAAGAACTTTATGCCGAGTCTACCAATTGGACAAATCAACCAATCAAATTAATTGCCAGAGCAAGAGACGCGGATTCCGGTCTCAAGACATTCGCAATTGGAACTGACCTTGAGGAATATGCAGTCGGGACCACTGCTGAGAAAACTCATTATATTTATGTTGAAGCGAATGGTAATTATTCGGGATATGTGGTAGACCATGTTAATAGAAGAGTAAACCTTACTCCTTATAATGTTTGGTTTTATGACAATGTTAAACCAACCATAAATAAGGTTTATTATGACGACACTTGGGTAAATACCGATGTCACACTATACATAAAAGCGGGGGACGCTTTAAGCGGTGTGGACAAGGTCAAGATTTATTATGAAAATAGGGAGTCGGAGGCTGAAAAGATAACTGGCGAATACACCCATAGATTTGTTATGCCAGCATCTTATGCAAGAACCCAATATACTATTAGAGTTTATGACAAAGCTGGAAACGCCAGCAACGATGTTAAGGTAACACCTAATATCGATATTACTCCTCCTGTCATCAGTTCCCCTAACTTAATAGGCAAAAACTTTGATGGCGATCTCGTGAACGCCGCCAGTCAATATTCATATAGCAATATCGATGTCAGAGTGAGCTTTTTCGATAGCGGCGGAAGCGGACTTCACAGGATAAAATTGGCTGACCAAGAGTATCCCGTTCTGGGCGATACTCAAGAATTCCTCAATGTCATCACCGCCAATACGATAGATCAGGCAGAGTATACCATATACTTATGGGATAAAGCCGGCAATAGGTCGTCACTGGTCATTAAACCTTTGAAAGACGATACCACCCCCGAAATCGAGGCGATAGGATTGAACGATTGGAGTCGAGAATCCCAAAATATCCAGGCAAAGTATTGGGTTGGCTTAAGCGGCGGCGCTATTCATATGAAAACGACATCTCTGGATCTCTCAATGGATGACAAACTAAAACATTCCGAAAACAGCAATATTCATTTAATACCAATACATGAGCGTTTTTATGATTCTAATTTTCAAAAAGTATACCAATATTATACACGAACCAACATTAGTGGCGATGGCGAACGATTTTATCACTTTAAGATAGTAAGCGGTTCTGGCGTCAGCACTCCGTGGTTAGGTATTAACGGAGCTGTGGAATCTACCAAATTTATAGAAACAGCAAACAACGCACTCATAGAAAGTACGGGGGCAAGGACCAGAATAGACATTACCGCTCCCGCCGTAACAGTAAATAGATATTTATCAAACAGCGTAGAAATAACTGAAGACGACTTTAATAAAAATACTTGGATTCGAGATCGGGTCATTGCCTATTATAATATAAACGACGGCAGAACAATCATAGGCAATCGAACTGACGGTCTTGACAGTTCGGGCATAGCCTCAATTAAATATACCGTTGACGACGGAGACGAGATTACTCTTTCGTTATCATCTACAAAGTATTATGGCGATCCGTTGGAAGGTAACAGCTCCAAGGGCACATTTTCCATTCTGTTCACAAATAACTTACAATATACTGGCGAAAGCTATGTCCCGACCTACAGAATATGGGTAACTGACAATGTCGGAAATGTAAGCGAACACGTTGTAATAAACCCTAAAGTAGACGAGAGGCCTCCTACCATAGAATTGGTATCGGTTGAGGAAAGAATTGACCCACAAACCACAATTCCTTATGATTGGACAAGAGAACATCAATGGACTAATAATGCGATAGAATTTACATTTAATATAACTTGCGGGCATAGCGGCGTTTATATCGCGTACTATATCGACGAGGCAAAAGGCATCTATCCGCCTCAACTTACAGGTAAAGAGTGGGTAAGGGATTATGCCACCTCTACGGGTCCATTATTTCCTCAGACTCAAACTCAAACGATAGTTATTCCCAAAGTAAAAAGCTATGATGCCGTAGTATTTTTCAGTGTGCTTAGCGGAGCCAAGAGACCAGACGAGAACGAGACAAGGCTACAAGTAACTTTGGGCGACCGTTTCTTTATAGCTATGGATAATGACAATCCTAAGATAGATGGTTATGAGTATAGAGACGCTGGAGGCGCTGTTATCGACATTAATGCTTGGTCCCCTTCGGATGTATCGCTTATTGCCTATACTAGCGATAAATCCGAACATGGCGCTGAAGGTTCGGGCGTAAGAGAAGTATACAGCACCATAACCGGCAATGTTTCGATTGTTGAAGTCACGGTGTCGGCGGGAGGCGAAGAACAGACTTTTGATGTCAACTTCATGGTCAATAATTATTCTAAGGTTATTTACTTTGAAATGATTGCCAAAGATGAGTGGAAAATAGACAATCTTCTAAGCAGTATAAAAAGCGCTCTATTGGAAGACAGTTCTTTCTTAAATTCCGCCGTTTTGAACGAATTAAATAGTCTTATTCAAACAGATTATCCCGACATAAAATCTTTTATCGGCGGTAGAGATTATTCTTTGACAGCGGCGGATATTGGTTTAATCAATATGATCACCGTAAGACTTGAAAATATAGACAATGTGGGACTCAGAATCCTTCCGCCCATATCGGCTTTCATTCCAAGAATCGATTTGATTAAGCCCAAATTCACGTCGGTCATTTCTCAAAACTATGAAAACGATAAAGGTCATTTCGACGAACACGAAGTATGGATAGACGCTAAACCCATGAATCAGCGCGACGGCGTCAGAATAAGGGTGTCTTCTGAAATAATAGCCTCGGGCGGAAGACTATATGTCATAAAAAGAAGTGTGGAGAAGTTTATTGATGAACGGCTATCTATGGAATATAAGCCGGGATATGTCATGCTTACAAAAGAAATGGTATATGACCTTTGCGGCGGCGAAAACGGATATTTTGAATCTATAATTCCCAATCAGGCATTTAATGCCAATATCTATATAGGACGGGATGTTGACCTTGAAAATGTGGGAGTAGATTTTGTCATCATTTCTGGTGCGGGGCATATTTCGCATATAGCGTATGGCGCTGTCTTTGTAGACAAACAAGCCCCTCAATTGAATGTCGATCAGATTATATACAAGAGGGAAGACGGCGGGGACGCTTCGGGAGTTATTTTTGGAGAGGGCTCTGTGGGAGAATGGACCAACTCTAATCTAACAATTCATATGTATCTGACCGATAACGAGGGCGCAGGCATTAATGAAAGCAGCGTCTATATTTCCGTAGCAGGCAATAGAATAAATCCAGCATCGACTGATGTGGACGAGAACGGGAACGGATACTACATCTTTGAGGGCATCGACAGATGCGAATCCCACACACTTTACTTTAATGACAAACCGGGAAATAGCAATAATTATAGGTTTACTCCGCTTATCGATAGGGACCCCGGAAAGCCGGCTATAAGCCTATTTGCTGAAACCGCAGATCTTAAGCCATATAACATCAACCCCAACATAGGCGGGGGAGTAAAATACATCGATAAAGATATCGTCATAATAATTGAACTCCAGCTTGGTCCAAGCAGTTTTGATATAACCAATCAATCATACAGAAAAGGCGACGAGCTTTACAGCCTAATATATAGCGTGGACGGAGTAGAGTTTAATATTACCGAAGAAATGGGAAGAGCCGAAGTTTGGTATAACGAATATGACCAGAATGTATTTAGGCTTGAGTATCACGATAGGTCAATGGCGATTTACAAAATGGAACTCATCCAAGACCAAAATAGAGTATTCAGCTTTAAGGTCAAAAACGGCGTCAAGGACCATAATGCGATTGAGCATCCCGATTATCCCACATGTGTGGAATTGGATTATAACCCCGAAGTCAAGATTGACCAAACTCCTCCCGAAATAAGGAATGTGTCTTATGATAAGGCTTTGGATATTTGGACAGCTGACGATATTACCGTTTCTTTTGAACTATATGACCAATTCTCAGGCATAAGGCACGACGATGTAGACAGTGCGGAATTGAAGTCTGTTGTTGTGGTCATAAGAGACACAACCATAAATCAAAACGAAATAGAAAGATATCCCTTGACCCCGATGGGCGGAGTGTATTCATTCTCAATGAATTCCCATTTGAACTATTATATTGAGTTTGAAGACCAGATAGGAAATGGCGCCGCCGACGAATACTATTCGGTGGTCAATGGAGTAGTGATTGGAAAGGAAGACGGGATTTTCGGACCAATCAAGCCATATATCGACAAACATCAGCCCGACTTTAAGAAAGACGGCGACGAGATTGTCTATTCCTTAATCAGCGCCAATCAAAAATATGAGGGTGATTGGACGAACACCGACGTATACCTGACTTTGACTACATCAGTGGGCATAAGCGGACAGAAACTGCAATATCAATGGAAGAGCCTGACAGCCAGCAATTGGCCGTCCGAAGAAGACAGTCCTACCGGCTGGACTGATATTATTGGCGAGAGCGAATATAACGGAATAATAGAACCTTTCTCTGGATTGACCGAAAAATCGACCAGAATGGACTTTATAAACAATCAGGCAAGAATTTATCGGTTTAGAATAATCAGCGGAGCGGGGCTATACAGTATTTTTGAAGAGATTCAGATTAAAATAGACAATGTTCAGCCCGAGATTATCGTTACATCAGACTATACCCCCGGAGAATGGGCGAATAACAATGTAGAAATCAATATACAAGCGATATGCGGTGAAAGCGGGGCGACCATTGAATATTCTATCGACTCTGTGACATGGACCAGTGCGGGCGACCGTTATAGAGGCTTCTTGCAACCTATACAAGGAGAGAACAATAAAGTTAGACTTAACATCACAGAAAGTACAACGGCTACCCTGCCTCCCGTTATCTACTACTTCAGAGTAGTAAACGGAGCCAAGGTTGATGTCACATTTACTTTTGGCGAAGTCAAAATCGACAGAATAGCCCCCAGCATAACAAATATCCGAAGCAGCGTGAGCGCGATCGCGCCCGAGAATGTCGTATACTATCCGGGCACCAATGAAGTCAATTATGCAAGCACTTGGGAAAGAGCGACTCCTATTTCGTTCGGCAATTGGACAAAAGGCTATGTGATTATACGGCTTCAGTCTGTAATAGGTCCCAGCGGCGGCAAGGTGTATTATTCTACCAATGTCGACGGCGAAGAAGTGATTTGGCAACAAGACCTTATTTATAACAGTTCCATAACAGTTGACAACAACCTATCCTATATACTTTTGACTGAGGACCAAAACAACAATTACAGCTTTAGAATAATCTCCAACAGCAGCCTTGTCGCGACCGTATACACAAATCAGAATGAAAATATAATGATAGACAACACCATTCCCACCATGGATTTAACGATTGAGGGACAAAAGTCCGTCAAATGGACAGACGACGGTGTTGAAGATTTGCACAAGTGGTATACAAGCGCCCCAATTATTACCTTTAACGTTGAATATCCTATTAGCGGTGCTAAGGTGTACTATTCCTATGGTGGCGAAGAATGGGATGACAGATATATCCTGAACAACAGTATGGGCGGCAAAGCCCCGACCTATACGGTGAGCCAGAACGGTATCCATAATCTAAGATTTAAGGTAGTGTCCGGAGCGGGCAACGAATTCATCCTTGATGAGGTATATAAAATTCAAATAGACACTACCGACTACCATATAGACATCGAGCAATGGATAAAGGGATACGGCAGTCTTCCCGGCGTCAATTTAAGCGAAATGGCAGACTTGGTCTTGACAATTAACCAAAAAGCCCAAGCAGAAGTGCCTATTGTCGCTACGGATGCCTATACGGGATATATCGCCAAGAAAGGCGACAGCATAAGCCTTGAAATTATCCCCAAAGCATACGAGGGATACCAGTACCACTTCAAGAGAGCGGTATTCGCTGGACAAGAATATGACTCTGAAATTGGGGAATACATTGATAAGGACTATGTATATGAAATCACCGCATTTGATTTTGAGATATTTGATAAGGATTATTCAATAATGGCGTATTTCGCCAAAGAAATTGAGATAGTGTATCATAACCTGTATCAAATAAAACAAATCAGTGAAATAAAGGCAGTGGAAATAACTACCGACTATGCCGTAGAAGAGCTTGAGTTTACCGTATACTATAACGGCTCCACCGTTGCCCCGACAGAGATAGGTCTGTATTCTATCGTTGTCGCCACCCAAAACGACGACCCCAATGATCCCAATTATATTATCAACAACCCCGACGGAAACGACTTGATTATTGTATACTTCAAAGACTATGGCGAAGATTTGCCTTTATATCATGTCGGGAACTATACGGATTTAAGTTATATCGGCATATACAGCGATCCCAATCCCGTATACAATTTCTTGGGACCCAACCGAATCGTAAGCTCCTATCTGCAAGTCTCTAATTTTGAGATAGGCAACGAATTCCAACCCGTTTATGGCGACTTTAAGGGCTCATATAACGGCAACAATTTTGAAATCTACCTAAGAGACCAAGACGCCATTCATACATCTGGTATCTTTGGAATATTCGAGAGCGTGCAAGGCGTCATCCGCAACCTTGGCATAAAGCTTGACACCGTTATTATCGATAACGCCATGACCGCCGGATTCTTGGCGGCACAAGCCGACGGTGCTGAAATCTCCCATGTATACGCTATCGGTGAGTTCATTATCAGCGGCGAGAATTCCAATATCGGCGGACTTATCGGTCATACTATCCGTCAAACAATAGTACAAAACTGCTATACCGACATAGCCATATCTAACAAAGGCAATCAGCTCTCAGGAAATGTAGGCGGACTCCTTGGGCTTATGGACGATACCGCCTTGAAATTTTCATATTCGCTGGGAGCAATGGAAGCTTATTATATACAAGCCCATGAGCTGAATATCGGTCAAATAGGCGGAAGCATCCTTTCCATAATGGACGGACAGAACACCTTATACGGCAACAAGTTCCTTGAAAGAAACCTCTTCGTAAATGACCAGATTAAGAATATAGCCTTTGGATATGTGGAAAGCGGTTTGACGATAACGCCGTCTGCGGTGGAAGCGCTGTACTTTGCCCGCTTTGTGGACGAAAGGTCTTATCTTGATGTCCCCGGGGCAGATAATATAGCCATGGTGAGCATAGCCAGCAGATTAATTAAAGACCTTGCCATAGGCAGAATAAGAGATTTGGGAATGGAAGAAGGTCTTGGCTTGCCCAGTGAGCCCTTCATAATAAAAGACAGCGTGGGTCTTGCCTTTATAGACAAATATGTATGGGCAAACTATATCCAAGCCAATGAGATTAATCTTGAAAGCGGATTTAAGACCATAGCCGCTCATAAGGTATTCATCGGAACTTATAACGGCAACATGCACAGAATAAACAACTTAGTTATCGATTCCCAAGAGAACATCACAGGCTTTATTGGAACAATCGCCGGCATGTTTAGGAATGTGGACATAAGAGGTATCGATATTACCGTCAATTATACGGGAACCGACCAAATATATGTGGGCGGAATTGCCGGAAGAATCTTGTCGGGAGCTACCGTTCATACCGTATACGCTTTAGGAAATGTCAAGGCATATTCGCCTTATACCAAGATTTATATCGGCGGTATCAGCGGATATATTGAAGACGCCACTATTGTGGATATTTTGAGCTTGGCAAATGTCAGAACAGACGAGAATTCATATTCTGTGGATATCGGCGGTACGGCAGGATTTATAAAAAATGTCGCTATCAATACCGCATTCAGCTTAGCCCGAGTGCAAGGCAACTATCAAGGCGTGGGTTCAGTAGGAGCGGCGATAGGAACCGTCAGCGGAACGAATACTATCGACAATCTCTATGCGCTTATCGGAAATACTTTTGCCCATGGTCAGAGCTATGACTACTTGGCGGGATATGTCGCAGGTTCTGGTCTTAGCGAGAACTTAATTCAGCCCGGCGATAACAACAATCAATATATCGATTTTGAAACCTTAAGAGGAAGCCCGCTGCGCTTTGATTCGTCCTCCAAGACACTTAACGAAGTTCTTTCGGATATATATCCGCTTGACGGATCGGGTACGGGAACTGACCCCTTCCAGGTGAGAACGGTAGAAGACTTCAGCTATATCAACGACTTCCTATACGCCCACTATCGCATAAAAGCCAATATTGACTTCACCGGACATGAATTCACTACCATAGGCATAAACGCCAAGTTCTCTGGCAGCATAAGCGGAGCTATGACTCACCAAGAATATCAAGAACATCTTGAGAACGGCGGCACGGGTAGAACCTTTAGATTAAGCGGACTTACCGACGCTTTGATTTATCACCTTGGCGAGATAGGAACGATAAGAGATCTAAGACTACAAATAAACTATAACAAAGTCTCCAATACAGATTTGGTTTTCGGCGCTGTGGCTATATACAACAGTGGAACGATACAAAGCGTCAATTCCGAAGGGTATATTTCGGTCAGGGTATTGGGAAATAAGACCGCTATTGTAGGCGGATTCGTGGGCATAGACCTTGGCGGATATTATATCCAAGGAGAACAAGGCGAAGAGTATCAAGTGCCCAGCCGTGAACTTAGCTCTATCAATAACACAGTCCTTTCCATAGCGGCAAGCACCATAAACGTCGGAGGCTTCGTTGGAAGAGTGGTCGGACCTACAGAGCTTAGCTATATTATCAGCGATGCGGATATCATCTGTACAGGCGGTTCTATAAGTGCTGGAACAATAGCGGGCACGGTATTGAGTGGCGGAGTGACCTATGACCACCAGATTGAAGACACCGCAGCAAGAGTTTATATCAATGGTATAGAGAATACCAAACAATACGGCTTCAATATCAACGACTTATAAAAAATTATGAAAAATTCTTAAATAAAATGTGGATAATTGAGTTTATAAGATTATCCACATTTTTTCTTATAGGAGGGGTATGAAACATATCACAATTGGACGCCAATTTGGTAGCGGGGGCAGGAGTATAGGAAAGAAAGTCGCCGAAAGGCTGGGGATGCCTTTTTATGATAGGGAGCTTATTATGCTTGCGTCTCAAAAAAGCGGAGTGTCCGCAAAATATATTGAATCCCTTGACGAAAAGGGCACAGCCAGCTTCTTTCACTCTCTTGTATTGAACGCCACGCCGGCGGGGGCGATTATGCCCAATTATTTCAATATTTCGACAAACGATCAATTATTTATTCTGCAAAGCGAAATCATAAAAGAGCTTGCGAAAAAGACCTCTTCAATTTTTATTGGAAGATGTGCGGACTATGTCTTAGAGGGCGAAAATATTCTAAATGTCTTTATCCATGCTCCGCATAACTTTCGGCTTCAAAACATAGCGCGAAGATACTCTATTTCGCATAAAGAGGCGGAGTACAGGCTTAACAAGATTGATAAAAAAAGAAAGGCTTATTACAACCATTATACAAGCAGAAAATGGGGCAATGTAGAGAACTATCATTTGGCGATAGACTCATCCAAGATACCCGAGGACAAAATAGTAGAAATTATCATTAATGCCTATAAAGGCTAAGGGAAAATACGTTAATACTATTTTAAGTTTGAAGTATTAAATTATACTAAGGACGGTATAGGTATGAAATTGTTACTCATTGAAGACGAAAAAAACTTATCCGAAGCTCTTCAGCATATTTTCAAAAAAGAAAAGTATTCTGTGGACGCTGTATATGACGGAGAAAGCGGTTTGGATTATGGCTTGAGCGGAATATACGATGTTATAATCCTTGACCTTATGCTCCCCAAAAAAAGCGGCATGGATGTTTTGAAACAATTAAGGGAGAACGGTATAACCACTCCCATACTTATTCTTACCGCAAAGGGCAGTATCAGCGACAAGGTAGAAGGTCTGGACAGCGGAGCAGACGACTATCTTGCCAAGCCTTTCTCTACGCCCGAGCTTTTGGCGAGAGTAAGGGCTCTTTTAAGAAGAAAAACCGAAAGCATCAATGAAGATATCTTAAGCTATGGGGACATAGAACTCAATTTGTCGAGCTATGAGCTTGTATGCGGAGAAAAAAGCGTCAAGGTATCGCTTAAAGAATGCGAGATTATGAGATACCTTTTGCAAAGACCAAAGTTTGTTGTGACCAAGGACGAGCTTATTATTAAGCTATGGGGATATGATTCGGAGGCCGAATACAATAACATAGAGGTCTATATATCCTTTTTGAGAAAGAAACTTCAATTCTTAGAGACAAAAACCGAAATAGTAACTGTAAGAGGAGCGGGTTATAAATTAGTTCACAATGTTTAAACGGCTAAGAAAAAAGATGATAATAAGCAATATGGTGCTTTTCGGGGTGCTGGTCTTGGCTTTGCTTGGTACGGTATTCGGGTTATCATACGCCAGAATGACAAGACAAATAGACGTCGCGCTGGAAAAGATAATACTATCCGCAAGAAACAGCTCTTTTTTATTGCCCACGATTATGCAAGACGAGATTTTAGAACCCAACAGCCTTATAGTATTTGTGGATATCTCTAAAGAGGAAATAGGATATATATCTGATACTTCTTATTATTCAAGGGATTTTTTGGAGAAAATGACCAAAAAAATCCTTGATCAAACAAAACCTCAAGGCAGAGTAAAGGTAGAGGACAGGCATATAGCTTATGACCTCTATTGTTTTTTTAATACCGCAAGAATAGCCGTCTATGACTATACGATGCTTCAGCAAAGCATCACCAATTTACTCTTGATACTGTCTGGAGCTTTTTTTATTAGTTTGGTCTTTCTGTTTTTTATATTTCGAATTTATGCGATAAAGGCAATAGAGCCTATCGAGGACGCTTTTTATAAGCAAAAAGAGCTGGTCACCAATGCCTCCCACGAACTCAAAACGCCTTTGACCATAATTTCCACAAGTATGTCAATCATCAATTCCAATAAGGACGACAAGGTAGAGAACCAAAAGAAATGGTTTGACAATATAAATCTGCAAACACAGAGAATGTCAAACCTTATTAATGATATGCTGGATTTGGCGAAGGTGGACAGCTTTAAGGATGATAAGAGCGTCCTATTCGAAATTAATCTAAGCGAACTTTTGCAAGGCGCTCTTTTGGGAATGGAACTGGTGCTTTATGAAAACGGCATAAACCTGCAAACAGATATTGCGGAGTCCTTAAAGATTAAAGGCAACAAGGAGAATGTAGAAAAGCTTTTATATATATTCATAGACAATGCCGTCAAGTATACCCCCAGAGACGGAACGGTATGGGTGAGTCTTAAGCAAGAGAAACGAAAAATTGTGTTCAGAATAAAAAATTCTGGAGAGGGCATTCCCAAAGACAAGATGAACAAGCTCTTTGACCGTTTTTATAGAATAGACGAGGCACGCACCCAAAGGGGCGTTCAAAGTTTTGGCTTAGGTCTTTCAATTGCCAAATCCATAATAGACAGTATGGGCGCATCCATAAATGTGGAAAGCAAAGCCAATGAATATACTGAATTTATTATTACCTTCAAGACAGCTTAAGCCTTATTTGCAAGTTCTGCTCTTCTTTCATTGAGTTCTTTTGTAATTTGTTCTTTTTTCTTACCCACAAGGTTATAAAAGAAAATTGGAATTATTGAAAGTAAAAAGCCTATGGCGGGGAATATGGTCACCAGCGAAAACATGCTTATTTGTATGGAAGATGTTATGGCGACGGCTTCTTCCACATATTCTATTGGATTGAGATGTATTAGAGAATACATTAACACAATAAACGATGTGGCGAAAGCGTTTCCAAGCTTGTTTATAAATGTCTGACATGCGCTTGCGAGACCGTCAAGCCTTATGCCCGACTTCCATTCCATATAGTCTATGCTGTCGGCAATCATCGCAAAGGACACCACATTATAGACGCCCAAGGGAATACCCGACAGCACGAGGAAGGGGATAAGGATATAAAGTATATTTGGATTGTCGAGTAGCCTAAATCCGATAAAGAACATTATTATATCCACCACAAATCCCATGATACCTGAGAATATGACGATTTGCTTATAGTTGAATTTTTTGAAGGTCTTGGGCAAAAACAACATTGCTCCGAACATGCCCGCGCCGACGGCTATTCCAAATAACAACAAAGTCTGACTTATGGACACATTGACAAAAGAGTATCTTGCCACATGAATAGCGCCCGCTTGTATCATATATCTTGTAAAGCTCAACACACCCATAATCACGACAAGCAAAAGCGGCTTGTTTGATTTCATCGCCTTGACTACTTCCTTGAAAGGAACTTTTTCTTTATTAATGGGTTGTATTCTTTCTTTGGCGTGGAAAAAATATCTGGAAAACAACGCCATGCCTATGACTGATACGATTATTGCAGAGATAAGATAGGTTATTCTGTATTGGTTCCATTTATAAGCTGTTCCAGAAACGCCTTCTTTAGATAAGAAAAAAGGTATGACTATCATAAACGCCTGAGGGAGCGCCGCCCCTATGCCATTTACTGTTCTGCCTATGGAGATTACTTTTCCCCTTTCTTTCGGATTCGGGGTGGTTAGGTTTACTATCGACCAAAAGGGCACATCCGAAACGGTGTATATCATGCCCCATAATACATAAGTTATGGCGGCATAGACCATTTTTGCAGTTGTGCTGATATTGGGCACATAAAACAATAATATGGTCAGAATGGCTATGGGAACGGGCGTCAATATTATGTAAGGTCTCATTTTCCCCCATCGGGTCTGGGTCTTATCCACAATTATGCCCATAATTGGGTCGTTTATGGCGTCCCATATTCTGGCGCCAAGCATAAGCGCGAACACAAACAGCGGCGGAACCAAAAGGATATTGGTATAAAAGTCGGAGATATAAGAGCTCATTATGGCATACACCATTCCTTGACCTCCGGCTGCTATGGCAAAGGAACGAAGCTCCTTTTTTTCCATATAATTTTTTTCCGTGACGCTTTCTTGGGGAATTTGACCTTGTTCTATCATGGAATACTCTCCTTTAACGAATAAATCAACTCAAATATTATACTATAACAGCTATACCGCTGTAAAGTTCTATTTTTTTTGGAAGACCTGTTTGGCGATTTTGACGGCTTGATTGGCGTCCTTTGCATAGAAATCAGCCTTTATGCTTTTTGCAAATTCAGGAGAGATAACGGCGCCCCCGACCATAACTTTGCAATCCAAATTGTGTTTTCGAATTGCTTCAACGGTTTTTTGCATATTGACAGCGGTCGTGGTCATAAGAGCGCTGAGCCCCGCAAGCTTGATGTTCTTTTCCCTTATGGTGTCCACAATAATCTTGGGGTCTACATCCTTGCCTAAATCAATGATATTATAGCCATAGTTCTCCAATACGACCTTAACTATGTTCTTGCCGATATCGTGTATATCGCCTTTTACAGTCGCAAGAAGAATATCGTGTCCTTTTTGTGATGCGTTTTTGCCCTTTAGGTTACTTTTTATCTCCTCAAATCCGACTTTCGCCGTTTCAGCACTCATAATGAGCTGGGGCAAAAACAACACTCCTTGTTCATATAGGGCGCCCACTTTATCCAAAGCAGGGATAAGGTGCTTGTTCACCACATCTAAAGGAGACATCTGTTTTAATAAGTTCTTGACGATTTTACGGCATTCTTTTTTTAAGCCGTTCAATATTGAATATTCTAAGCTGTCAGAAGTAATTTTTGGCACCTTATTTTCATTCAAGACATCTTTTTCTTTGTATGCCGAAATAAATTCTGAACAGTTTGTGTCATGAGCGTATAGGACATTGAAAGCCCTTATCGCGTCCATGTTCCTTTGGTTATTGGGATTAATGATCGGTAAAGTCAAGCCCTCATTTAAGGCGCACAACAAAAACGATGAATTGATTAAATCACGGTTTGGTAAACCAAATGAAATATTTGAGATACCCAAAACGGTGTTATATCCCATGACATCATTTATATATCTAATCGTTTCAAGAGTGATTTTCGCTTGGTCTTGTTCAGCACTTACGGTGAGCGTCAAGGGGTCGATAAATATATCCCTTGAGGGGATGTGGTGGTCCTTTGCTCTTTTTATTATCTTTTCGGCAATTCTAATACGCTGTTCTTTTGTTTTGGGAATGCCGTCTTTGTCCAGCGTCAGCCCAATGACGGCAGCGCCGTATTTTTTTACTATAGGTAGGATACTGTCCAACACTTCGTCGTCGCCGTTTACGCTGTTGACTATGGCTTTCCCGTTATAATACCTAAGAGCGTCTTCAATAACTTCGCGATTGGTGGAATCTATTTGCAAAGGTGTATCGGTCACGGACTGAAGCAATTTGACTATTTGGGTCATAGTCTTTTTTTCGTCGATTTGGGGTAGTCCGCAATTTATGTCCAGAATATCCGCCCCAGCGTTTATCTGTTCTATTGCCTGATTGACTATATAATCGCTATCATTATTCAATAAAGCCTCTTTCATGGCTTTTTTCCCGGTAGGATTCAGCCTTTCTCCAATAATCCTTACTTTCTTTATGTCTACAAACTTTGAAGGGGTGCAGACAGCGGACGGCAGTTCTATCTTTCTTTCCGTTCTTTTCATTCCATTGAATTGCGACAGTTCTTTGATGTAATCTGGAGTAGTCCCGCAACATCCCCCTACAATGCTGACGCCCAGCTTTATGAATTTTTTATAGGAGCTTATAAAGCTGTCTATATCATGTGTAAAACCCTGATTGACATCGGGAAGTCCAGCGTTTACTTTTATTACGACGGGAAGCGTTGTATGGTCTAAGAGCTCTTCCACAAGAGGCAAAAGTTTGTCGGCAGGGAAGGAGCAATTTATACCCACAGCGTCTACGCCTAAACCCTCAAGGGTATACGCCATGGACTTGATATCACAGCCCATAAAAGTCCTTAAGGTGTCTTGCTCAAAGGTCATGGTGGCGATAATAGGCAGGTCGCTGTTTTCTTTTGCGGCAAGAACAGCGGTTTTCATTTCATAGAGGTCAGATATCGTTTCCAGCACTATCAAGTCCACATTGTTCTTTACTCCGCATTTTATTTGGCGGGAAAAGATATCGTAAGCTTGGTCAAAGGTCAGCTTTCCAAGGGGTTCCATAAGTTCCCCAATAGAGCCTATATCCAAAGCGATCAAGCATCCTGTGTTTTGGGAGGCTTTCTTGGCGATTTTTATCGCTGCCGTTATGATTTCTTCATCGTCATAGTCCTTGGGAAGCTTTTTGATATTCGCACCAAAAGTATTGGTATAAATGATTTGAGCGCCTGCTTTAATATACCTTCTATGGATATCTTCTATTATTTCGGGATGTGTTAGGTTCAAGACCTCAACGGCTTTTACGGACTTTAACAAGTCCTTGGGTATCATTGTACCCATGGCGCCGTCCAACACTATCACTTTTTCGTTAAGAAGTTTTCTTACATCCATTTTATTCACCTCTAATTCCTATCTAACAGCCCTTGCTCATACAAACTTAACTATGAAGAGTTTTTATTCCCGTTATGGCGGTTATGGTCTTGGAAGGACTCATAAGAAGGCTGTCGTTTATCATTATGCCATATCTCTTGGTAAGGTTATATTTTTCTATTATATCTTTATTTGTCTGTATTGGAAAATCCTTAAAGCCCGGGCTAAACCTTTTTGTAACGGCGTTTTCGCCGTATTCTTTTATTAACCCTTTATGAAGAGTCTCTGCTGCAAGTTCGGCAAGTGCGGACGCCGCAGCGTTCATAACAAGCGCCTTGGAGGGAGACTGCTTTTGTAAGCTCATTATTATTTTGTCGGCTTGATATCCAATAGTGACCGCTATTATGACTGCAAGGTCACTTTCTTTCAAATGTTTTGATATAGCTTTCCCGCTAAAAACCAGACCGTTTTTCAAAATGACAGCATTATCGCCTTTTGAAATGATAGGCTGTTTGTCAATAAGACTTTTTATTTGGCTGTTTTTTTCTACTTCCAAAATACATTCTTCAATTATTTCTTCAAAACCGCTTATATCTTGATTTTTATAGTTCAAAAAGCTTAGGACATGCTTTTTTGTCAACTTGATAAGATTATTCACGGTTTATACCTTCCAATAAGTGAGAGATATTTTTTATTATATCCTTTGCCAGCTGAGCATTGTTCATTATATAAAGGTGAATTCCTTGAACATTGTTTTTCAATAAATCGATTATTTGTTCTGTGGCGTATTCCACACCCGCCGCCCTCATCATTTCGTCGTCATGTCCGTATTTGGTTATAAGCTTTGAGAACTTGGAGGGGAGCTTGACGCCGGACAAGAAAACTATGTTCTCTATCTGCTTTTTCTTGACTATGGGCATAATCCCCGCTTGAATGGGGACATTTATGCCTTTTTTCCTTGCCTTTTCTAAAAAGCAATAAAAGTCTTGATTGTCAAAAAACAGCTGGGTGTTGAGGTGAGTCACGCCGCTGTCTACCTTTTTTTTCAGAAAGTCCAAATCCTTGTCCAAATTTGCGCTTTCGAAATGACCCTCGGGATAGCAAGCACCTGAGATATTGAAGTTTCCATTCTGTAATATAAACTTAACCAAATCGCTTGCATAGCGGAAATCTTTGGAAACGGGGTGCCCCTCTTTTATATCTCCTCTTAGGGCAAGGATATTATTTATATTTTTTTCTTTTAATTCATTTAATAGATGGAGAATGTCCTCTTTGCTTGAATGAATAGCGGTAAGGTGAGCAAGAGGTTCGATTTTGTACTTATTTTTGACCAAGCTTGCAAGCTCCACTGTGCGGTTGCTTATAACGGAGCCTCCTGCGCCGTATGTAATGCTTATGTAATCGGGCATAAGCCCTCTTAAAGCCTCAAGGGTGTCATAGATTTTTTCTATTGGGCTTGTTGCCTTTGGGGGGAAGATTTCAAAGCTGACGACAGCTTTTTTCTTGACAAAAAGGTCTTTGATGTTCATAGGTTTGGCTCCAAAAATAAAATTTATTTAAGTATACTACCATTTTACAAAAAAAGCAACTTATGAACAAGAAAGTGCGAGTCTATCTTAATATAATAATTTTATATAATTAAAAATTAAAACAAAAAATATTTTGCTCTTGATTTTTCTTAATGCATATGTTATATTTGTTATGTCTATATTTTTGAATTTTAGATACAGACAAATTGGTTAAATCTTTGGCAGAAGCGGAGGTCCATAATGAAAAATCATACCACACAGGGAAGGACATCAAAATTTTCAGTCTTGCTGATACTGATTTTCCTTGTTTCCCTGTTCCTGCTCACTTTTTCGGCGTGCGACAATCAAGTCGATGTAGCGTCCATAAGTGTAATAGAGGAATCTATACCGCAGAATGTGAGGGTAAGCGAGTTTGATATCACAAAAGTGCAGCTGAGAATAGTCGATTCACAAGGTAACGAGAGTTCTATTTACGCAACGCCCGTGATGCTGACCACAGACTCAAGGAACAAGCTGACTCAAGACGGCGATCACAGCATTACTTTGAGATATCAAGGAAAGCTTGCCAGCTTTACTGTCAGGCTCTTTAACGACGAAGCGGAACTTGTCACCATAACCTTCAAAGACCATAACGGCAATGTCATCCAAACAGTCGTCGAAGAAAAGGGCGGCAGCGTCACGCCTCCTCCGCACCCCGTCCGAGAGGGATACATCGCCGACGGATGGATAGACGCCTCCAACCAAAATGTCAGTTTTGGCTCCATAGAGCAATCAATCGAAGTTAGAGCAAAATATAAAGAAGATGTTATGCCTTGTACGGTTACTTTTAAGGACTATAAAGGTATAAAATTGGGTACTGTACAAGTGCCCAAGGGAAACAAAATCCCCGAAACAGTTTCTTATGACCAGCCCCCTGAAGTGGCGAGCTATGAATGGTACTATGGCAACAATAAACTTAATATAGAGACCTTTACCGTAACGCAAGATATCACCATAGAAATGAGAGTGGAATTTGTCCACCACACAATTACATATCAATTTATTGATAGAAACAATAGAGTCCAAATCTTAGGCGAAGAGAGCGTAAGATATGGCTATTCCCCGAACGGCGCCAACGACGCCATAAACAAGCTTTTGGGATTGGGGTATGAATTCAAGGGCTGGGATAGGCTGCCTGATGTTGTCAGAAGTAATGTTACTGTCACCGCTCAAGCGGAAATGTATAAGTATAGGCTGGAATTCAGGTCCTATAATCAAGTCACCTATAAGGAAGTCTTTCATGGCGAAAATGTCACCCCCGAAAGTGCTCAGACCAAACCCGGTTATAATTTTGTGGGCTGGGACAAATCCTTAGAGAATATCACCCAAGACATGGTTATTAATGCAATTTACGCTCCCAAAGAATTTACCATTACTGTTCATGACGGCGACATATTCGAGAATAAAACAATGCCATATGACTATGTAATCACCGCCGAGAACCTCAATGACCTTAAAAATAAAGGCGAGGATTATATCTTATTAGGTATATATCAAGACCCCGAATTAGAAAAGGCGATTGAACTGCCTTACAGAATAACAGGAACTGCCGCTTTTTATACCAAGTGGATAAATAAGAATGACGGAAACGACGAATTGGAATTCATAAGCGGTCCGGACGACAGCTACAAAATCCTTAATGGTTACAGCGGAAATGACACCATAATATACATACCTTCCACAAAGGAAGGAAAACCCGTCCAAAAAATCGCTAACGGCGTATTCGAAAATAAAAATATCGCCATGGTCTATTTTGGCGGCAGCAACCTTGAAAGCATAGGCGACAACGCTTTTGCCAATACAAAATTAAACGGCAGGATCGAGCTTCCTGAAGGGCTTAAGGAAATAGGAGAGCGCGCTTTCAGCGGTTGCGAGGATATAACGGAAATAGTCCTTCCCCAGACATTGAATACTATATTGGAAGGAGCTTTTGAAAATTGCTCAAGCTTAATAAGTGTGGTTTTTGACGAAGAAAGCGCCTTAACTGAAATCGAAAACAGCGTCTTTAAGGGCTGTTCGGGACTTAAAAACATAATTCTTCCCGCAAGCGTTCAGAAAATTGGACAAAGTGCTTTTGAGGCTTCAGGTATCGAGAGCATAAGCCTTTTGGGCATAGAGGAAATAGGCGAAAAAGCTTTTATTGACTCCAGCCTTGCTTTAGTTTCGGATACCGATGACTTGACGAAGATAGGACGAAGGGCTTTTGAAAATACATCGCTTGTTGAGATTAGTCTTTTATCAGTAACCCAAATGGGAGAATACGCTTTTGCAAATAACAAAAATCTTCAGAGCGTGATTATTGGAGCGGCGCTAAGCGAGCTTAAGTCATACACATTTATGAATTGCGGCTCCTTAACCCAAATCGATTTTGAAACGGAAATTGTTGAGGAAGAGCTTAAAGGCATACAGACTATTGAGAGTTTCGCCTTTTTGAACTGCAACAATTTGAGCACTATCAGCTTGCCAAGCACGCTTAGCTTAATTACTCCCTTGGCTTTTGAGGGAGCGTATAAATTAGAAGAAATTATTGTCGACGACGAAAACGAGACTTTTGAAACCTTAGACGGTGTATTGTTCTTAAAGGGTGAGGGAGCTTCATTGTTCTTCTATCCGTCGGGCAAAGTGCTTGACACCTATGAAATACCCGAGGAAACCGTAGCTATATCATCCAATGCCTTTAATGATGCGAATATCGCCAATATTATTGTTCCTGAATCATTGACGATATTGGAAAACTATGCATTTAATTCAAGGGCGATATCCACAATAAGGTTCTTAGGCGATGTTCCGCAAGAAATCGGCGGCATTCTCTTCCATGAATCCTTACTTAAGATATATGTAGACAGCGAATATTTAGACAACTATATCGCCGCGGGATTTGAAAAAGCCGAAGCTTATTCAGACACTTCAGAGTTTGGCGTATATGACGAACAAAGCGGACTTATTTATACGATAGTAGGCGATTCGGTGAGAATCATCTCCGCCAATCGTTCCTTTACATCCATAACAGTTCCCGCAACGATTGAACAAAAGACGGTCACTCACATAAACGACTTTGCTTTTGAAAATTGTGACTCTCTTGAAAGTATTCAAATCAACGCTGTGCTTGTTGAGCTTGGAGAATACGCTTTCAAGGGTTGTGTCTCCTTAACTACAATTAATTTTGCGGCGATACAAAGAGACGGCGAAACCACACAAGCCACAATAATAAATCTCAACGCATTTGAGGACACCCCATGGTATCAATTGAGCGAATTGGTTGTAATTGCCGATACGGCGTTTGAATATAAGCTCCTATTGGACGACGAAGGAAACCCCATTGAAAAGACTTCCCTTGTTGTTCCCAACGGAGTGCAGGTCTTAAAGAACAATCTATTTGAGGATTCGGCGTTAGAAGAGATAATATTGCCCCAAAGCTTGGAAGTGATAGGCGACTATGCTTTTAAGAATACAGCCATATCCCAAATTACAATACCTTCATCGGTATACAGCTTAGGCGA
Source organism: Clostridiales bacterium (assembly GCA_012838805.1). Classification (GTDB taxonomy): domain Bacteria; phylum Bacillota; class Clostridia; order Christensenellales; family DTU072; genus DTU072. The sequence continues at coordinate 50,107 of DUON01000017.1, forward strand.
AGGCACTTTTGAAAACTGCGTTAATCTTGATACCGTGAATATCTTAACCAATTCGTTAAGAAACCTTAATGCCAAAACATTCAAAGGATGCGAAAGCCTTAAGCAAATCAGCATTCCCGATTCTATAAGAGTAATAGGCGAAGAAGCCTTTATGGATTGCTACTCTTTAGCTAAAGTAAATATCTCCAACTCCGCATTCCTTACCAAGATAGGCGCCAGGGCGTTTATGAATTGTGTTTCGCTTCCCGTTATGACCATACCCGTCAATGTGGGCACTGGGCTTGCTACGGGAGAAGAAGCTATTGAGGACGAGGCATTCAAGGGCTGTGACAGTCTTGTATACATAAGGATATGGAACAAGAAACCGTTCGCATTAGGTCTTGATGTTTTCGAGCCTATTTCAATTCTATATGTAGACGACAGCGAGGGACAAAGCATTTATTGGGATTATTACAATGCTTGGACGGATTATCAAAGTCAGATTGAGGAACAGTCGGATACTCCCGAGATTACTTTTGAAACAAATAAAGACGCTGAAGGAAATGTTGTTGCGGCACTTGACCATATAATTATAGAAAAGCAAAGAACTGCGGCACTGTATACCGCTCCTATATTGCCTTATGTCGAGGGGTATCAATTTGTATGCTGGACGGCACAAGAGGGTACGGAATGGGTTCCGATTGAATTCCCATTCTATACCAGAACGAACGCCACCTTAAGAGCAAGATGGTTAAGAACCGACCAAGGCTCATTATCAAGAGATGACCTTGTGGAAGTCGAGGACGGCTATAAGCTTATCGGCTACAACGGCTGGCAAACGATAGTTGTCATTCCTGCTTACTACGGAAATCTGCCGATTATGGAAATCGGAGAGGGAGCTTTTGCAGGAAGAGATGACATCACAGAAATCAGAATAGCTCAAAACAGCCAGATTGCTTTGATAGGCAGATACGCTTTTGAAGATATGATAAGTCTTATCAGCATAAATATACCTTCATCTGTCAAAGAAATTGAAGAGGGCGCATTCGCAGGATGTGTATCCCTTGAACAAATAACCATTCCCAACAGCGTTGAAAGGATTGGGGAGAACACATTTGACAACTGTACAAACCTTGACATTACTTTCCAAGCCCAGTCCACGCTGAAGTATGCGTCCATTAACAGTTTTGAAGATACCAAATGGTATCAGACCCAAAAAGACAGCGATTCAGACTTTGTTATTGCAGGAAATCTTTTGATAGAATATCTCTCCAAAGACCAATATCTTGTCACACTTCCCGCAGAGGTCACCGCTATTAGAGAAGAAGTCTTTATGAACGATTCGGATATCGTCACCGTAGAAATCCACAGCAATATCAAGTTCATAGGCGACAGAGCGTTCTATAATTGTTCGTCCTTAATCAATATTGACTTCGAGGATGCAGAATTTAGCGATATCGAATATGTAGGCGAGGACGCTTTTGCCTTAACGCCGTGGATGGAATTTAGGGAAAAATATGTAATAGCCGGAACAGTGCTCATAAAATATGTGGGCGTGGAAACCCAAATAGACGATATTCCCAATTATATTACCATAATAGACGAGGGAGCTTTCGCTTATAACTCTATGGAAGAGATTACTCTACCAAATTCATTGAAAAAGATAAATGCGGGAGCTTTCGCTTATTGCAACAATCTCCAAAGAATCGTCATCCCCAACAATGGTACCTATATTGGAGAAGACGCTTTTAGAAATTGTACCAGCTTAAAATCCGTTGTATTCCAAGGCAATGCGCTCAACGAGATAGGACCGAGAGCTTTCATGGGCTGTTCGGCTTTGGGAACGGATGTCCAAAACCTAACGCTTGTTCTTCCCTCATCCTTAAGGGAGCTTGGAGAGCAAGCTTTCGAGGGCTGCGGTTCGTTGACAAAAGCCGATTTGTCGAACACCAAGCTCACTAAGCTCAATACAAGAACTTTCTATGGCTTAAGCAGCCTGAATGAAATCATATTGCCGACTTCATTGGTTGAAATCGACGAAGAAGCGTTCGGCAACTGTATCACCCTTGGCAGGATTCAATTAGACCTTAACAGCGCTTTAACTTATATAGCCGAGGATGCTCTTACGGATACCCTATGGTATAATAGAGAGCTTTTGGAAGATGAAGACGACATCATAATATATTTAGGAAATGTGCTCTTGAAATACAGGCATAAGGCGGACAGCGATTTTAGACCTGATGTCGTCATTCCTTTGAATATCAAGTATATTGCCAAACAAGCTTTTATGGGAAGCTTAATAGCTTCTGTAGCTTTTCCGAGCGGTCTCTTGACCATAGGGGAATCGGCGTTTGAGGGATGTACCTTCTTAAACAATGTGATTATTCCCGACAGCGTGGAAAGCATAGGAACAAGAGCGTTTAGAAACTGCGTGGCTTTAGACAACATTGAACTGGGCAGGGGACTTCTTAGGATAGAAGAAAAAGCCTTTGAAAACAGCATTAATTTAAGCAAAATCATCTTAAAGAGAATAAGCTATGGCGAACTCACTGTCGAGCAAGAAAGCCAGATAGAAAACGCTATTAGGAACGAAACCTTAAAGGCTTGGCTGGAGGCCAATCCCGCTGTTTTCCAAGGTACGGAGATTGCCAATACAAATGCCTTCAATAACACTTCGGATTTCTTAAGAATCTATGTTTTGACAGATTCCAGAAATATAAACATTGAGATATATAAGGTCAAGTGGGAGGGCAAAAAAGACAATCTTTATAACTATGGTGAATTGCCCACAGTTGAATTTATTACAATAGGCAACGCCACAAGAATAAACCCAATAAGCGTGGAGTGGTTGCTTGAAGAGCATACCCGCACCGAATATAAGGACCATACCTTGCTTGGTTGGGAAATAGTCGGCGAAGAGGGCGAACTGATTACATTCCCGTTCAGAGTGCTTAGGGATATCGAACTTAATCCTATCTGGATAAGCAACAACAGACCCATAAACGACCCCGACTTAGGGCTCAATTATGATACGGTGAATTCGTCTTATGTCATATACGCCTTTAATCCCGCCACAATGCTGGTCAGCGATACGCTTGTCATAGCCTCTATGGTCAGCAAGCTGTCTCTTACGGGCATAAACGAGGGCGTATTCACTCAGTCAAACACCCAAGGCATAACAAAAGTTCTGTTTACTAAGAAAGATAATTTAACGGTTATGCAAAGCAATATGTTTAAAAACTTTGTCGACCTTGAGCAGTTCGTCATAGAGGGCGACCGCTCTAACTATACGGTAATAGACGGAGTGCTTTATACCGCTGACCTAAAAACGCTTGTGGCATATCCAAGAGCAAGAAAAGTCGACGGCGAAATAGCCAAGACATTCACCATTCCCAACAGTGTCACAACTATTCTTGCCTATGCTTTTGCGGGATGTGCTCTTGAAGAGCTGAACATCCCAAGCAGTGTGAAATTTATTGGCGAGGGAGCTTTCGACAATACCGCATATTTAGAAGATATTAATTTTGCTGAAGATAGCGAATTTGAGGAAGTAGCATATGGCGCTTTTGACGGAAGCAAGTGGTATCAAGATATCTCTGATGCTTTCCGTATCGCAGGTTCATATCTGTTGAGTTACTTTGGTTCCCAAAGCACGGTCACCGTTCCCCAAGAAGTAAAGGTCATTGGCGAGAGAGCCTTTGAGAATAACGGATTGAACAACATCGAGGAATTGATTATTCCCGCAAGCGTCGTCCGAATCAATCAAGATGCCTTTATCAATTGTTCTGAAATAGAGTCTATCATTTTCCAAGGCGACAGTCAGCTCATGTATGTTGCGAACGAAGTCTTTAACGCCACTTCATGGATAGACAAGATCGACCCTGAAATGAATACATTCATTATCGCCGGAAATATTCTTATTAAGTATAATGGCAAAAATACCCACCTTACACTTCCCGCTGGCATCAAAGTAATAGGTTACGAGGCGTTCTCCAATGCCACATTCTCCACAATAACCTTGCAAGACGGCTTGCAGAGGATTGACGAGAGCGCATTCTTTGGAGCCAATAACCTCACTTCCATAACTATACCCTCATCGGTAACGGTTATTGGAGATGACGCGTTCTATAATAATGTTGGACTTAAGACAGTTACTTTTGCTGAGAACAGCCAGCTTAGATATATAGGCAACAGCGCTTTTGCGAATTCCTATAGTCTTGAATCAATCACAATTCCCAATAGCGTCAAGACGATAGGAAACAGCGCTTTTGAATATTGTAGGGAACTCAAAACAGTTCAAATATCCCAAAACAGCGAGCTTGAAGTCATTGGTGAAAAAGCATTTAAGGATTCCAAAATCATAGAAATCTATATTCCCAACGGCCTTAGAGAAATCAAGACATCGACTTTCGAGAACTGCTCTTCGCTTTTGAGGGTAAGCTTCTCCGAGAATAACAAGAGGCTCGCCAAAATAGGACAGAACGCTTTCAGAAACTGTATCTCTTTGGGTTCAGACCTTGAGGGAAGAGAAGACCTTTTGACAGTAGAGCTTCCCGACAATGTGACCATTATCGATAACGGAGCGTTTTATGGATGCAGCTCAATGTACGGCATAAGGCTGGAAGAAGTTATCACCTATATAGGAGAGGAGGCTTTTAGAAACTGTTCGGCTCTTGCCAACATTACTATAAGAACCGCACAGCCTCCGACCACTGAATCAAGCTCATTTACTAATGTCCACCCCAATGTGAGAATTTATGTCAACTCCAGCAAAGAGCAAAGTGTCTTAAGCGATTATAGGGCTCAATGGGGCAATGAAATAGTCGCCAAGTCCAATTTCATACAAGAAAGAGGAGAAACGAACTATCCGCTTGTGGAGATTTATGACATAGTCGGCGGAGAAGAGACGCTTATCGATTCTTTCCGTGCGGAGTTCCTCACACAGCAAAGACTTCCTCAACTGAGCGACCCAATCAAAGGAATGTCTACAGGCTATCGTAAGGATACTCCCAACGGCGTTGAGATATGCACGCCCTCAGCCCCATATGAAATCATTAGGGCGGAAAGCATTAAACTCTTCGTGATATGGGGCATCTAAACCAAAAAAGACCCAAAGGGGCAGATGCTTTCTGCCCCTTTTTTATGTAGAGAGGTGATTATATGAAAAAAATGCTCACGCCGTTTGGCGAAAAGATTGATAGGAATTGTCCGCTTAGCGAATATCCCAGACCGCAGCTGAAAAGGGACAGCTATTTATGCTTGAATGGGGAATGGGACTATGCCATTTTGCCCAAAGAAGAACAGCTGAAATCATACCAAGGCAAAATCTTAGTTCCGTTTTCGCCCGAAAGCGTCCTTTCAGGAGTGGAAAGGACTGTAACCGACAAGGATAAGCTCTATTACAGAAGATATTTTGAGCTTAAAGAGGAATTTATTAAAGGGAGAGTGCTGCTAAATTTCGGCGCTGTTGACTACATTTGTCAGGTGAGCATAAACGGAAAGTTCATAGGTGAGAATAGAGGCGGATACTATCCTTTCACATTTGATATTACTAATCTAATAAAGATTGGCAAGAACGAGATTACCGTTACGGTCACCGACCCTACGGAAAAAGGCGTTCAAGCAAGGGGCAAGCAGACCTTCAAAAGAGGCGGAATCTGGTATACCCCGCAATCGGGAATTTGGCAAACGGTATGGTTGGAGAGCGTACCCGAAAGCTATATCAAGAGCATAAAATTAACTCCCAATATAGACAAAGATATATTGAGCGTGGAGATATCTTATAACAAAGACATCACCAAAGCTAAGATAACGATTTATGACAATCAAAAAGAGATAATAAAAACAGATATAACGGGGAACAAGGCGGACATCAAGCTTAAGGACTATAAGCTATGGAGTCCCGAAAACCCTTATCTATATTCGTTGAAAATCGAGGCGGGAGAGGACACTGTTGAGTCATATTTCGGTATGCGGAAGTTTTCAATGGGCAAGGACGAAAAAGGCATACCCCGCCTTATGCTCAACAACAAACCCTATTTCCATAATGGTATCTTAGACCAAGGATATTGGTCTGACGGAATGTATACCGCACCAAGCGACGAAGCTTTGATTTATGATATCACTTTGATGAAAGAAATGGGCTTTAATATGCTACGCAAACACATCAAGATTGAGCCATTAAGGTGGTACTATCACTGTGATAGATTGGGCATGCTGGTTTGGCAGGATATGATAAACGGCGGAGGGAAATATAATATGTTCACTATCGCCATTGCGCCGTTTATTGGAATTAAGTTAAAAGACAACAAATATAGGCTTTTTGCCTGCCAAGATAAAGAGTGGCGAGAGGAGTACTATAAGGATTCGAAAAGAATGGTTGAAGCGCTATATAACTGTGTATCTATCGCCATGTGGGTGCCTTTTAACGAGGCATGGGGACAGTTTGATAGCAAAAAGGCGTATGACTTTTATAAGGAGCTTGACCAGACCAGAACAATTGACCACGCCAGCGGTTGGCACGATCAGGGCATGGGGGATGTGAAGAGCGTACATATCTATTTCAGACCCATAACAATGAAGCGTGATGACAGACCTTTTGTCCTTAGCGAATTCGGCGGATATTCCCTTAAAACAAAAGGACATATGTATAATGAAAATAAATTTTTCGGATACAGAAAGTATTACGATAAAGAAAGCTATCAAAAGGCTTTCATAAAGCTGTATGAGAATCAGATTTTGCCGCTTATCTCCAAGGGCTTATGCGCTACGGTCTATACCGAGCTTAGCGATGTGGAAGACGAGTGCAACGGAATAGTGACCTATGATAGAAAGATAGTAAAATTTGACAAAGACGCCGTTAAATCGCTTAACCAAAAGCTCAAATTGTAATATATTAAAACTTCGGAGAATGCTGTTTGTTTAAGTTATTAAAAGTTCTTAAGCCTTATAGAGGATTGATTGTATTAATAATTATTATGGTTGCGGGAGTGTCTTTGGCGACTCTTTATCTTCCCGACCGAATGAGCCGAATTATTGCCGAGGGCATAGTCGTTGAAGTCGAGTATGAAAAAACCCCCGACGGCGAGATTATTTATGTTTTTGACGAGACTTCGCAATTTGAAGCGCCTCTTCCCAAATTGATATATGAAAATGAGGGCAAGCTGGTAACCCAGTATATTGACGGCAAACACTATGCCGTCATAATCGGCGTTGAAATGGATAACGGCGAAGTTATCAAATTTATTAATCCCGAGACAGGCGATGTTATGCCCGTTCCAATGTTTTTAAGGACTGTGGACGGGCTTAAAGACTCTCCGCCCAAACAAGGCAAGCTAGTGCTTGACAAAAACGGCAGCCCCCAAGTCAAGCTCATCCAAAAAAGCGACTTATCCATAATCTTCAGAAACGGTTTGATTATGCTGGGCGTGACGCTGGCTTCTTCAATTTTGTCGATATTCATAGCTCTATATTCTTCAAAAGTGGGCATGGCATTTGGACGGGACATAAGAAAAAATCTTTTTGAAAAAGCAATTTCCCTTTCCAAAGCCCAAGAGGACAGCTTTTCCACAGCCAGCCTAATCACTCGGACGACAAACGATGTCACACAGCTTCAGAACCTTATCATAATGGCTTTAAGAATGGTCATTAATGTGCCCATAATGCTTGTGGGCGGTCTTATTATGGCGATAAGAAAGGACGCTCAAATGACCATAGTACTGCTTTTTACTATTCCCATAGTCACCTTGACAATTTTATTAATCGCAAAGAATGTCATTCCTATCTTTAAGGCGATACAAAAAAAGCTGGACCGCTTGACTATGATTGCGAGAGAGAACATAACGGGAATAAGGGTCATTAGAGCTTTTGGCGGAGATGACTATGAGGACAACAGATTTGAAAAAGCCAATAGGGAACTCACCCAATCCAGCCTAAAGGCAGCAAGGATTATGTCCATTCTGATGCCGTTTATGACCATAATAATGAGCGGAACTTCGGTGGCGATAGTCTTTATTGGGGCATTCGCCGTAAACCGCAACCTAAGCAATAATCTATTGGACTACACTTATTTAGGCAATATGATGGCGGTCGCCCAATATATTATTCAAATAATGATTAGCGTCATTATGCTTTCCGTTATCTTTATTATTGTGCCAAGAGCAAGCGTTTCAGCTGTCAGAATTCAAGAAGTATTGGATACTCAAGCGGACATTTTCAGCCCCCCAAACCCCGTTTCGCCACCCCGAAAAGGCATGGTGGAATTCGAGAGTGTTTATTTTTCCTATTCAAAGACCAGTAAAGAATATGTCTTAAAGGATATATCTTTCTTTGCGAAAAAAGGAAGCGTAACAGCCGTCATAGGGGGTACGGGCAGCGGTAAAAGCACTTTGATAAGCCTTATCCCAAGACTATATGATGTCACTAAAGGAAAAGTAAAGGTTGACGAAATTGATGTCAGGGACTATTCTCTTAATGATTTAAGGTCAAGAATTGGTTTTGTCACACAGAAAGCGGCGCTTTTTAGCGGTGACATCAAAGAAAATATCCTATACGGTGCGGAGGATGACAAAAATTTTGAAAACGCTATCAAGATAAGCCAGTCCAAAAACATTATTGAGGAAAAACAAGGCGGTATTGAGGCGATTGTGGAGCAGGCGGGCAGAAATCTTTCAGGAGGGCAGAAGCAAAGAATAAGTATCGCAAGAGCTCTTGCCAAAGACCATGATATCTTGATTCTCGACGACAGTTTTTCGGCTCTTGACTTTGCAACCGACGCCAAGATAAGAAGGGAGCTTAAAGAAATAATTAAGGACAAAACGGTTATTATTGTCGCTCAGAGAATAGGCACGGTTATGGATGCGGATACCATTGTCGTACTTGACGAGGGCAGGCTTGTAGGCATAGGCAGACACCACGATTTAATAAAGACCTGTCCCGAATATAGGGATATTGCGCTTTCTCAAATGTCTGAGGAAGAGCTGGGTCTTAAAGGAGGTCTTTAATGGCGAAAGGATCTCACAGAGGCGGACCTATGGGAAGAATGGTTGAAAAGCCTCAAGATTTCAAAGGAACCTTTAAGAAACTGTTGAAGTATCTCAAACCCCACATCCATTTATTCATAATAGTAATAGTTCTTGCGGGGATAGCAACTGTGTTTAATATAATCTCACCCAGAATACTTGCCAACGCCACCAACGCCATTCAAGCGGGCATTATGAAAGGCAAGCTTGATATGCAATACATTGTTACGGTATTGGTTCTTGTGTCCGCTCTTTATGTATCCTCAGCGCTTTTTCATTTTCTTTCGCACTTTTTGTCCGCTGGCGTATCCCAAAGGGTAGTGTACCAAATGCGCAGGGATATTAAGGAAAAATTTAAGAAACTTCCCATAAATTATTATGACACAAACTCATCTGGAGATATCTTGTCTATAGTGACCAACGATATAGAAACCATATCCATGTCTCTTCAGCAGTCAATAACCCAAGCCATAACCAGCGTTTTGACCATAGTCGGGATATTTATTATGATGCTTACTATAAGCGGATATATGACCCTTATAGCTATTGGCAGTTTGCCTTTGTTCGCTTTGATAACATTCCTTATTGCCAAGAGATCCCAAAAGAAATTCGTCTTTCAGCAGTCCAAATTAGGCGAACTCAACGGCTACATTGAGGAGATGTTCGCCAATAAGACGGTTATTCAGCTATACAACAAACAGGATGATACGATAAAAAAATTCTCTAAAACAAACGAAGAACTCTATGAGGTGGGCAAGGACGCTCAATTCTTATCCGGCGTGATTATGCCTTTGTTCCAGTTTGTAAACAATCTTGCATATGTTGCGATAAGCGTCGTGGGCGGAATCCTTGCGGGCGGAAGACTGATGATAGGTAATATTCAAGCTTTTATGCAATATTCTCACCAATTTGGACAGCCAATAATGCAGACCGCGAATATAGCCAATACTATCCAATCCACTATAGCCGCTGCAGAAAGGCTGTTTAGAATCCTTGAACAAGAAGAAGAGCCCGTTGATAAAGAGGTTATCCGCGATATATCTGAGATTAAAGGAAATGTAGAATTTATTGATGTGGATTTTTCTTATGATAAGTCCAAAGAGTTGTTGAAAAATATCAATATAGAAGTGAAAAGCGGAGGTTCTATTGCCATTGTCGGACCTACGGGAGCTGGAAAAACCACTTTGGTGAATTTGCTGTTGAGGTTTTATGAAATAGACAAGGGTAGAATAACCATTGACGATATTGATATAAAAGACATGTCAAAATCAAATTTGAGAAGCCTTTTTGGAATGGTGCTTCAGGACACTTGGCTTGAGGGGGGAACCATTAGAGAAAATATAGCTTATGCAAGTCCCGACGCCGATTTGGAAAAAGTCAAAGAAGCGGCAAAGAAAGCTCATATCCATCATTTTATAGAAACGCTGCCTCAAGGGTATGACACAGTCATTAATGAAGATGTCACCAATATTTCACAAGGCGAAAAGCAGCTGTTAACTATCGCCCGAGCTATCTATAAAGACCCGAAGATACTCATTCTTGACGAGGCGACAAGCAGCGTTGATACAAAAACCGAAAGCTATATCCAAAACGCCATGACGACAATGATGAAGGGCAATACTTCGTTTATTATCGCCCATAGGCTGTCCACAATCCGCAACGCCAGCTTGATACTTGTCATGGACAAGGGCAGGATAGTAGAACAAGGCACTCACGAGGAGCTCTTAAACAGAAGGGGATTCTATTATAATCTGTATAACAGCCAATTTGTTGCGCAAAATATTTGACAGAATAATCATAAATAATTATAATATTAGATACGGTGGAGCATGGTGCAATGGTAGCACATAGGACTCTGACCCCTATGATGTAAGTTCGATTCTTACTGCTCCTGCCACAGGGGTTGTCTCAAAGAGACAGCCCCTTGATTTTTTTGGGAGAGACTATATGCAAAAGATTTTGGGCAAGATTAGAAAAGCAGATACGGACTATAAAATGATATTAGAAAACGACCATATCGTCGTGGGAGTCAGCGGCGGCAAAGACAGCTTGGCACTGCTTACCGCCCTTACGGCTTACCAAAAATTTTGTCCCGCCAAGTTTAAGATAACGGCGGTGAACATAGATATGGGCTTTGAGGATACCTCAAAGGAGCAAATAGATAGATTCGATTCTTATATAAAATCTTTGGGGGTGGACTATATCAAGGTTCAAACAAATATTGCCCATATCCTTTTTGAAGATAGAAAAGAAAAATCTCCCTGCAGCCTTTGTTCTAAAATGAGAAGAGGCGCTCTGAGCACAAAAACCATAGAAATAGGTGCCAAAAAGCTGGCTTTGGGGCACCATAGTGACGATATTTTGCATACTTTTCTGTTGTCGTTTGTGTTTGAGGGAAGATTAAGCGTCTTTCAGCCTACCTCTTTCATGGATAGAACGGGCATAACCTTAATAAGACCTTTTATTTATGTAAGTGAAGCAGAAATAATATCGCTAACGAAAAGACTAAAACTTCCGATAGTCTATAATGTTTGTCCCCAAGACAAGCACACTCAAAGGGACTATATGGCAAAACTAATTGAGAAGTTAGACAAGGACTTTCCCGACGCCAAAAAAAGAATGACAAGCGCGCTTCTTAATCCCGAAAGAAACAACCTTTGGAAAAAGCCCGATTAACCAGACCTATATTTTCTCTTTGTGCTTTCTCCGCCACGGATATGCTTCACTTGATAATTCTTGTCTAAAATCTTCTTTACGCTGTCATACATATTGAAATCGATATCTTTTAGTCTTTGGGTCACATCGGTATGTACAGTGCTTTTCCCATAGCCCATATAAGCCGCAGTTTGCCTTACGGTAGCATTGTTTTCAATTATGTATTCCGCAGCTCTTATTGCCCTTAAAAATTTTTCCATATATTACTTATATATTTATATAGAGGCTTATTTATGCCCAATTTCTTAGTCCAAAAGAGAACTTAAGGCAAGATGAACAAGTTTTCCGCATTTTCTTGCCATGTTGATTGTGGTTTGGTTGATGACCGTGCCTTTTTTTATATAAACGCCCGTGGTCTTGTCAATGATATCCCTTATGACTATTCTCCCAAGCAAAAAGCTATAATCATTGACAACTTTTTCTTTTGCGACATAAGGCGAAGGTGATGTTTCTTCAGTATCCGAGCTGGGGGTTGGAGCTTGTTTTGGCTTCCTATCCGCCTTTAGACTGAAGTTTATGGTCACAATTTTTTCATTGGCTCCCGCTATGTATTTTGAGGGATAGGGCTTGTCAAACCAAATGAGCTTGTCGCCCTTTAAGGTCATGTCTTGAAAGCAGCCAAGGTCGCTGCCGTCTTCGGTGATAGCTTTGACCTCATTTGTCAAAAGAAAATAGTCTTTTAATTCTTCGTTGTCGTATTCAAAAACGCTTTTTGAGCTGTAAACGGTTATTTTATCGGTATTTCCAGTTATCCGCCTAAAAGGAAGATAAAAAACCTTGTCATTATTTTTAAGCATCAGAGCAAAAGGTCTCTTGGTCTCTTTATCAATAAAAATGCCCTGAACTTGTCCCATATATTCCGCCTTTTTTACGGTATAAACCTCTTTGTTATGAAAATTGCTGTATAACATATTTCCCTCCGCATAGTATTGATATTTTATTATATTAATGATGAGTGGAATTTATTAATTTAAGGGCAGTTTGCTTTTGTTGACATACTTAAAATAGGTATGATATAATGAAATCTATATATTCGATAACAAAGATTAATTATCCATTTGTTATATATATAGAAAGGAGGTGCTTATGGCTGAACTTAATTTTACGGACTCTAAAATAATGGAAAAGATTAATGAATTGAGTAAAATCGCCGAACAAAGCACAATCATAGATTCTTCATATTATGAAAAATATGATGTCAAAAGAGGGCTTAGGGACTTGAACGGTCTTGGAATAGTAGCCGGTTTGACTGAAATCAGCGAAATACAAGGAAATAAAGAGCCCATGGAGGGTGAGCTTTATTATCGTGGCATAAACATTAAGGATTTAGTGAACGGATTTACAAAAGAGGATAGGTTTGGTTTTGAAGAAACTGTGTACCTACTTCTCTTCGGCAATTTACCGAACAAGGAGGAACTTGACTATTTCAACCAAATCCTTGCGGATTTCAGGAAACTTCCTCTGAACTTTGTAAGAGATGTCATCATGAAAAGACCTTCATTCGATATGATGAACACTCTTGCCAAAAGCGTTTTGACATTATACTCCTATGATGACAATCCCGACGATATCTCTATCAGCAATATCTTAAGGCAAGGACTTCAGCTTATCGCCCAATTCCCGCTGCTTACGATATACGGATATCAAGTGTTTTCTCACTATCATAACGATAAAAGCTTAATTATCCACAAACCCCGAAAGGACCTTTCCACAGCGGAGAACATCTTGCTTTTATTGAGGCAGGACAAGGAATATACCAAGCTTGAGGCTAAGCTCTTGGATATATGCCTTGTACTTCATGCGGAACACGGCGGAGGCAACAATTCGACTTTCACCACCCATGTTGTCAGCTCTTCAGGAACGGATACATATTCTTCGGTGGCGGCATCCTTGGGTGCACTTAAAGGCCCTAAGCATGGCGGAGCCAACATTAAAGTAGTAAGAATGTTTGAGGATATGAAAAACAATCTGAAGACTTACAGCGATTTGGAAATAAGGAACTATCTCTTGCAGCTTCTCAACAAGGAAGCGTTTGACAAATCTGGACTCATTTATGGCATGGGACACGCAGTATATTCACTATCCGACCCCAGAGCGGTTATTTTCAAAAAGTTTGTAAAAAATCTTGCCGTAGAGAAAGGGCTTGATAGGGAATATGAGCTATACGAAAAGGTGGAGAGACTTGCCCCTGAGGTCATAGCGGAAAAGAGAAGAATCTATAAGGGAGTCAGCCCCAATGTGGACTTTTATAGCGGTTTTGTATACACTATGCTTGGTCTGCCCCAAGAACTGTATACGCCCATATTCGCGGTGGCAAGGATAGGCGGCTGGATTGCGCATAGAATTGAGGAGATTGCCAATAGAGGCAAAATCATAAGACCCGGCTATACCTCTGTTTGTCCAAGACAAAAGTATATCCCCTTAGAAAAAAGATAGTTTTAATCTCCCGGAATAAGGCAATCCTAATATAAAAAAGGAGCGCCTTTGAGAAAGAATAAAATAATAAAAATATTGAAGAAGTTTTCAGCTTTTTTGGCGGCTCTTCCTCTTATTTTTTCCTTTATCTTCTCATATTTTCAATTTCCGCCCAGAGTATCTCTGCCCGATTTGTCTTTTGACAAGGAAGGCAATTTCACCATATTGGCGGTAAGCGGACTGTTGGAAGGCGAGGCTGTATTCTCTCAAGATACCCGCATTTTTTTGAATTCGGCGATTTCAAAAGTAAAGCCCGACTTGACCATTCTTATGGGGAACAATATATTGCCGTCTCCTTTTATTGTGGACATGTTCCAAGCGAATACATTCAGAATGATTGACAGTTACGGCGAGATTTTTGACAGCAATCAAACTTATTTCACCGTTCTGTTTGGAGATTATGACATGGGAACTCTCTTTGATAAATCTTCGCAGATAAAAAGGTATATGCGATCGGAATTTTTTTTCGGAGACATTGCAAGTAATAACAATTTTTTAACGCTTAAAGAAAACGACAGAGATTTTGTGGCAAACTATAGGGTTTCCTTATTAAATAAAGGAAATGAAGAAGCATATCTTTACTTTATCGATTGTCAAGACGATATCCAAGACGAACAGATCGCTTGGATACAAAGTACCGCTAACAAGCCGTCTTATTTCTTTTCTTTTTCTCCTCTTTATCAAAGAGAAAATTTTGATATTTTTTTCGAGATTCAAAACTCCAAAGCGTTCTTTTCGGGAAACTCATATTATATGAAAGAGGACCTAAAAGACGATATACACTTTGCAGAGATTAGTCTATGCTCAAAAGTAGTGGAAGGGGATGAGGTAAACCGCCGATACGCCGCAAAAAAAATAGTCCTCACAACTCAAGGAGGACTATTCTTTGCGGACATATGATATTATCTATAATCCTTAAATTCAGGATAGAAATTTATGGTTGCAAAATAATCTTTGGGCGTTTCCGCTCTTCTAATTAATTTGAACGAGCCGTCGGCTTTGAGTAGAACTTCCGCGCTTCTCAATTTGCCGTTATAATTATATCCCATGCTGAAACCATGTGCCCCGGCGTCGTGTATGACCAGAATATCTCCCTTGTCTATCTTAGGCAGTTTTCTATCGATAGCGAACTTATCGCTGTTTTCGCAAAGGGAACCCACCACATCATAGGTGTATTCGGGCTTTTCATCTTCTTTGCCCAAAACTGTGATATGGTGATAAGCCCCATAAATTGCGGGTCTCATAAGGTTTGCAGCGCAGGCGTCCACGCCGATATATTCTTTATAGATATGCTTTTCATGAATAGCGGTAGTCACTAAATGCCCATAGGGAGCAAGCATATATCTTCCCAGCTCTGTATAAAGAGCAATATCTTTAATACCTGACTTTTGTATGGTTTCTTCATAGGCTTTCTTGACGCCCTCCGCAATGACAAAGATATCGTTCTTCTTTTGGTTAGGGCGATAAGGCACTCCTATACCGCCGCTAAGGTTGGCGAATATAAATTTCGCGCCCGTTTCCTCATATAGCTCCACCATAGCTTCAAAAATAATTTTCGCAAGTTTGGGATAATATTCGTTCCCCATAGTATTGCTTGCAAGGAAAGAATGTATTCCAAATCCCTTTACGCCCTTTTTCTGAAGCTTTTTTATCGCTTGGGCAAGCTGGGCACGGGTCATTCCATATTTGGCATCGGCGGGGCTGCCCATAATCTGATTGTTTATTGTGAACTTTCCGCCGGGATTATATCTTAAACATATCTTTTCAGGGATAGAGGCAACTTCTTCAAGGAATTCTATATGGGTGATGTCGTCAAGGTTGATTATTGCGTTTAGTTTTCTTGCCAATTGGTATTCTTCGGGAGCGGTCTCATTGCTGGAGAACATAATTTCATCGCCCCTGAAACCCATGGCGTCCGCCATAAGAAGTTCGGTATAAGACGCACAGTCCACTCCGCATCCCTCATTTTTTAATATCCTAAGTATTTCGGGATTGGGGGTTGCTTTTACTGCGAAATACTCTTTGAAGTTTTTGTTCCAGCTGAAAGCTTGCATAAGCTCTCTTGCGTTATCCACTATGCCTTTTTCGTCATAGACATGAATAGGCGTGGGATATTTGGCAATTATTTCTTTGGCTTTTTCTAAAGTCAAAAATAGTCTCTTCATATCAGTCTCCTTTAGTAATTCTAGCATAATTGTATCATTTTTTAACGGAAAAGTCCACTAATTAAGCCTTTTGACAAGCGGCTTAAAGACAATAAACTTGTCCATAGCCTTTCCCAAATATTTTATTGTAATACCCGAAAACAGCCCGCTGATTACTGTCCCAATCCCTATGCCCACAAGGCGCTTATGAAAGGAAAGGGATAGTATAACTCCCAGTACCAGCGCCGAGATGTCAAAGATTATTTTCACCGTATTAGTATTATAACCTTTGTTTTTCGCCAAGTCCGTGACAAATATATCGTATGGCATTAAGGGAATATTCGTGCGAAAGAAAAAGGCTACCGCAAAAGCTATGCACACAAAACCTATCCCGAAAAAGACTATTTTCATAACAAGGCTTTGAGCGGTAATCGGAGTCATTATGTATTCGAAGAAGTCCACAGTAAATCCGTAGAATACAGCGGATAAAAAAGACAAGAAGTACCGCAATTTGATTTTCCTTATTGATAGGCACAATATAGAAACCAATACAAATTGGATAAGATAATTATATGCACCGAAACTAATCTTTGGGAAAGCCGTATAAAGAGCGTAGGCGGATGATTGAACGGGGCTTATGCCAAAATCGGATTTTATCATAAATATAACGCCGACCGCCAACAATACAATTCCCAGAAAAAAAGCTATTTCGCTAAATATCGTCAGTTTTCTCATAATCAAGATTATACCAAAGATTAAGGATATAGTATAGTTTTTTTGCACCTATCATATTCAAAAAAGTTGGATATATAGCATAAATATCCTTGCAAATAAAAAAATAATATGATAAATTATAATGAGCCGCATAATAAGGGTATAAAAGAGCTTTTTTTAAGCCACCCCGTTTAGCGAGTTCCGAAAAGGAGAGTTGCAGAAATGTATGCTATTATTCAAACCGGCGGAAAGCAATATAAGGTCGAAAAAGACACTGTTCTGAAAGTCGAATCTTTGAAAGAAGAAGTCGGTAAGAAGGTCAAACTTGATGTGGTTATGCTTAACAAAGACGGCAAGGTTCTTGTGGGGGACAGCCTTAAGGACGCCTATGCCGAAGCTGAAGTTACCTACAACGGCAAGGGCAAAAAGATAAACATCTTCAAGTACAAGCCAAAAAAGAGAATCAGAAAAAGACAAGGACATCGTCAGCCATACACCGAAATTAAGATAACAAATATAGTGGGCTAGATGATTAAAGTAAGAATAGTCCGTGACGACAAGGACAATATCCAAACGGTGGAGTGCATAGGTCACAGCGGATACGCAAAGAAAGGCGAGGATATTGTTTGCAGTGCGGTATCAGCGATAGTGCAGACGGCGCTTTTGGGGCTCATGGACTTATCAAAAGAGGTCTTGTTTCAAAGAAAGGACGGATACCTAAAGTTCAATTGTCCTAAGCCAAAAGACAGGCAGGAAGAAACAAGACAGCAAGCAATCCTTAGAGCGATGTTCATCGGGCTTAAGGATTTACAAAGCGGCTATAACGCCTTTATAGAATTGGAGGAGATATAGAATGTTTATTGATATTCAATTATTTGCCCACAAGAAAGGAATGGGCAGCACCAGAAACGGTAGAGACAGCGAAGCCAAAAGACTTGGACCAAAAAAGTCTGACGGTCAGTTCGTGCTTGCGGGAAATATCTTAGTCAGACAAAGGGGCACAAAAGTGCGTCCCGGCGTCAATGTAGGAAAAGGAAAAGACGATACTTTATTTGCGCTTATTGACGGAGTCGTCAGATTTGAAAAAGGCGGCACAAGAAAAAGGTATTTCAATAAAGTCAGCGTCTACGAAAATTAAGTAAATTGGTTTTGGTTGTTATGGGATATGTCAAAAGTCTATATTGGCATATCCCGTCTTTTTTTGTTTAAGGGATTTAATTTTTAATAACTTGAAAACAGAGGTTAGGGTATACGAAGTATGATATATGGTATACAAAACGGTCAAATTATTGTTTTTGATACCTCTCAATTCGATATCCGCCAGATTTTAGACAGCGGTCAGGTGTTCAGATACCAAAAATTAGAAAATATCTATAAAATTGTTGCAAAAAATGTAATTTGCCACTTGAAATATGAAAATGACCATGTTATAATAAATTCTAGCGATACGGATTTTGCTATAAATTATTTCGACTTAGAAAGGGACTACAACCCCATAAAAGAAAAGCTAAAAAAGAATAATTTTATAACAAAAGCCGTAGATTACGGAAATGGTATAAGAATACTCAATCAAGATCCCTTTGAGGTCATTGTGACTTTTATTATTTCCGCCAACAACAACATACCGCGCATCAAGGGTATTCTCAACAGACTTTGTGAGAGCTTGGGCGAAGATATGGGCGGACATAAAGCTTTTCCGAGGCTAGAAGAAATGGCAAAAAGGGATGAGCACTTTTATAAACAAATAGGGTTGGGCTATAGGGCTGAATATCTGGTACGGACTATCGACAAGATAAGAGAAGGTTTTTCCCTTGACTTATACGACTGGGATACCTCTTCGGCTCGAAAGCACCTTATGACACTGCCCGGTGTGGGGAGAAAGGTCGCCGATTGCATACTTCTTTTTGGCTATCACAAGGAAGATGTTTTTCCCATAGACACTTGGTGCAGAAGAGTATATCGCGACTTTGGTCTGCCCCCACAAAAGAGTTGCGAAAAAATGGCGGATGCTATGTCCCAAAAGTTAAAGAATCTAAGCGGATATGCTCAGCAATATTTATTTTACTATTATAGGGACAATAAAATTTTATAATTATATTGGAGGATTAATATGAACAAACCAAAAATTGCGCTCCTGATTGACCTTGCTAGCCTCAGAATAAGTTGTGAAGGGTTTAAGAAATTGGCTGAGAAGATCAGCGCTGATTTTGAGATTGTCAATTGCAAATTTTACAGTTATGTCGCGAAGAGAAACAGAGACTTCAATGAATACATAGCGGCAAAAGGCTATGACGCTGTCACACCCATTGCCTCAAGAAGAAGAAATAAGCTTGATACAAGACAGATTATTGACGGCACGATACTTGGGCTTAATAGCTCCATTGACGCTGTTGGTTTCGCTCTTGGCGACGGAGATATACTTCCTATTGTTAGCTTTTTGAAACTTAAAGGCAAAGATGTTTACGAAATAGGCGTCGAGGAAAGTCCCTATACTCCCGAATTCAGCGGATTCATAGATGTGGACGAAACATATTTGAGAAAGGGATATGCAGCACCTCCGCAGAAGAAAGCGCCCAAAAAGCTTTCCGAAGCCAAGAAGATTCAGCCCGAGGCAAAAGCCGAGAGCAAGTATGTGGAACAGGTTAAGCAAATACTTTCAGGAAAAGACATCTTAAACAAATATAGATAAGCGCTATATAGTAGCTATATAGTATATATTATTTTATAAAATAAAGATTATTGTTCAACAAGAACTCTGATATATTCAGAATTCTTGTTGAATTTTTTTATAACTGTTGACAAAGCTTATCCCTTGACTTTCACCATGTGGTATATTATTATTTAGATGTATTTTGTTTTATAAAAAAAAGCCGTAGGCTATAAACAAGGTGAAAATGAACTTTTATCCTTTTCTATTGAATTATAACACCAAGGATTACATTTGGGGCGGAACGGATTTACAACGGGATTGGAACAAACAAAGCCGCAGCCCCATAATTGCGGAGAGCTGGGAACTTAGCTTAAAGCCATCCGCACAATCGTATATCATCAACGGCAAATTAAAAGGCTATTTGAGAGAGGCTTTGGACAAATATCCCGAAATCGTGGGCAAAAGAGGAATGGACTATTGCGGATTTCCTTTATTGATAAAATTCATAAACGCCCATACCGCTCTTTCTATACAAGTTCATCCCGACGACGAATACGCCCTTATTAACGAACGCCAATTCGGCAAAAGCGAGATGTGGTATATATGCGACGCTAAGGATGATGCGAGCATTTACTTAGGTTTGAACCAAGATACCAATAGAGAAGAACTGAAAACCGCCATAGAAAGGGGCGAAATTGAAAGATACCTCAATTTAGTAAAGGTAAAAAAGGGCGACTGCTATTTTGTTCCATGTGGAACATTGCACGCCATAAGGGGGGGCGTGACGATATTGGAAGTTCAACAGAGCAGCGATGTGACATATAGGGTTTATGACTATGACAGAGTTGACAACAAGGGCAACAAAAGAAAACTGCATATAGACAAGGCGCTTGATGTCATTAATTATAATAAGTATACAGTTCCCGTCCCGAACAGCGAACGCCAAGAATTTAAGGGCTATAAAAAACGCGAACTGGTGTCCTGCGATTATTTCAAGACCTGCGAATATTGTATCGATGATGCTTTGAGTCTTTATAACGAGGAAAGCTTTATTTGCTTTACGGTCATTGAGGGAGAGGGGCAGGTAGAGGACATATCTATTAAGAAAGGAAACACAATCTTTTTGCCCGCGGGATGCGAGGGAAATATTAAAGGAAAAATGACAATAATAACATCAGAGGTATGATTATGAAAAAGTACATAGGAGTTGATGTCGGCGGAATGAGCATAAAAGCCGCCGTAGTAACAGAAGACGGACAGATGCTGTCCAAGTACTCATGCCCCACCCAAACGGACAAGCCGTATACGGTGATGACCGAGAATATCTATAACCTTTGTTTAAGTATACTAACTGACGCCGACTTAAAGAAAGAGGATATACAAGGTGTGGGAATAGGCTGTCCGGGCACGATTTGGAGGGAAAAGGGGATTATAACCTTTGCCAACAATTTAGACTTTTATAATGTTCCTCTGGTCAAGGAATTCAAAAAATACTGGAATATCAATATCCAAATAGAAAACGACGCCAATTGTGCGGCGCTGGGCGAAAATAAGTTTGGGAGCGGAAAGGGTTATAAAGACTGTGTTTTCATAACCTTGGGCACAGGTGTAGGAACGGGCTTTATTGTGGACGGTAAGCTGTTTACTGGAAGACGGGGAGCGGGAGCCGAAGCCGGTCATATGGTTATAAGAATAGACGGCGAAAAATGCACTTGCGGCAGAAGAGGCTGCTGGGAAGCGTATGCGTCCGCATCCGCCTTAATTAGGGAAACCCAAAAAGCTATGCAAAAAAACCCCGACACCATAATGCATAAAATAGCCCAAGAACACGGAAAAGTAAGTGGAAGAACGGCTTTTGAGGCGTCGAAGCAAAACGACCCCGAAGGCAAGAGAATTGTCAAGCGTTATGTAAAATACATAGCGTGCGGAGTCGTCAACCTTATTAACATATTCCGTCCCGAAGTGGTGATAATAGGCGGCGGAGTGTCCAACGAAGGGCAATACTTTATCGATATGATACAAAGATATGTCAACAGATATCATTACGGCAAAAAACTCAACCCCAAAGCCAAGGTCGTAAGAGCCTCTTTGCTCAACGACGCTGGAATTTTGGGAGCGGCTTCTTTGGTTATGGAATAAAAGTTTTTTAGAGGAGAGAAATTTGCAGTTTGAAGATTTACTAATAAAGGTGGAAAAACCCGCCAGATATACAGGCGGAGAATACAATACCCCGAATATGAAAAAACCTCATAAACTCAGCTTTTGTATTTGTTTTCCAGATATTTACGAAGTGGCGATGTCCAATTTAGGCATCGCTATTTTATATGATGTTCTCAATAAAAACAAGGATATAGTGGCTGAGAGGTGCTTTGCTCCATGGACAGATATGGGAAAGGCTTTGAAAGAGAACAACATACCGCTTATGAGCATTGAGACCAAAAAGCCTTTGAGAGATTTTGACATCTTGGGATTTTCCTTGCAATATGAGATGTCCTATACAAATATTCTGTATATGCTGGACCAGGCTAACATTCCCTTTAGGGCAAAGGATAGAGACAAGAGCTATCCCCTGATTGTTGCGGGCGGACCTTGCAGCGCCAACCCCGAGCCCATAGCCGACTTTTTTGATATAATCTTCATAGGCGAGGGCGAAGAGGCGGACGAAAAGCTGTGCAAGCTTGTCATTAAATACGGAAAAGATAAGCAAAAAATTCTGGAAGAAGCCGACAAGATAGACGGGCTATATGTTCCCTCTCTTGCTAAAATCAAAGACGGCATAAACACAAAGACGGTCAAAAAGGCTATCGCAAATTTACAAAAGACTTCTTATCCGTTAAAACCGCTTATCCCCAATATAGATATCGTTCACAACCGTGCGGTAATCGAGCTTTTCAGGGGATGTTATGCGGGGTGCAGATTCTGTCAAGCGTGTTTTTTCTATCGCCCGATAAGATATCGGGAGAGAGAAGAGGTCGTGGAATACGCAAGACAGCTATTAAGAAATACAGGCTATGACGAAATTGGGCTTAGCTCTTTGTCATCTGGCGATTATGAGGAGATATCTTGCACGATATCAGAGATTAAGGAACTTGCTGATAGCGCCAATGTCAACTTGCAGCTGCCCAGCCTTAGGCTGGACAGTTTTTCAAAAGACCTTTTGAAAAGCGCCAGAAAGTCGTCCTTGACCTTTGCGCCTGAAGCGGGGACCCAAAGATTAAGGGATGTCATAAATAAGAACATAACCGACGAAGATATAGAAAGGACGATGAGGAAAGCTTTTGAGGCGGGATACAGAAGCATAAAGCTATATTTTATGCTGGGACTTCCCACCGAACAGGACAAAGATATCCTTGGCATAGCGGAAATCGCACGCAAAATAAACGAAATTTATTATGAGATTAATCAAAAAAGGGGAGTAAGAATAACTGTATCCATAGCGATGTTTATTCCTAAACCTCTCACCCCTTTCCAATGGTGCGAACAAATATCAATTCAAGAGATGATAAGGCGGCAAACATTATTGAGAAACGAACTCAAAAAAATTAGAAATGTCCAATATAAGTGGCATTGTGCGGAGACTTCGATGCTGGAGGGAGTGTTCGCTAGAGGGGATAGAAAGCTAAGTCTATTGATAGAGAACGCCTATAAAGAGGGCTGTTATTTTGACGGCTGGAGTGAATACTTTAATTTTGATAAATGGCAAACGGCAATAAAAAAATCAAATATCAATTTAGACGACTATCTCCAAGAAAAAGAGATAGAAAAACCATTGCCTTGGGACTTTATTGATTTTGGAATAAAAAGAGATTATTTAGAAAAAGAATATAGACGGGCTTTGGAGGGCAAGACCTCTTTAAGCTGTAAAAATTATTGTCGGGGCTGCGGCGCAAACAGGCTTATGGAATGCCGCCGCCATAAAGGAAAAGAGAATGCTTAACTTCAGATTTGAAAAGACCAAAAACGCCGTTTTCATATCCCATATCGATATTTTAAGGAGCCTTAACCGCTCATTGAGAAGAACGGGCATTAAGGTTAGATATTCGCAAGGCTACAACCCGCATATGCTTGTAAACTTAACCCAGCCTTTGGTTACGGGCATAAAAAGCTTATGTGAATGGGCAAGCATAGATACCGATTTTGACAACGAAAAGGAGTTTATCAAGCTCTATAATAAAGCTTGCCCGGAGGGCTTGTCGGCTCTGGAGTGCATAATCACCGCTGAAAAGCCCAAAATCGCCGCCAATGTCACCGCTTCTGATTATTTTATCGAATGCGAGGAAGCGATTAAATTTAGAGAAGATCTTGAAAGAGTAGCATTCGAGGACTTTATTATTGAAATAGAAAGAAAAGGTCAAACAATAAAAAAAGATGTAAGAAATCTTATTCATCAAGTCAAAGTAGACGAAAGGGGAATATTCGCAAGGCTTAGTTTCGGGAACTTGAATTTGAGGATAGACAAGTTTGCAGAGGTCTTGAACAAAAGATACGGTTTACAAATTAGACATAGGGATATCACAAGACAAACTCAACTAATAAAACAAAACAATAAGTATATTACGGTTAGTCAATACCTGAAAGGATTGAGATGAAGATACTCATTGACCAAAACGCCTTTTATACTCTTGCCATAAGGGAAAAGGACGGTGAAATAGAAGATTGTTTGGCTGTTCCCCAAAACAGCGTCGTTAGTAATATCTATTGGGCGAGGGTGGAAAATGTTCGGGGCGGAAGTTGTTTTATAAAATATGCCCCCCAAAGACTGAATGGTGTCTTGACAACAAAACAAAAGCTTAAGGTTGGGGATTTTGTCTTATGCCAAGCTGTAAGGGATGAAATGGACGGTAAAGGCGCCGTATTCAAAGACGAGATTGCTCTAGGCGGGGAATTTATTGTGCTTTGCGACAGCTTTCGGGGCGTTAAGTTTTCTAAGAAGATTTCACAAGATAAGCGTCAAAGCTTTAATGATTTATCTATTGATCATGAATTTGGATTTATAATAAGACATTCGGCACTGAGAGCCGACAAGATAGAGCTTCAAGACCAAATAGAAGAGCTTATAAACCGCTATAAGGGTATCCGTAAACAAGCTTTTGGGACAATAATAAAGTGTTTATTTGAAAAACCATGCATAGACAGAGTGCTTGAAGAACTTAATGCCGAAGAGAATATCCCAATAATCGCCAATATAAAAACCCAACGAAAAGAAATAAGCTATCATGACGAAATCCTGCCTTTGTTGAATTATTATGGGCTTTATGAAAAATTCAAGCTGTTATTCTCTAGAAAAATTAATTTATCAAACGGCGTGGAAATCGTCTTTGATTATGCCGAGGCTATGACTGTTGTTGATATCAATTTATCTTTTTCTTTTGGGCAAGACGATTCGGAGATGACAAAGCTGGCTTTGGAAGAGATTGTCAGACAAATAAAGTTAAGGAACATAGGCGGTTTGATTGTTGTTGATACATCGATAAACAAAGATCTCAAAGAGCTTGGGGAGTTGACCAAAGGATTGTTTGAAGGCGATAGGGAAAAGACTAGCGTGGAATTAGTGGAAAACTTTGGTCTTATTGCAATCAATAGACAAAAACGGTATAATACTCTTATATCCTTGTTTTATGAAAAATGTTTAAAATGCGAGATGGGGCTGCGAAAAGCTGTTCATACCGTATGCAAGGATATCAAGGCGAAAATCGCCCAGATGTATCTGCAAACCAAGGCAAAATATATCCTTTTGAAAGCCAGTGAAGACATCTTTCAAAAGCTAAGCAAAGATAAGACGCTGCAAGACTTGTTAAGACCCGATTTCAAAACCAAAATATTCCTTAAAAAAGACACTCTTGCGGCAGATTACATTATTGAGCTTATTGATGACGCTAAATTACTTTTGGACGCCGTAGAGATTTAGGAGGACATATGAAATATATCAACCGTGAATATGGGTTTGAGGGCAGACCTCCTTTTTTTAAGGAATACTTTGAGGTCAAGGAAAAAGGGCTGTCGTCAGGAAAATTCAAATATCCCGAAGAGAGCTTGGCAGGTTATGGAATGGAGACCGCTGCTCCCAATGGCATGCTGTTCGCTGGAAAACTGGGCACGCTGTGGGGAGTGAGGATTTCGTATCAAAAAGTGGCGAAATGGGTGGAACCCGAAGATTTTCTTTTGGATATGGGGAATTTTTTCGCAGCAAATAAAGGCGGGCGTTTTGCTTATTTCAATCACGGAGATATCACTGCCAGTATCATAAACTACAAAAAGGACAGCCTTGTCTTATCCTTGTCGGGCATGAGCAAAGTTAAAGTAAGAGTAGAGGCATATCCCATAGCTCCTTCGGACGCCAAAATTAAGAATAAGGACGACCAAATAATAGGCGAAGCCAATCAAAGGGCGGTTATTCCCGGAACTATCAAAGCCAATGACTATGATATGGAGATAAGAGACCGCTATGAAGTTGAATTCAGCTCTTCTTCGGCGAAAAAAGAATATTTTGTCTTAAAAGCCTATTCTCCCCCCGAGGTTATTTTAGAAAACAATAGAATTATTTTTGAATACGCTCTGGATTCCCAATTTTCTAAAATAATATTTTTCATGGCGGTAGGCGGAAAGGAGATTTTGGAGAATTTTCCCGATATTGAGGAATTGAATAACGGCTCAAACAAAGCGGAACTTATCTTTACGGCGGAAAAAATGGCGGGTAGCGGTCTGCTGGGCGAAAATCTTTCCAACGCTGTCAGCAAAAGCGTATGGCATAAGATATATGACCCGTATTTTAGATTTCCAATATTCATAGAAGACCGAAAGTCTTTCAATAAATACTATTCCTACGACACCTTGGAGCTTTCAACCGGGGCTTTGATACAAGCTCTTATGGGCGAATATGAGAACGCGATTAAACAGCTTTTTATCTGTCCCGAGGATAAAGTTTTAGGCGCTTTGACGGCTTGGATATTGTTTTGTAGAACGCGGAACAAGAATATAATCGAAAATGTCTTTGAGCCGCTTATGAATTTGTTTGAAATAGATGGCGAATTGGTAAAAGCCGACAAGATGACATTGAGAGAGCTTGCCTATAAACAAAAGAATTCTCCTATGAAAAATATCAAAAACGACGATTTATATAGCTTAGATATGAGTTCATATAAATATATGACCTTGGATATCCTTGTCAGAATGGCACAAATAACCAACAACAGCGCTTTGAAAAAACTTAAGCAGGCAAGGTTTGAGTTAAAAAAGAACATTAACAATAATCTCTACAATCCAAAAATAGGTCTGTATATGGATAGGTACTTAAACGGCGAATTTATACCCATATACGGTGCTAATTCCTTTTTGCCCCTTGCGGCGGGGGTAATAGATGATATAGACATACTGGAAAGGGTTCTTCTCAATTTGAAAGACCGCAAGAAATTCGGCGGGGAATTTATGGTGCCCACATTGTCGGCAAGTCATCCCCTTTATGGCAAAAAGGGAGTGGACGACTTGGGCAACGAAACAGAACCTTTTGAGAACTATACTGGAATGATATCCCCGCGCATAAATTTCCTAATTTATTTAGGATTGAAAAGATATGGAGTTAGCGAGCTGCAAGGAAAGCTTGCCTTAAGCAGCGTCAAGATGTATTCCAATTTATTGAAAAAGTATAACATAACCCCAAACTTTTATCTTCCCGAAAAGAACAAAAAGCCAAAAACTGCTCTGCGCCAATCGCTAAGCGGAAACCTTATGGCTTTTATTGGAATGATGGAAATATTAGATGTGGAATACTTCAAAGAGGACTTAAGACCCTCTATATGTTTTGGCACATTTGTGGAAGGCGGACATAGGCTTGCCAACATTGAATTGTTAGGACACACTTTCAGCGTCAATATTTCAGACGAGGAAGCCCTTGTCATTATGGACGGAGAAGAGGTTTTCAAAGGCAACGGCGGCAAGTTTATAGTCAGAAACTTCGTCGAGAACCCAAACGGAGCGGAATTTTTAATTTACAGCAAAGAGGATATAACGCTGAACATAAGCCTCCCTATTTTCGCATTAGACTTTAGCGGTCAAAAGAATCAATATACTTTTAATGTGGAGAGAGGAAAAAATAAGATTATCATAGACAAAGACAAAGTAAAACCCTATAAAATTAGGTTTAATTTTTAATTTACAGCTTTTTGCAAAGATATAGCGTTTTTTAAGCTTGTAAAAAAAATAATAGTCTGCTATAATTTACTAATCAATGAACTTGTCGAGGAGGCAGATAAAAGTGAATAAAAATATACATAACAACGAACTCACATTTCAATCCATTTTTGCGCTTATAAAACGCAGCTTTGTAAGGATTGTGATATTCGTACTTGTTACGGCTGTTTTGACGGGAGGCGTGGGAGCCATTATTATTTTCGCGATCAAAGAGCCGCAAAATTATCAAGCTATGATACAGTTTAACTATGCCGGAGTCGAAGACGGTCTTGACCCGTGGGGCAGAAAGCTGGATGTTTCTAAAATCAAAGCAGACAATATCATTAGCGAAGCACTGATAGAAAACAATTTTTCTGAAAAAGAAAGGGCAGAGCTTAGAGACAAAATCAAGAACAACATCACCATTGCGGGAGTGGTGCCTGACGATATAATGGAACAGATTCTTATTATCAAAGAGATAGCCACAAAAAATCCCCAACAGCTCAACGAACTTAAAAATTTGAAGTACTATTCAACTTCTTATGTAGTTTGTTTGAATTCCGACGAATTAGACTTGTCTCACAGCCAGTATATCGATATATTGAATTCTATTGTTGACAACTATATTGTTGAATTCAAGGAGAAATACGGTCATGGCGATGTTTTGGGAACCTTAATAGCCGAAGAAGTGGACTTTTCTACATATGACTATGTGGAAATATACGATGTATTCAATACCCAAGTTCAAGATATCATAAGATATTTGAATTTCTTAGTTGATTCAAGCGGCAGTTTCCGCACGACCTCAACCAAGCTTTCTTTCGCCGATTTGCGCTCAAGAGTAAATGCCATAAAAAACTATAACCTTAAATCGCTTGAGACCTACATCTTTGAATACGGCATAGCCAGCGAGAATTCCTTAATAGGGGTAGAAGTCTATATCCAAGAAAAATTAGAGAGAATAGATATTCAGATTGCTGCCACCGAGAATCTTATCAATAACACCAAACAGGCTATGGAAGACTTTAGAGACTTCTATAACACCAGAAGAGATGTTTTGGGCAACGAGGAGCAATATCTTGCCAATGGTGATATCTATCAAATGTACGCCAACGACCTTGTAAAATATCAAAAAGAGCTGGTGCAATATCAAACAGATAAGGAGCTTTGGGAAAAGAGGCTGGAGAAATTCCAAGCTTTTGTGGACCAAGAAGAGAATGATCAAAGCGACCATACCAAGGCTGAGATGATAGATTATGCCGATGCCATGATAGAGAATATCAGTACGGCTTTGAAATCCGAAATTGACAGAATAAACGACGCCGTCCAAGAGTATATGGAAACCGAAGTGCTTAAAAACAGCATTATGAAGACTGTTTCAGCGGTTAGGGTGTTCGAAGACAAAGACAATATCAAGACACTTGCGATAGCCGTAATCATAGCTTCATTTTTGGCGTTCTTGGCGGCATTAATAGTCACCAATATAAAGGAAAAGAAGGCTTCCATCATAGGTGTGAAAGATGAGGCGGAGAGTGTGGAAAAGCCTATTAAACAAGCCTCCAAGGAACAAAAACAATGATTTAAGACTTTGAAGTATTAATATAAGCCGTGAGAAATATCTCACGGCTTTTTTATATTAATGACGCTATTACCATCTGCTTCGCTTTACTTTTTAATAATGTACTGATATAATTTTTTTATTATTTTTATTTTTAAGGAGTGTATAGATGATAAAACTATCCAAAAAAGGAGTATATTTTCTAAACGGGAAGAGGGTAAGCCCCAATAAGCTGAGCGCTGAACAGACAGAAAGTGCTTATAAAGGGACGATCGCTTATTCTATCCTATCCGCGCACAACACCCTTGAAAAGACAGAAAAAAACAGCCCCTTAAAGCTCAAGTTTGATGCTATGGCGTCGCATGACATAACTTATGTGGGCATTATTCAAACGGCTAAGGCAAGCGGGCTTAAGAAATTCCCCATACCGTATGTTTTGACAAACTGCCACAATAGTCTTTGTGCTGTCGGGGGAACAATAAATGAAGATGACCACAATTTTGGATACTCCGCCGCGAAAAAGTATGGCGGAATTTATGTTCCAGCTCATCAAGGAGTCATTCACAGCTATATGAGGGAGAGAATGGCTGGGTGCGGAAAGATGATTTTAGGTTCGGATTCGCATACTCGATACGGTGCTTTGGGTACTATGGCGATAGGCGAGGGCGGCGGGGAGCTGGTCAAACAACTTCTTGGAAAGACCTATGATATCCCTTACCCCGGAGTGGTAGGGGTGGAACTCAAAGGACGCCTAAGGAAAGGCGTAGGACCGCAGGATGTGGCTCTTACGATTATTAAGGCGGTTTTTGAAAAAGGCTATGTCAAGAACAAGGTCATGGAGTTTTTTGGAAGCGGCATAAAAAATCTGCCCATTGAGTATAGAAACGGAATCGATGTCATGACTACGGAGACCACATGCTTGAGTTCTATTTGGCAAACTGACGATAAGGTCAAAAAGTACTTTTTTACACATAAAAGAGAACAGGACTATAAGCCCTTGAAAGCAAAGGACTTAGTCTATTATGACGGATATATAAGAGTAAACCTTTCCAAAATAGAGCCTATGATAGCCTTGCCCTTTCATCCCAGCAATGTCTATACCATAAGGGAGTTGTTAGAAAATCCCTATGAGATTCTATCCAAATGCGAAGAGGAAGGCAACAGACTCTTAAAAGGCAAAGGTCAATTCAAATTGACGAACAAGATAGTCAACGGCAAAATCAAAGTTGATCAAGCGATTATTGCTGGCTGTGCGGGCGGACTCTATGATAATATTATGGAAGCCGTCAATATCATAAGGGGAAAGGATATCGGGAACAGGCTGTCCATGAGCGTCTATCCCGGCTCTCAGCCGATATATATAGATTTGGCAAGGAAAGGTGCGATAGCCGAGCTATTGAAAAGCGGTGTCAATGTCAAGACGGCATTCTGCGGACCTTGTTTTGGTGCGGGGGATATCCCGTCGCATAACGGTTTTTCGATAAGACACACCACAAGAAATTTTGAGTCCAGAGAAGGCTCCAAGCCCGCCGAAGGGCAAATGGCGGCGGTGGCGCTTATGGACTCAAGAAGCATTGCCGCAACGGCAATAAACGGCGGTTATCTTACCCCTGCCACAGAGATTGAGTATAACAACAGGATAAAGCCTTTCTCATATGACGACAGCGTATATGAGTCAAGAATATATGACGGATATGGAAATCCCGACGACAGTGTAGAATTGCAATATGGACCTAATATTACAGATTGGCCTAAAATGCAAGGACTCAAAAGACACCTTCTTATGAAAGTGGCAGCTGTCATAGACGACCCCGTGACCACAACGGATGAGCTTATACCTTCGGGGGAGACTTCTTCATACCGCTCCAATCCCTTAAGGCTTGCAGAGTTTACTTTGAGCAGAAAAAGACCTGACTATGTGGAAAGGGCGAAGCAAATACAAGCTTTGGAATTGAGGGCGAGGAATGGAGATTTCGACGAGGAATATTTGAGTGTTATTAAGGCGGCGGCGGTGGATAAGAACGAAGTGGGTACGGGCAGTGTTATTTATGCAAATAGACCCGGCGACGGCAGCGCCCGAGAGCAGGCGGCGTCATGCCAAAGAGTTCTTGGCGGAGTCGCCAATATCGCCAAGGAATACGCCACAAAAAGATATCGCTCCAACCTGATAAACTGGGGAATGATACCGTTTATTTATGATAACAAAAAGCCGCTTGAAGTGGACGATATTATCATTATTAAAGACATAAAACGAATCTTTGACGAATATCAGATAAAAGCCAATGTATTCAGAAAAGGAAAGAACTTCACTATTACGCTGAAAATGGACAAAATGAGCCAAGAAGAAAAGCAAATAATACAAAAAGGTAGCTTAATAAATTTTTACAGAAGCCAAGAAGGAGAATAAAAATGATATTTGACAAAAAGTATGAAACTATGAAAAGAGAGGACATGCAAAAGCTTCAGCTTAAAAGGCTGAAGAAGATTGTAAAGTACGCTTATGACACGATTCCTTTTTATAAGAAAAAATATAACGAGGCGGGCTTTAATCCCGAGTCCATAAAATCGCTTGACGACATAAGAAGAATTCCCTTTGTCGTAAAAGACGACTTAAGAGACGCTTATCCTTACGGGCTTTTGGCTGTACATACCGATAATCTTATCAGAATTCACGCATCAAGCGGCACCAGCGGAAAACCTACTGTCGTGGCTTATACAAAAAAAGACCTTGATATGTGGTCGGACTGCTGTGCGCGCATCATTGTGGCGGGCGGCGGAAGCAGCAAGGACATCGTTCAAATTTCTTTTGGATACGGTCTTTTTACGGGCGCTTTGGGCATGCATCAAGGTTATGAAAAACTTGGTGCCACGGTTATACCCGCAAGTTCTGGGAACACCCAACGGCAAATTATGTTATTAAAAGACCTTAAGGCGACGGCTTTGGTGTCCACTCCGTCTTATGCGTTATACATAGGTGAGATGATAGAAAAGCTTGGATATAAGAAAGAAGACTTCAACCTTAAGCTTGGCTTCTTTGGATCAGAGGCATCCAGCGTGGAGATGCACAAGGAAATTCAAAAAAAACTGGGGGTTTTTCCCACAGACAACTATGGTTTATCGGAAATTATCGGTCCGGGCGTAAGCGGAGAATGCATGGAAAAAGACGGAATGCATGTCAATGAAGACCATTTTTATCCCGAAGCTTTGAATCCGGATACCTTAGAGCCCGTAAAGGAAGGCGAATATGGGGAATTGGTCTTGACAACCTTGACAAAAGAGGGTATGCCAATAATCAGATACCGCACCAAGGACATTACTTCCTTAAATTATCAGCCCTGCAAATGCGGCAGAACAACAGTGAGAATGGCGAGACTTAGGGGTAGAACGGACGATATGCTTATTGTCAAGGGAGTGAATGTGTTCCCGTCTCAGATAGAAAGCGTTCTTATGGATATGCCCGAGATTGGAGGGCAATATGAGATAGTCGTCACAAGAGACGAGCATTATAGGGACACCTTGGAAGTAAAAGTGGAAGTCGCAGATGCTTTGCTTATTACGGATTTTAAGAACCTTGAACTGTTAAGGGACAAGGTCAGAAACAATTTGAGATCGACTTTACAAATAGATGCCAATGTCAAACTTGTAGAGCCGCTCAGCCTTAAAAGATTTGAGGGAAAAAGCAAGAGGGTAACCGACTTAAGAAAAATATAGATGAGGTAGCGAATGAAGAAAATAATGTTGACCAACCATGCTGTGGCGTTAGGCGCATATGAAGCGGGAGTAAGGGTAGTAAGCTCATATCCCGGAACGCCCAGCACGGAGATTACTGAACAATTAGCTAAATATAAAGACATACATACCGAATGGGCGCCCAACGAGAAAGTGGCTTTGGAAGTTGCGATAGGCGCTTCAGTCGCTGGAGCGCGTGCTATGTCATGTATGAAACATGTGGGCTTAAATGTGGCGGCGGACCCGTTGTTTACTTGTGCGTATACGGGCGTAAACGCAGGGCTTGTCATAGCTGTGGCAGACGACCCCGGCATGCACAGTTCCCAAAACGAACAAGATTCCAGATATTATGCCATGAGCGCACATGTCCCCATGTTAGAACCTGCCGACAGCCAGCAAGCCAAGGATTTCACCATGCTGGCTTTTGAATTGAGCGAAAAATATGATACGCCGATTTTGTTGAGGCTTACCACAAGGATAGCTCACAGCCAAGGCTATGTGGAGATAGGAGAAAGAGAGGAGACTGCGCTTAAGGAATACAAGAAAGATTCAAAAAAATATGTGATGACTCCCGCTGGTGCAAGACCAAGGCATATTGAGGTTGAGAAAAGAGAAGACCTACTTCAGCAAGACTCAAATCACTTTGAAATAAACACAGTTGAATATAGGAACAAAAAACTGGGTATTGTGTGCGGGGGAAGCGTCTATCATTATGTAAAAGAGGCGACCGACGCTTCTATTCTTAAATTGGGTATGGTGTATCCTCTTCCTATTGAAAAAATTAAGCGGTTTTCAAAGAATGTAGACGAGCTCATAGTCGTTGAAGAGCTTGAACCCTTTATCGAGACACAGCTTAAGGCGGCGGGCATCAAATGCCGCGGCAAAGAGCTTTTTGGAAGACAGGGAGAGCTTAGTGTAGCCTTGATAAGAAATAAGCTTGGCTTAGGCTCTTTGATAGAAAGCGATAAATTATTGCCCGCAAGACCCCCAGTTATGTGTGCGGGATGCCCGCATAGGGGCGTTTTTTATGTCTTGTCTAAATTGAAGCTGACGGTTACTGGTGATATAGGTTGCTATACGCTTGGGGCAGCTCCCCCGTTGAGCGCTTTGGATACCTGTATTTGTATGGGCGCAAGCGTGGGCATGGCACACGGCTTTGATTTGGCGAGAAGAGAGAATAATGTAGTCGGCGTTATTGGAGACTCAACCTTTGTTCACAGCGGAATTACGGGAGTAATAAACAGCGTTTATAACAAGGGCAAGTCCACAATAATTATTTTAGACAATTCCACAACGGGAATGACTGGTCATCAGAACAACCCCGCCACTGGAAAGACGATATACGGAGAAGAAACATTCAGGCTGGATTTGGAAGCCTTGGTTAGAGCGTGTGGCGTTAAGCATGTCAAGGTAGTGGACGCTTATGACCTTAAACAAATAGAAGACGCATTAAGAGAGGAAATAAACAAACCCGAAGTCAGCGTAATAATCGCAAGAAGACCTTGCGTCTTGCTTCCGCAAATAAAGCAATCAACTCCTTATTATATCAACGATAAATGCAAAAAGTGCAAGATGTGCCTTAAGATAGGATGTCCGGGAATAGAATACATAGACGGCGATATAAGAATAAATAGGGAGCTCTGCACGGGCTGCGGAGTGTGTCAAGCCTTGTGTAAGTTTGGAGCGATAGTCAAGGAGGATAAATGATATGAATACCAATATACTTATTGTCGGAGTGGGCGGACAAGGTACGCTTCTTGCAAGCAGGATATTAGGCAGTCTTGCTCATATGCTTGATAAAGAATGCAAGCTTAGCGAAGTTCACGGCATGAGCCAAAGAGGCGGAAGCGTGGTGACTCATGTCAGGGTAGGCGATAAAGTTCTTTCACCTTTGGTCTCCGAGGGCGAAACGGATTTCATACTGGCTTTTGAGAAATTGGAGGCATTGAGATGGCGGCACTACTTAAAAAAAGACGGCATTCTTATTGTCAATAATCAAGAGATTATGCCCATGCCCGTCATTACGGGAGAGATGAAATATCCGCAAGATATCTTTGATATACTTGAAAAAGAGGGGATACGCTATGAGAAAATAAACGCTTTGGACTTGGCTAAGCAAGCGGGAACTACAAAAGCAGTGAATACTGTTATGCTTGGGGTTTTGGCGAAATTGCTGGGTATAGATTATGACAAAATTCAAAAAGCAGTCGAAAATACCGTAAAGGAAAAGTTTATTGAAGTCAACAAAAAAGCTTTGGATTTGGGATACAATAATTAAGAGGCGAGGTAGGAATGGAGTATTATAACAAAGAGATGGAATGCATGAGCCTTTCGGACAAGAAAGAGCTACAAAGCAAAAGGTTAATAGATACCGTTCAAAAAGTGTATGACAATGTAAAGACTTATAGAGAAAAAATGGATAAAATCGGGCTTAAGCCTTCGGATATCAAAGGCATAGACGATATCCACAAGCTGCCGTTTACTACCAAACAAGACCTTAGGGACAACTATCCTTTTGGAATGTTCGCCGCTGATAAGAGGGACATCATAAGGGTTCATGCGTCCAGCGGCACTACTGGCAAGCTGACTGTGGTAGGATACACCCAATATGATATCGATATGTGGGCCGAATGTTGCGCAAGAGCGCTTGTTAGTGCGGGAGCCACCCATGATTCCGTTGTACATATAGCTTACGGATACGGCCTTTTCACGGGAGGTTTGGGCATGCACTATGGAGCTGAAAGGCTTGGGGCTATCGCCGTTCCCGTCTCAAGCGGAAATACCGCAAGACAGCTTCAGCTTATGAAAGATTTTGAGGCGGATGTGCTTTGCTGCACTCCTTCATACGCCATATATATTGCAGAAGAGATGAAAAAATACGGCATAAAGCCTGAAGATATGAGCTTGAAATACGGCATATTCGGAGCCGAGCCATGGTCTAAAGAAATGCGGGACGAGATTGAGGATAAGTTGAAACTAAAGGCTTTTGATATCTACGGTCTAAGCGAAATTACTGGACCGGGAGTAGCGATTGAGTGCAAATATCAATGTGGAAGCCACATTCAAGACGACTTCTTCTATCCGGAAATTGTCGATGAACATACGCTTGAACCGCTTGGATACGGAAAAAGAGGGGAGCTTGTCTTTACCACATTGACCAAAGAGGGAATACCTCTTATCAGATACCGTACAAGAGATATCACAGCACTAAATAATAGCCCATGCAAATGCGGCAGAACGGGGATTAGAATTGACCGAATTGCAGGCAGAAGCGACGATATGCTTATTATAAGAGGGGTTAATGTATTCCCGTCTCAAATTGAGAGCGTGCTCTTAAAAGAAAAGGAAATAGCGCCTCACTACCATATCACTCTTGACAGAGTCAACAACCTTGATACAATGAGAATAGATATAGAACTTGCCGAGGGCGTGGCTTTTGACGAAGTCAAGAAAGTGGAGAGCTTGACCAAACGAATAGCGAATGAAATCAACTCCGCAATTGGTTTGAACGCTGAAATAAGGCTTGTGTCCAGCGGAAGCATAGAAAGGAGCATGGGCAAGGCAAAGAGAGTGACGGACAACAGAAAGTTTTAAGGTATAAATAAAAAAATAATATACTGGGAGGTAACTATGTTTGTAAATCAGATAGCGGTATTTTTGGAAAACCGAGCAGGAAGAATAAACGAATTCGCACAATGTCTTGCCAAAGCGAATATCAACATGATAGCCATGTCCATAGCCGACACCACCGACTATGGGATACTAAGGGTAATTACGGACGACAACGAAAAAGCCATGAAAGTACTAAAAGAGGGCGGTTTCAATATCGCATCGACATATCTTGTGGGCTTTGAGGTGGACGACAAGCCGGGGGCTATGCAAAGGGTAATCGATATTCTGGACAAAAAGCAGATAAACATAGGATATCTTTACTCTTTTGTAAGACCTATTGAGAAAAAAGCAATAATACTTATAAAAGTCGACGACAACGAATATGTCGCCAACATCCTTAGAGAAAATGGCATAACATTGATAGAAAGAAATATATTATAAATACCTGAAAAGGAGGAACAATTCTCACTCTATATACCGATATAACGGCGATAAGACACAATATCAAGATAATAAGAGAAGTTATAGGCGATACAAAATTGCTTGCGATAGTTAAGTCCGACGCCTATAACCACGGCATAAGAACAGCAGTATTTATAGAGGACATTGTGGACGGTTTCGGCGTGAGCAGCACGGCAGAGGGTGTCTATCTTAGAGAATTGGGCATAAAAAAGACAATAAAGGCGCTGGTTTTTACTGCCGAGGAACGGCAGAACGCCGGCGCTTTTGATATTATCCCTGTAATAAGCGATATTGACACCTTAATTAAGGTTTTACATAGACAGCCCAGCATTAAGGCGGATATAAAAATAGACAGCGGTATGAACAGACTTGGGCTTAAGACACAAGAAGATATGTCCAAGTTAAAGGGACTTGTTAAAAAATACGAGAATTTTAAGATAAATTCATTTCATACGCATTTTGCTTTTTCAGATTATCAAAAAATGTGCGAACAGTCAAAGAAGTTTGAGGAGCTTTGTCAAACAGTAGACAAAGACATCAAGAAGTCTGCATGCGCAAGCGGAGGGCTGGCGTATGGCAAGAGATTTGTCTATGACGAGGTACGGGCGGGTATATCGCTTTATGGTTACATGCCTATGAAAAACAGCTTTTTGCCCTTGAGCACCGCCCTAAGTCTTACTGCGCCGATTTTGGATATCAAAATCATGAAAAAAGGAGACCTAATCGGCTATGGCGGCTTGTATAAAGCCAATAAAGGTGATAAAATAGGTATTATTAGGGGCGGTTATTTTGAGGGGATAAGCCGAATGGCACGGGGGTGGAAAGTCTTTGTCAACGGCGTTCAAACTCAGCTTGTGGGCAGCGTGTGTATGGATTTAAGTTTTGTGCTGTTGAACGGCATAGATGCCAAAAAAGGCGACGAGGTAATTATTCTTTCAAATGCCAACAACGCCGAGGAGCTTGCCACCCATTGCGGCACCATTCCCTATGAAATTCTGACTTCGTTTAAGGGAAGAGCAAAGAGGATATACTATCTATGACCAAAAAAGAGCAAAGGCACTTATTAAAGACCAAAATACAGCTGTTTGAGAACAAAGGACAAGCCTCTTTAGAAATTGCGAAGAAATTAATCAATTTGCCTGAATACCAGAACAGCAAAAGCGTATTCGTGTACTTAAGCCTTGACCATGAAGTAAATACGGATATTATTATAAAAAACGCCTTTAAGGAACGCAAAAAGGTATATGTTCCAATAATAGAAAAGAATGGCAAAATGTATCCCTCAAGGGTGTATCCCTTTAGTTTTTATAAAAAAGGGAGTTTTGGGATAAGAGAGCCTGTCATAAAAAGAATAGCAAAGTATCCTCCCGATATCGCAGTAATTCCCCTTTTAGGTTTTGACAAGGAAAAAAACCGTCTGGGCAGGGGTGGCGGTTATTACGACAGATTCTTAAAGGACTTTCGGGGAGCGGTTATAGCGCTGGCTTTTTCTTGCCAAAGACTTGACAATATCGAGAATGAAAGCCATGACATAAGACCTCAAATTATTATTACGGAGGACAAGGTATTTTGAGAATCATAAGCGGAAAATATAGAGGCAAGAAACTCAAAGCGCCCATATTGACAGAACAGATTAAGCCCACTTCGGACAGAGCCAAGGAGGCTTTCTTTAATATGCTGTTTGATAGAGTTAGGGACAGCGTTTTTATAGATATGTTTGCGGGCAGCGGACAAATGGGCATAGAGGCACTTTCAAGGGGCGCAAAAAAAGTGTGTTTTGTTGACATTTCTTCTGAAAGCTTATCGTGCATAAAAGAAAATCTAAAAGGCGTGGGGGGCGATTTTGAAATCCTCAATATGAATTTTGACAAAGCCTTAAAAGCCCTGAAAGAGACGGGCTTGAAAGCCGATATTTCATATTGCGACCCGCCATATGAGCTTGACTTGGGAAAAAAGATTCTGGCTTCCCTTCATAAAAACGATATAATGAAAAGAGGTGGGATTGTTGCGATAGAAAGAAACAAGTCACATCTTCCCGCCGAGTCCAAAATCTTTTACCGCTTTGAAACAAGACACTATGGCAAAATCTCAATAGACTTATATCGAAGGGAAAAAAGGGTGGCGATAACGGGCACTTTCGACCCTTTCACAAACGGTCATCTTAATTTGGTGACGCACGCCTTAAAGAACTTTGACAGAGTGTATATAGTCATTCTTAAAAATAAGGACAAGATAGAAAGATATTCTTTGGAGAAAAGAAAGAAGATAATTCATGCCGCCACAGAGGGTTTGGGCGATAATTTGATAGTGGAAAGCTATGACGGACTGGCTATTGACTATTGCAACGAAAATGATATACAATATATCTTAAGAGGAATAAGAAATTCCAAAGATTTTGAATATGAAAAACAAATGGCGGACTTTAACTTAGAGAATGGCAGAGTGACCACAATACTTATGCCCGCAAAGAGTGCCGACATAAGCAGTACCAGAGTGAGAGAGGGCTTGGACAGCCAAAAGGATGTCAGCCATATGATAAGTAAAAATGTCATAGGAATACTCAAGGAGTAAGGTTATGGAAGACATAAATATTTTATTGGATTTTATAGAGAATGAAATTCAAGCAAAAAAAACGGGAATTTTTAGTGGCATAGACAAGAACGCTATCATCAACTGCATTGAAAAAATCAGGGACTGCCTTCCAGATGTCTTTAATAAAAAGAATATTGAACTGCAGAGAAAAAAGGCGAACCAGATAATTGAAGAGGCGGAACTTAGAAGACAGGAGTTAGTAAGCGAGACCGAGATAGTCAAAGAGGCGACGAAGCAAGCCGAACAAATAGTAAAGAAAGCGTACGAAGTACAAAACGAGTACGCCACAACCACTATGCAGAACCTCTATAAAATGCTGTCGGATATCAACGAGCATCTTCAAGTGGCACAGGAAAGTATAAAAAAAGCTATGCAAGATTTAGAGAAATAGCCTCTTAAAAGCTATGCAAGACTTAGAGAAATAGCCCCATAAAGCTGTGTAAGATTAAAAAAAACCTCTTTATAAACACTTCAAAAGAAAAACATTTTTTGATAAGACCTAATAGGTCTTTTTTTTCATAAATTTTTTTTAAAAAACTTTGAAAAAAGTGTTGACAGCCGATATATTCAATGATATTATGTATATAACGAGGTTATATACTGGAGGTGAGATAATGGCTCAAAGCGGAGAATTCTTAAGAGGACATACCGATACGATAATACTTCGGCTTTTAATCGATAAGGACAGCTATGGTTATGAAATAAGCAATAATATCACAGAACTTGGGCAAGGGCTTATTGAGGTTAAGGACGCGACTATTTATACCGCCTTTCGCAGAATGGAAAAAGAAGGACTTCTTGCCACATACTGGGGAGACGGCGTGGGCGGAGCAAGGCGAAGGTATTATTCAATAACTGAAAAGGGACGGGAAGTCTATAAAGCAAAGAAAGCCGAATGGCTTCAAATAAAAAAAATTCTTGATAATTTAATTGTTGGAGGTAATAAAAATGCTTAGCAGATTTCAGTCATTTTTGAAGGAAGAATTCAAAGGTCTTCCCAATACCGACGAAGTAACCGATTTCAAAGACGAGCTTTTGGGGAATTTAATGGACAAAGCCGAGGAACTAAAGGCTAAAGATTTGTCAGAAGACGAAATCTTTCAGCAATGTGTTCAATCCATAGACGGCTATAAAGAGACATTAAAAGAACTTAAAGGCAAGCCCGCTTTAGTCAGAAGTGCGAAAAAAGCCGCAAACAGCTTGTTGTATGCCTTGATGTACTTTACGCTTGTTATCGGTGCGTATCTTGCCGTCAGCTTTGTCACCGAAGAGTGGAGGCTTACTTGGCTGATAATAGTTGAAGGCGCTTTTCTTTTCACTGTGGGATTGTTAGGCAGTCTTTCCGTAAAAGCTTTCGCCAAAAAGAAATATCTTCATTCCAGGGCGCTTGCCGTTCCGATATCGGCTATCTTAGTCACAGGCGTATTTCTTGCTGTATCCATGCTTATGGACCTTTGGAAAATAAGCTGGATTGCATACCTATTTCTTCCCATATTGATAATAATTGTGGACTTGATAATAGGCGCCTTTTCCAGACCCAACAAAATAATCGTTCCCGAAAGCATAGCGCTGATAATGCTGCTCAGCGTGATGAGTTATGTGGTACTGGGAATACTGGGTATTCTGAGCTGGCATCCATATTGGCTGATTATTTTGGGCGGAGCTTTAATTAGTCTTGGCATACTGGCTTTCTATCTGAAAAAGAAATTATAACCCATTCTTTATATAAATAGGCTTGCTGTCATACAAAACGGCAAGCCTATTTTGGTTGCTTAAACATTAAGTTAAGGATACCCAATTCCTTATTTATGGTATTCGCATCTGATTTTTTCAGCTTTATTCTATAAAGATTTTTTTAAGACTCTATTATTAATATAATAATAGATAAACTATATTTATTGTTTGTAAATAGCATATATGTTATAATATAAGCGACCCCAATAGGCTTTGGAGAAATTGATGACTAAACAGAAAACAATATCGATTTTTTTAATCTTGGCGCTTACTGTGACAGCGATTTTCGGTTTTGGCGTTTTCTCATCTAAAAGCGCCGCTAAGGCGGTTATTGAAGAAGATTTTGAAGAGCAGTATATTTCCAGTTCGGTTTTTGAAATAGATTCGATTGAAGATTGGGATAGAATCTCAAAGTATTTTAATAGGTTCAATTTTTGGGGTAAAACAATAAAGCTCAATTGTGATATAGACATGAGATTTTATCCGTCGGGCTTTAATGTCTTTCGGGGAACTTTCGAGGGCAACAATCACAGCATTTTTAATCTGACAGACACATTATTTCAAGAAATAGCGTCCATAGGGGTGGTGCGCAACTTAAATATCTATAATGTGGATATCACCAATTCCCATGCGGTATTGGCGCACTTAAACCAAGGTCTTATTGAGAATGTGTCAGCGCATGGCAAGCTTATTTACAACCAGGCTTCGGGTCTGGTCTATAACAACAACGGCATAATATCAAACTGCTTCAGCTTTTTGGATATCATAGACCCCTCACAAAACTATAAGTCTTATATCGGGGGGCTTGCGGGCATTAATGTCAATCAAATCATTGATTCACACTTTATAGGCAGCATAACGACCACAAACAACAGCCAGACGGGCGGTTTGACGGCTATAAACTACGGAAGTATTGAAAGGTGCTCCGCAAGGTTTGACCTCAATATAGATGTGGTCAAGCCGACAAGTGATTTAACAGCGGGCGGAATAACTGCGGTTAACGGCTCTTATCGTGAGAAACAGATAATAGAGCAGGGAGGGGAACTGATAGAGATTCCCGAACAGCTTGTTCAGGCACAAATCTATAACAGCCATGCGATAATAAATGTAGAGTACATATCTTCTTCGACCGAGGGAATGGCAGTCGGCGGGCTTGTGGGCTTAAGCGGTTGCACAATAATGGAAAACTCCTACTCCGACATAAAAGGGCAAGGTGTCTTGTATGGAATTATCGCCTCCAGCCAAGCAAAACCCATTTATGACGAGGCGGAGAATATCGTTGACTATGAATTTTTGGGCACAAAGGATATTGAGAACTGCTTTTCTATCGCCGATTTACAGCCTCAAATCATACGGGATACGCATGGCGGAGAATTAGAGGAAATTTTGCCGTCTTCAAACAATTTGATTTCCTATGATACATTATTTAACGACGATACACAAAAGCTTGCGGAGCTATTACAAAACCCGCAAGCCGAATGGAAAGGCTCTTTCCGACAGCATCCTTATATTCAGGACTCCTTTTTTATAGGCGAAGGAACAGCCGAGAACCCCTTTATTATCGACCAAAAAAACCATATTTTTATGCTTAGGGGTTTTATGTATGACGACTATTTGGACTACTACCTTGAGCAGCGGGCGGATTTGGATTTTTATAATATTGAATTTAAGCCCTTAAATTTTTATCAGTTTTTTTCAACTTATGATGCGAATGACTTTTTGATATTAAATTTGGACGCCCCATATTTTATTAATGAAAACAGCGGTACAATAAAGAACTTGGGCTTTATGGGCGGCACGCTCCAAGATATCGTCCAAACAGATAATGGTTTGATAACAAATTGCTATACTCCCGACAAAAGATACGGTGACACCTATAACAACCCAAGTATCTATATGGGTGAAGACTTTGTACTTTCCCAAACCTTTGGGCTAACGACGGGGCAAAGCTTTGTCACCTTGTCAAGAGATCACGAATTTACAGAGGGCAATGGAAGCATGCAAAATCCTTATGTAATATGCACCGCCAACCAGCTTGCCGCTATAGGGAGTTTGGACTCTTGGGAATATGCCATACTTGGCAACGATATTCAAATCAACAATTCCAAATGGGCGGGAAAGTATCAATTGGATATAGCGGGCTTTAGCGGAAACTTAGACGGAAAAGGGCATAGCATCGTAGGTCTTTTGGACGAACCGTTGATAAGGTCAACCTTTACAGGTAAGATAAAGAACCTTAAGCTTCGAGGCATAAATACGGCGTTTGACAATATTGGTCTGCTTGCGGGTATCGCAAGCCAAACGGCTGTTGCCGAGAATATAGAAATATATGGCTCTCTATCCCGAAACGGGAATGGCGGTCTGGCGGGAGAGAATCAAGGTCATCTGTCTTACATAAGGAACTATGCCGTCATATCTGCTGTGGACGGCGGCGGCATAGTCGGAGAGAACCAAGGCTTTATTGAAAAAAGTATGAACTACGGTTATGCCTATTATGCGATAGCCCAAAATACCTCTACGGGGATTATAAAAGACTGTTTGAATAGAGGTCAAAGCCAAGCCCTATACGGTGGCGGAGAGATTTATTCATCGATAAATTATCAAGACCAAATTGAACTATGGCATGAGAATGAAAAGATATTCGAAAGCCCGACGATACCTTACGAAAAGTTGTCCGAATTCGAAGAATACGACTTGACGGTATGGGGATACGCTATTAAAGACAACGCCAACCCCGTCATAAAATACAAGGATAAGTTCTACAAAAAAGATATCTCAAATCGCCTTTTTAATAAGTCCTTAAACTTTGATAGAACATATAATCCGAACAAAACAACCTTAATCAGCATGGTGGAATACGACTTGATAT
Organism: Clostridiales bacterium; assembly: GCA_012838805.1. Classification (GTDB taxonomy): domain Bacteria; phylum Bacillota; class Clostridia; order Christensenellales; family DTU072; genus DTU072. The sequence continues at coordinate 94,526 of DUON01000017.1, forward strand.
TGGATGACATCTTTAGGGAGAACATGATATATACTTGGTATCATAACGGCGAACTGTTTGAGGAATCTCAAATTATTGATGCCGGGGAATACAAAGTCAGAGCGTTCTTTAATGGGGATGACTACACCCATTCCGCACAATATGAACTTGTCATAAGAATATCCCGAGCTCCTTTGCCCCAGCCTGATTTTTGGGGCTCAAAAGGCATAGAAGGAGTACATAGACCGTATATTTATGACGGAGAGCCCTATGATCTAAGTCAAATACAAGCGTTTAATTTAGTAAGTATTCTAAATGAAGAGCATTATAGCTATACGGTTACAAAAGACGGCTTGCCTGTTGAAGATATCATTTCAGTGGGGATATATCAAGTTCAATTGACAATAGATAATCCCAATTACACCGTATTCCAAACTGTCGCTCAGGTCACAGTAATCAAGGCGCAAGTAGTCATCCAAATGCAAAGCTATACCATTGACTATTTAGACGCTCTCCCAAGTTTCCAATTTGAAATTGACTTACAGACCAGAGAGGGACTTTCCCCCGAGGAGATAGACATAGCTTATGACAACGCACGCACTGCTATCGAGGCGGAGGGGCAGGCGGTCTGCGCCTATCAGCAAGGGGACGATATCGGGGAATATGAGATATCGTTTGAGGCGGAACTTGAAAATTATGAGATAAGCGTCATGGCGGGAACTTTGACGGTACTTCCCATTCCGCTGAGTGATGAAAATATTGTTTTTTTAGATGCGGAAAAGGTTTATAGCGGATATATTATTGGACTGGAAGCCCAAATATCCGATCCCGCAATAGAGGTTGAATACCTAAACAACAACAATAAAGATGTGGGAGAATATACCATAACGGCTATCTTTTCAAAGGCTAATTATCTTCCTTTGGAGAAACAGGCGATATTAAATATCATCAAAGCACCATTGGAGATAAGACCCGAAGACAAAGAAATAGAATATAATACCGATCCGCCTGTTTTTAATCTGGATATCGCAAGCATTGATTTCTTGGGAGATGATGATATCTCTTTGATAAGCGGCGAAGCGATTTTCTCAACTAATTATACGAAGGGAAACAGCGTGGGGACATATTACATAACGGTTGCAGGCTTGTCCTCTCAAAATTATCAAATATCCTATGAGCAGGCTGTTTTGACCGTTGTTCCGTCAGATATGTATGAATTATTTGTCTTTAATAGCGCCGCCTTTATTTATGACGGAATTCCCAAGTCCATAACGCTTGAGGTATTCAGCCATAATCCCATAATATCCTATACCTATAAATTAAATGGGGAAGTTTTGGAAGGATTGCCAATAGACAGCGGTCATTATCAAGTAGAGGCACATGTCCAAGCCATAAGCGAAAATTATCGGGATACCGTATTTGCCGCCACGCTCTCTATCATTAAAGCCGATATTGACGCCTATTTTTTGCCCGAATATTCTTTTGAGTATGACAAAGAGGCACATTTCCTTGAATACCAAGGGACTCTTCAAGACATTGAGGAATGGGCGAATATCCAGCAATACGCTGAGCTAAATGGACAGATACTATATGAGTTTAGGGACGCTGGAGAATACCTTGTGACCATGGTATTTGAGGGGCATAGGAATTATAATGACAAAGAGATATCCACAAGATTGATTATTGAGAAAAAGCAGATTGAGATAGAGATTATTGGAACAAAATTCTATTCGGCAAAACCCCAAATCCCCGATTTTATCTTTTCTCAAGAGCCCTATTCGGGCGATGAAATCGAGATTGAATGGAGATTTAGCTTTTTAGGGTACGGCTATGAAGATTCGGTGGCGGAGGTTGTAGACGCAGGGTTGTACACATGTTATCCCAAAAGTTTGAACCCAAATTATCAAATAACAAATACGCCTATTTTTGAGATTCAAAGGCTGAATGTGTTGTTTGTTCCCATTTATGTGGAATTTGAATATGGGGAATATAAGGACTTTAATTATATTCACCAGGGCATGCCCATAGATTATATAAGCGGTCCTGATTTTATTATCAGAAAGAACTACTATGTTGAGCATACCGAAAAATGGGTTGATATAAAGTACTTTTTCTCAGGACCGAATGCGGGAATTTATGATGTGGAAGGGGTGGAGAACACGCCGAACTATGTCTTTATTATGCCCAAGGATGCGGAAATAGGTAAAATTAGAATAAAGCCAAGGAAATTGACCTATGAATGGAACGACACTTATTTTGTCAAGGACTATAACGGTCAAGAACAACAGCCTTTCGAGATAGAATTAGGCAATATATTGACAGGCGACACCGTAACCGCACGAATAATGGCGAACGGAAACTTGAAAGATGCGGGAACTTATACGCTGTGGGCGGAACTTGTGGATTCGCCGAATTACTCTTTGGACGCCTCTACTGTTTTATTGGAAATATTGCGTGTCCCATTAACAATCAAAGCCGATGATAAATCGGTAGTCAGGGGAACTTTATTGGTCAATTTCACCGCCACCATAGACGGGCTTGTGGCGGGGGAAACGCTGGCGTCTTTGGGGATATCCTTGGTGTTTAATTGTGCATATTCTATCAGCAGTCCCGCCGGCATAAATCTTCCGATAACTATATCCCGTTTTGAATTAAACAATTATGACATTGAATTCATAGACGGTACGCTTACGGTCACTGCAAACGAGTATCCCTTAATGACCATGCGAGACAAGACTTTTGAGTATGACGGCGAAATCAAGGCTTTGAGAATTGAAGAGCCTTATCCCGAGGGATGGCAGGACAGCTGGGTGACTTTTATTAATAACTTTCAAACCCAAGCGGGCGTATATGATGTGACCGCAATAATAAACTATCCCAACGCCACACAGCAAAGACTTACGGCGAAGCTTACTATCTTGAAAGCCACTCCGATACTTGAGTTTGAGGTTGTTCAAATTCCTTATTCGGTTATTGCTTTTCTTACAAATGATGATATAATAGGAGTGGCGCGTATTGGCGATAAAACCGTATCGGGAACATTCAGCTGGATAGGGAATACCCAGCTTAAACGAGGGCAAAATGATTATCAAGCGCTTTTTGTTCCCGACGATATAAATAATATAAACCAAACTGTCGGGAATGTAAGGGTTATATCAAGAACTCTTAGTGAAGATGTCTTTGTTTTTGACAGCGTTGATATAGTAATAGCAGACAATGACTTATATATAACCCAAGAGACGACATTGACTTTAAGCGACGAATACGACAATTTGGAACTTTATCATAACGGGTTGCTGACAAAGAGCGTCCGGCTTTCGGATTCGGGAGAGTACCATATAGTCATTAAGCGAAAAGGCAGTATCGTATACGACAAGACATTTAATGTGATCATACGCTCCCCCGAAGACCCAGACGATGTATTGCCGCGGGGAGAGGACTTTTTCAATATAACGGGCGGGTATTTTGACGATGAGGGCAGAATATTTGTCGAGGGAGATTGCTTCATAACCCTTGTGGAAGGATACCCCGAGGCAAAGCTGTATTTGGACGGAAAGGAGTTTGATTTCATTGTCTTAGACGGCAATGAAAAGACGGTAAAACTACAGATTACATACCAAGGTTCGCTTGTATATTCAAGGACCTTTGCGGTGGTTTTGGTCCAAGAGGACCCGCCGCCCCCTCAAGAAGAAAAGCCCGTTGACAAATGGCTTTTGATTTCAATAATCGGCGGCATAACCGTCGGGGCGGGCTTGTGTGTATTGATTTATTTTGGAGTAAGGAGATTTATTAATAGGCGCAAGAGAGAATACAACCCGTACGACGCTGTGGAAAAGAAAAAAAAATAAATATAAATTTTAGAAATTTATTCATAGAAGGAGACTTTTTATGAATTCAGTATCAAAGAAATTAGTCAGACTTGCTGTTTTTATGGCGGCGATAGTTATATTTGCGCTTGCCTTTTCTTCTTGTGGATTTTTGGGAGGGAACAGCGATATAGTCGCTCCCAAGCTTGACCCCGAAAGCCCGCCAAAAATCCAAAGGATAAACCCCGATTATTACAATCAAATCACACGGAAGGACGAGATTTATTTTGACCCCGAAGCTACTATGCCCGTCAAACCTTCCGAAAGAGTATATTTAGTCATAAATTATGTCAATAAAAGCAATCTCCCCATAAATCGTGTGGTGTTTTCGGGCGGGGGAGAGACTTTTGACATTATGCGCAAAGATTTCCGTACGGAATCTAACAGCAACCAAACCATTATTGAATTCCAGATCCCCGAAGACGCTAAAGCAAAGACCCAATTGACCTATACAATTTCACAAATATACTATCAAGCGGGTTCAAGAATCATTCCTATGAAAGTGAACGCCGATTTAGCGAACATTTCAGTAATCGTCACTCCAGAATTCACAATCAAATTCGACCACCAAAACGCTGACCAAAGAACGGGCAAGGACGGAACGACCTCCACCACAAAGGTAAACTATTATCAAGAGCTTAAGGATGTCATTCCCGAGCAGGGACAGCTTAACGCACCCACTAAAGAAGGCGGATGGGCTTTTAGAGGATATTATACTTTGCCCGGAGGTCCTGATGGAAGCGGCATAAGAGTAAGAGCTTCAGATAATTATTATTTTTGGGACGATATCACGCTTTATGCTTATTATGAACGGCTTTATGAATTTCAAATAGTCGACTTAAAAGAAGAGGAATATATCCCGTATGAAGTGGACGGCGAAATTCATTACTACACCAAAGCAGCTATAGCCGGCAAAAAGACGGCGGCGGGAGATGTACAGCAGCATCTTGAAATATATGACACCATAGCTGACAACGACGGCGTCTATCCCATAATAGCGGTCGCTAACGCCGCTTTTGGCAACACTGCCGCTATGAGGACTCTTACCATAGGCAAATATGTAAAAACCATAGGAAAGAACGCGTTTGACGGATGTAATGTGGAGGTAGTGAATTTCCACGAGGACGGCGTCTTGGAAAAGATTGATGACGGAGCATTTAGGAATACCACCGAACTTGGAGATAACTTTTCTTTGCCCACGACTGTGAAATATTTAGGCGACCGTGCTTTTCAAAACAGCGGCTGGGGAGGAACGCTTACCATTGAGCCCCACTTGACATATATCGGGGACTATTGCTTTGCTATGACGCCGTTTACAACGGTCAATTTCAGCGCAGGGGTATTGTTTGACCCAGAGGCGGAAAAAGGCGAGGAATACTATTTGGGAACAAATTTGTTCTCAAGGTGCCAAAACTTAAAGACCTTTAGGACATATAGCGACAATCCCGAACAGCCCAACGGCTTGAAAGTCATTCCCGACTTTATGTTTGATGTGAGTTATTATGAGAATGATTCCAAAGTCGGCTTGACGAGCGTAACGCTTGCCGAAGGTCTTATACGGATAGGCAAGGGAGCTTTTTGTTATCAAAAGCTTCTCACCTCTATCCAATTCCCCGTATCGCTTGAAGATTTGGGCGGCAACGCCTATGTGGACGCTTTCAGGAACGAAAGCGGCGCTTTTGAAAATTGTCTCAGCCTAAGAACTATGACCTTCCCGCAAGGCAGTCAATTAAAAGTGTTGGGAGCGAGTGCTTTTAAGGGGAATAGAGAGCTTAAAGAAGTTAGGATTACTTCAGAGATATTGGAGAAGTTTGGCAACGGTCCTTTCCAAAATTGCGATAACTTCACCGAGCTTCATTTTGCCAACGAGAGCATAATTCCCGAACCTTTAGTAAATTATAATGAACTGACCTTAATAAAACCGAAACCAGCGGACATATTCCATGCCGATATGGACTTTAAGATATTTGTAAACAACCAAGTCTTGGAAGGTTTTCAAGAAGTATTTAACGACACAAAAGGAGAAAATGTATTTTCTTATGATATGATAAAACAAGTTCAAGATTATAGAATCGTATTTAAGGAAATCGTATCTCAAAAATCAAATCAATACGGCTTGAATTTGGTGTATATTTTTGACGACCATAAGGAAATTGACTTGACTACGACTACCCTTGATTTAAGCGGTATAGATTTCAGCAACCTTACAAACCTTCAGAACAAAAATATCATAGCAATAGGCTCCAACTCTTTCAATAAAGATGTCGAGGAAGTGACGCTTCCGTCTACAATCGAGATGATACTTGACCAAGCCTTTAAGAACTGTACCAAGCTCCATACGGTTCTTCATCCCATAAATCATAACTTGCAAAGTATTGGAAAGGAAGCTTTTTATAACACTGGGATAACAAGCTTTAAGGGCGGAGAAAATCTTAGTATAATAGGCGAAAACGCTTTTATGTTATGCAAATCGCTTGTTTGGGTGGATTTGGGGCCGTGCTTATCGACTTCGACTTCATTTGCCATAGGGACAGGCGCTTTTCAGAGCTGTTCGTCCTTAAGGTATGTCAGATTCCCGACCAAATATATGATAATGAATGACTCTATGTTCGCAAAATGCACTTCACTTAATTATCTTGTATTTATGAATGAAAATCCCGATAAAGAGTTCTTTGGAAATGTATCCGCAAGGTTCCAAGATATCCCCGACGGTATAACAACGGCGTATGTCATGACTCAACAAGCTCTGGAAAACTATAACAATCTGAGGGTACCAAGACATCTCCAAGGACGCTTTGTATTATGGAACGATTTCGAGGAGCCTACGCCGGAAAAGCTATTGCACCTATAAAAATCAAGGAACCGATTCGGAGCATAGATTTAGGCATAAAAGTAAATAATCTATGAAAAATGACGGCATTTAATAATTAAAATGCCGTCAAGGACATAACATTAGAGAATGAAAAAAGTCAAATGATTGCGGAGGAATGGCTGTACATGACAATAAGGAAATTAAAGCAATAAGCGCAAGGGGTGGGCTCAAGCCATGCTTGTCGAAAGCCTTGAACGCCTGTCCCTTAATTTTCTTATGGCAAATTCGCATCGGTCCATAACGGCAATAATAATTTGAATAGAATATCTACAACAAAAATATTTGTTCTTACTTTTATAAAACCTTTTGGACAAGATGCGCTTAAACAAAGCGGTCTTATCAATAACTTTGTCTAAGTTCCATACCCTGTTTGGTCATGTAGGCTGTTCCCATGAGGTTTTTTTTCATATATTATTAAAAAAGCCAAAGGCCAATGATATAAAAGATTTTAGAAAATAGAATAGATATAATAAAAGAAAACAAAAAAGGAGAAAATATTTTGGAAAAAAAACAAAATAAACTAAAGGTCATATTTTTAGGAGGAGTGGGGGAGATAGGCAAGAATATGACCCTTTTGGAATACGGAGAGCATATACTGGTCATAGACGCAGGCATGAGCTTTCCCAACGAGCAGATGCCGGGAATAGACTATGTCATACCCGATTATAATTACTTAATCCAAAACAAAGAAAAGGTATGCGGTATTGTGGTCACCCACGGTCACGAAGACCATATAGGAGCGTTGCCGTTCTTGTTAAAGGAAATCAAAGCCCCTTTATACGGTTCAAATCTTGCGCTTGCGCTTGTCAAGCATAAACTGGACGAGGCAAAAATAAAAAACATAAAGATGAATACGGTATCCGACGAGGATGTTATCAATACGGGCTGTTTCAGCGTGGAATTCATACAGGTCAACCATTCGATAGCTGGCTCTTACGCTTTGAGCATAAAGACGCCAAGGGGAATAATTTTCTTTAGCGGAGACTTCAAAATAGACCATACGCCCATTGACCATAAGCCCATAAATCTTACGAGAATAGCTGAAATAGGCAAGAAAGGCGTGACGCTTTTAATGATGGATTCCACCAATGTGGAAAGAAACGGCTTCAGCATGAGTGAACAAAATGTGTATCGGAATTTAGACGAGATCTTTGCCGACAGCATAGGCAAGAGAATAATTGTAGCCACTTTTGCTTCCAATATCCACAGAGTTCAGCAAATCATAAATTGTGCGATAAAGTACGATAGAAAAATAGCCTTTTCGGGCAGAAGCATGATAAAAATAGCCGAAATCGCTCACGCCTTAGGTGAACTCAAGTATCCCAATGAAAAGATTGTGGACATAGGAAAAATAGATAAGATTCCGTACGACAGGCTATGCATAATATCCACCGGCACCCAAGGCGAACCCATGAGCGCCCTTACCAGAATGAGCCAGAACGAATTTAAGAAAGTGGTCATATCCGAAAAGGATATAGTGGTGCTTTCGGCGTCAGCCATACCCGGCAATGAAAAACTTGTCTATAATGTGATAAACAACCTTTACAAAATGGGAGCCGAGGTCATATACCAGACGCTAAGCGATGTGCATGTATCAGGGCATGCCTGCAAAGAGGAACTCAAAATCATGTTCTCACTTGTCAAACCCAAATTTTTTATGCCCATACACGGCGAATACAGGCATCTTAAGCAACATGTCAAGCTCGCCCAAGAAATGGGGATAAGAAAGGAAAATATGATTATTCCCGAGCCGGGATTTGTGGTAGAGGTCGGGCCAAGAGGGATTAAGAGAACAGAGAGCGTCACAGCGGGCAGCATAATGGTTGACGGAAGCGTCGTAACTGAGGATTCGGAAATGATACTTCGAGACAGACGGCATCTTGCGGGAGACGGCTTTGTGATAGCCATAGTCACCAGACATTCCGACGAGATAAGCCCGCCTATTATCATCGCACGCGGAATAAACCTAAGCGACAAGTTTGTCGAGGAATTAAGGGACGATATTGAAGCCGAACTGACACGAGACAAACTTGATGAATACGACATTCATTCATTTAAGCAAGCGGTTAGGAAGATGATAGCCAAGCCCATTATGAAAGAGCTGAAAAAGAAGCCTATGGTCATACCAATAATAATTGAAGACTAAGATTATGGATGTTCATGAAAAGCTTAAGGAATTAAGAGCTTATGCCCAAAAACACCATATACCCGTATTGAAAGAGGAGTCGGCAAAGGTTCTTGAGGAGCTTGTCAAAAAAATCAAACCCAAAAAGGTGCTTGAAATCGGCACTTCGATAGGCGTTAGCGGCATTGTCGTTTTATCACACAGCCAAGCGTACCTTACCACAATTGAAAAAGACGAAAAAGCCTTTGTGCAAGCCGCAAAGAACTTCAAGGACTTGGGTTTTTCAAAAAGGGTGGAAATGATATTGGGGGACTGTTTCAGCGAACTTATGCTCATGTCCAAAGAATTTGATTTAATAATTCTGGACGGACCCAAAGGGCATAACTTGGAGCTTACACAGCTGGTTCTTCCCATGCTAAAAGAGGGCGGGCATATCTTTGTGGACAATATCTTTTATCACGACAAAGTTTTACAAAAAGGACATGTGGAACATAAGCATAGAACCATAGTCACAAATCTTAGAAAGTTTATTGAATTTATTCAAAGACATACTAAACTTGAAACAAGAATCTTAAGAACGGGAGACGGCATAGCCATAATAAAAAAACTATGAGAAACCTTGAAACAAAAGTTGAACTTCTTGCCCCTGCTGGCAATATAAAAAAACTGCGTAACGCACTACATTTTGGAGCCGACGCCGTATACGGCGGAGGGAAAAGAATGGGGCTAAGGGCTTTTGCGGATAATTTTGAACCGGAAGAGCTTAGCTTGGCGGCGGCATTATGCCATGAAAAAAACAAGAAATTTTATATAACCGTCAATATATTCGCCCAAAACCAAGACTTTGGATACCTGAAAGAGTACCTTCAGATATTAGACCAGGCGAAAGTAGACGCTCTTATAGTATCGGATGCGGGCGTGGTATCCTTTATTAAAAAACATCTTCCCAATATGGACATTCATCTTTCCACACAGGCGAATACGACCAATAAGTACGCCGTCAGCTTTTGGAAAGATATTGGGATAAAAAGAGTGATACTGGCAAGAGAGATGTCGCTTGATGAGATAAGGGAGACTGCGGACTTCGTAAATGGAGATGTCGAGCTTGAGGTCTTTATTCACGGGGCTATGTGCGTGGCGTATAGCGGAAGATGTCTCTTGTCGTCTTATCTTACGGACAGAGACAGCAATCGGGGGGAATGCGTTCAGGCGTGCCGGTGGCAGTATAAATTCACCGAAGCCACAAGACCCAATAAAAAGCTGACTCTTGAAGAAGACGAAAGGGGAAGCTATATCTTGAATTCCAAGGATTTATGCGCCATGCCTTTTATCGATAAAATAGTCCAAACGGGGGTTTCCAGCTTAAAAATAGAGGGCAGAATGAAATCAGAATACTATGTGGCGACCGTTGTCAATGCTTATAGGAAAAGGCTGAATGATATCTATGACGGCAAGCCTTATGACCTGCGCCTTATGGAAGAGCTTAAAAAGATAAAGCACAGAGACTATACCGAGGGGTTTTTCTTTGGCAAAGAGGCGGGAATCTGTTATCGCACATCCGCACCCAGAAGCGAATATGACTTTGTCGCAGAGGTTTTGGGTTATGACGAGGAGAAAAAAGCCATAATCGTCGAACAGAGAAACCGTTTTTATCAAGGCGAGGAACTGGAGATATTGTCGCCGACAGAATATGACAATCAGAAACTTATAGTTGACAGAATTTATGATAAAGATAATAATATTATAAAAGACTGCAAACTTGTACAACAGACGCTATATATTGAGAGTGAAATAAAACTTGAAAAACATGATATTTTGAGAAGGAGAAAGGCATGAGGAATAAAAAGACAATAGTAATACTGACAGACAACAGCAGCCGCAACACTAGTGCCGCCATTAAAGAGCGTTTTAGAGGGCAAAAAGATACGCTTGTTATTATTATTGCCGAAAGCGAGCTGGACAGTTATCTGAAAAATATCGCCATAAATTATTTTTTCAAAGAAGAAACCAAGTTGAGGAATTTATACGACAAGTATACCGAGCTTATGCAAGAAAGGAAAATGGACAAGCTTGTCCCTCAAAAGGTGTCGTATAACAGGAAATCGCCTGTCCATAGAAGAGTACATAATGTATTTTTAAGGTATTCTCCCGATATCGTCATAGCCATGACGCCCAAAATGCTTACCGCTTCGCTTGCCGTGAAAGAAAAATTAAGGTCCAAAGCCAAGGTGATAGTGGTCTTAGACGAATTTTGCCTCAACAAACAGCTTGTCAATAAGAATACAGACTATTATTTTGTGGACAATCACGACATAAAAGAGGAACTATTGTCGCTGAGTATCGACGAGGATAAGATAATGGTCTCTAATATCCCCGTAAAGAAAGCCTTTTCAAAGAGCTTGAGCCGAGAAGAGGCGTTGAAGGTGTTTGATTTTGAGGACAGACCTACGGTTATGCTTGTGGCTTCCCAATACGGCGATGAAAAATTCAAAAAACTTATCAATGCCCTTGCCCATGCGAAATTAGATATCAATGTATTGGTAGCTTGCGGTTACAGCAGAAGACTGCTGGCGTATGTTAGAGAAAAGACAGATTTCTTAGGGCTCAACGAGGGCATAGACATGAACGCGGGATATTGTTGTTCGGATATCGTGATAGCCCGACCTACTGCTACCGTTCTTGCGGAAGCTCTCTATAAAAAGAAACTTATCTTTTCCATATATCCAAGCGGCGAAATGGAAAGGAGAACGCATGACTACTTGGGACTTGACCTTATCGCGAAAATGGACAACGAAAATATGGTTATCGACAAGATAAAGGAATATTTAGAGAACAAAGACAATTTTGAAGCGATGCGCAGATTAATTGATAACGCCGTTGAGGGTGAGCCTGCACAAAAAATCGCGTCAAAACTCTATGAAATGATGACATGATAATAGGGAAAAGAACCCGAAGCGTTGTATATATAGCTCTTATGACGGCAATCACCGTCGCTCTTTCATTTGTCAAGATACCTTTCTATTCCGTACCTTTCACATTGCAGACGCTTGCGGCGATGCTTGCAGGGGTTTTGCTTAGAAAGTGGGAGGGAACAGCGTCACAAGTTTTATATATTGCGATTGGGCTTGTCGGACTGCCTGTTTTCTCTCAAGGAGGGGGTTTAGGCTACATATTCAACCCTACTTTCGGCTATATCCTTTTCTTGCCCGTATTGACAATATTGGTCTCTTTTCTTTATAGACCTTTGAAAGTTTTCGGACTCATTTTGCCGTCAATTTTGCTTTTATTGTTTGGGGCAATGTATTATCTAATCTTTATCAACAACGATATGACGATAGGCTCCGTCTTAATCAGCTTTATGCTGATTTTTATCCCTGCGGAAATCATAAAATCGCTTGCTGCGTACTATTTAGGCGTTAAATTAAAACCGCTTCTATACCGTGAATGAAATCGCTTTTATAAGTGGGCATAATAATTCCAAATTGAATTAACTTTCCCCCAAAAACTCTTTAATCATAGAAAGGAAAAAAGTTCATAAAGAGCTTGTCGAAAACAATAACAAAGGATTGTTAATGTATGTCATGAACTGCTTTCGTAAGGAAAGCGGAACAAAGGGTGAAAAGTTCCGCTTTCTCAGAAAGCGGAACTAAATCATTCGTCCAACATTCTACCCGCTTCAAAGTAATAGCTCATCTTGTTTGGTCTTGCAGGCATAAATCTTATTACAAGCGTCAATAGCACAACAGCGGTACTGCCAGCTACTACCGCCCAGCTAAATGGGGCGTCTAAATTTATGACTCCGCCGATTTGTGTGAGAATGGACGCTATTAGGATTGCCAACACGCTTGAAATAAAGCTATATTTTGCGTTCCTTGTAAAAAGCATGGCAAGCACTCCGACAATCAGAGCATAGAATACATTTACGCCACCCCAGAAAGTATTATCAAACAAAAGAGCCAGTCTTGTGCTTCCATAGACAAGCCCTGCAAGCAGCAGCGTTATAAAGAATGTAATCAGCCTATTGGACCATTTGCCTTTTACGACAAGCAGAATTGCGCATAAAACATATAAAAGCATAGAGCCTATGCTGAATACAAGAAAATTTGTCTCAACGGTAGGTATGAAGTTCAGACCCACAATCAGAGCAAGCAGAATCACCGCCGCTATCGTGGGAATGTTGAAGTCTTTCAAAGCTTGGTTTCCCAAACCTATCAATACCAGCACTCCGAGTATCACTAAAATAATTGAACCAACCATAATTTTACCTCTCTTATTGGTAGTTTGTTTTTCATTAATTGTTTTTATACAGAAAATATAAACTGCAAAAAAAACGGGCATTTGATTGACTTTTTGTATATAGATGATATAATTTATAAGAATATATTAAGGATTTCTATGAGAAATTTTGGACTTGAAGACATTAACATAGTATATGAAGACAACCATATCTTAGTTGTTGTCAAACCTCAAAACATGCCCGTTTGTCCTGACGCCAGCGGCGATAAGGATTTATTATCTATCTTAAAAGAATATTTAATTAAGAAATACGAAAAAAAAGGCGATGCTTTTGTAGGAATGGTCCATAGGCTGGACAGACCCACGGGCGGAGTCATGGTATTTGCCAAGACCTCCAAAGCGGCGAAAAGGCTGTCCGAGGGGCTAAGAAGAGGCGAGATTGAAAAAAGGTACTTTTCTATTGTGCACGGTGTGCCAAAAGATAAGCAGGCTCAACTCACTCATTATATTATAAAAAGCCCGACCAGGAATATGGTGTATACCGTTCCCATGGCTACCGAAGGCGCCAAGAAAGCCGTTTTGTTTTATAAGCTGCTTGCCGTCAACGACAAAATTAGTCTTGTGGACATACGGCTTAAGACAGGACGCAGCCACCAAATAAGAGTTCAAATGGCGGCTATCGGCACTCCTCTGTTTGGAGACCAAAAGTACTCCGAGGGCAGAACGCTACCCAGATATAATATCGCATTATGGGCGACGGAACTCAAGCTTTTTCATCCCGTCACAAAGGAAAGAATGGTTTTTAGGGTCTATCCCCCTATAGACAAGATTCCTTGGAAATATTTTGATGTAAACAGATTTTTATCAATTAATATTAAATACTAAAAAAACAGACTTATACAAAGGAAAAACTATATGCAACTGACGACCCAAACATTAGGCGAAGTCTTGACAAATCTTGCACGCAACCATGCAGATGAAATTGCTATCAAGTACAATGACCGCGATTTTCAATTGACTTGGTCCGAACTCAATCAAGCGGCGGAGAAGTTAGCCAAAGGTTGGCTTAAGCTGGGTATAAAAAAAGGCGACCATGTGGCTATTTGGGCGACAAACATTCCCGAATGGCTTTTGACACTTTTTTCAACGGCGAAGATAGGCGCTATTTTAGTTACCGTAAACACCAATTATAAGAGCTTTGAACTTGAATATCTGCTTAGACAGTCGGATACCAAAGCACTTGTGCTTATGGACGGGTTTAAGGATGCGGATTATATCAAGATTATTAATGAGGTGTGTCCTGAATTGAGCTGTGCCAATGACGGAATGATTAAGTCCTCAAAATTCCCTTATTTGGAACATATATTGTACGCCGGCAACAATCTTCCCGACGGTATGATACATTTTGATAAGTTATATGAGCTTGGCGAAGAGGTCTCAGACGACGAACTCAACAAGGTTATGAACTCTTTGAACTGTCATGATGTCATCAATATGCAATATACTTCGGGTACTACAGGCTTTCCCAAGGGCGTCATGCTCACTCATTTTAATATTATCAATAACGGAAAGACCATTGGAGAGGGGATGGAATTCACCAATAAGGACAAGCTTTGCATAACCGTTCCGCTGTTCCATTGTTTCGGGCTTGTGCTTGCTGTCATGGCATGCATAACCAACGCTACCTCTATGGTGATTGTCGAATATTTCCAACCGCTTAAGGTTATGAAAGCGTGTCAAGAAGAGAATTGTACGGCTTTGCACGGCGTGCCTACGATGTTTATTGCCATTTTGGAACATCCTGATTTTCATAAGTATAAATTCAATTTAAGAACGGGAATCATGGCAGGTTCGCCTTGTCCCATTAAAGTAATGAAACAAGTCATATCCCAAATGGGGATGAAAGAGATAGTTGTTGTATACGGACAGACCGAATCTTCTCCGGGGTGTACGATGACCACCACAGATGACCCGATAGAAGCGCGTGTGCAAACGGTAGGGAAGGCTTTTCCCGGCGTGGAAATCAAAGTCATAGACCCCGAAACGGGCAAAGAGGTTGGACCCAATACTCCCGGCGAATTGTGCGCAAGAGGGTATAACCTTATGAAAGGGTATTATAAGATGCCCGAAGCCACCGCCCAAGCCATAGACGAAGAGGGCTGGCTGCATACGGGAGACTTATGCACCTATGACGAAAAGGGTTATTTCAAGATTGTGGGCAGAATTAAGGATATGATAATAAGAGGCGGAGAGAATATATATCCCAAGGAAATAGAGGAATTTCTGTATACCCACCCCAAGATTAAGGATGTGCAGGTGATAGGCGTTCCCTCAAAACAGTATGGGGAAGAGATAATGGCTTGCATTATTCTTAAGGAAGACGAAGTACTTACCCAAGACGAAGTTAAGGAATTTGTCAGAAGCCATATGGCAAGGCATAAGACGCCCAAGTATGTTAGGTTTATGGACAGTTTCCCCACGACCGCAAGCGGTAAGATACAGAAGTACAGATTAAGGGAAGAGGCGATAGAGCTGTTGAATTTAAGCGAAGATGCCGCGATAGAAACGGCATAACCAATAAGGGAGAGAGGAGATTTATTTATGAAACTTGCGTTTTCCACATTAGCTTGTCCCGCATGGGATTTTGAGGAGATATTCTCCACCGCCGTTGATTTTGGATTTGACGGCATAGAGATAAGAGGCATATCCAACGAGCTTTACGCACCGAGAATAAAAGCTTTCTTGGACGAGAACATAGACAAGACCTTAAGCATTCTTTCAAAAAGGAATATGGCTATAAGCTGTCTAACAAGTTCGGCGTGCCTTGCCGACAAAGGAAAAATAGACAGCGCCATAAAGGAAGTCAAGGAGTATATAGACTTGGCAGAAAAGCTAAGGTGCAGATATGTCAGGGTTATGTCCACTGGCGTGCCCCATAGGGATGAGGGAGATATTGAGCTTTGCAAAACTCAATATGAAGAGGTTTGCCGCTATGGCGAACAAAGAGGCGTCACTCCTATTATGGAAACGAACGCTATGTTTGTGGACACCAAGCTATTAAGGGATTTTATGCAATCCATAGGAAGCGAGAATAAAGGGGTGCTTTGGGATGTCAATCATCCTTACAGGTTCAACGGCGAGAGCGCTCATGAGACGGTTGAGAACATAGGGGAATTTATCAAATATGTTCATATAAAAGACAGTATTGAAAAAGACGGCGAGACTGTTTATAAGCTCTTGGGATACGGCGATGTCCCGGTCAAGGAAGCGGTGAAAGCATTGAGAAAAAGAGATTTTGACGGATTTATGTCTTTGGAATGGGTCAAGAGATGGAACAAGAGCTTGGAAGAGCCTTATATCGTTATTCCTAATTATGCAGGTTATATGAAAGCATTAATTCAATAATTTGCATACTATAAAACATAAGAGGATAAACGATGAAGAAAATAAAGCTATTTTATCTAAGGTCTTGTCCTTATTGTAAAAAAGCTTTAACGGTCATTGAAAAATTAAAAGAAAAAGAATATAAGAATATAGAAATAGACATTGAGATGATTGAAGAGAGCGAGAACATAGAGCTTGCAAGCAGTTATGACTATTACTATGTGCCGGCATTCTTTGTGGATGAGAAAAAAGAGCATGAGGGAATAGTAATGGTGGCGGATATAAAAAGAATTTTTGAAAAAGCCTTAAGCGAATAGGGTATTGACAAAGCAAGCATGGAATGATAAAGTATAGGTAACAAGGAATAGGAGGAAAAGCTTTATGGCTAAATATATCTGTACTGTTTGCAATTATGTTTATGACGAAGAGACTGAGGGCAAGAAATTCGCAGATTTAGACGAGGACTGGGTATGTCCCGTTTGTGGCGCGCCCAAAGAGGAATTCGAGCTTTTGGAAGAGTAAGGACAGCCTATATTATATGATTGATGAAAAGCCGTCTTTGGGCGGTTTTTCTTTTTTTAACTTGAAATGAAATTTAAGAAAAAATAAACACTAGGGATAGGATAAAGTAATTGACAAATGTTCGGCATATGTGATAATATCATATAGCATAAAAAATATTTCAGCTGGAGAAATACCCAAGCGGCTGAAGGGGCGCCCCTGCTAAGGGCGTAGTACGAGAGAATCGTAGCGAGGGTTCAAATCCCTCTTTCTCCGCCATAGACACACGGCGTCAAGGCAGTCATCGCCTCTTTGGCGGGTTGCGGTGCGGTAGCGTCCTCACCCTTGCATATCCGCAAGCGGATATGACGGCTCGGCAATACGCCGTGTTTTTATATGCAAAAAAGCCCTGTTTTATCGCATTTTTGACAGGGCTTCTTGTTTTTCTATTGTATATTCTTACTTTTTGTTGTTCGTCTATCTTGCACCACTCTTTTGCAGGATT
>DUON01000018.1 GCA_012838805.1 Clostridiales bacterium
GACGCAAGGTGTTCTCCCTATCCCTTAGGCGCATAATTAGGCTTTCAAAATAAGCTCTTCTGGAATCGTCTATGCCCCTTGCCTTGGCTAAGTCCTCTTCGTACCTGTCTATTTTTGCCATGTCCTCTTGACTTAAGGTCAAGTTATTGATATTCAGTTCAAAAGGCCGCATATAAAATTCCAAAGTAGCCTTATTGCCCGCAAGGTCTTCGATTATTATCATTACATAACCAAGAGAGAATTCGCTGTTATCCACGGTGTTGGTGGCGATTATGTGACCTTGGGGAAGAGGGAACCCTACCGTATCACCTTTTTTGGTGATATATTGGGCGGATTTTAGGTTTTCTTCCCTATAAGTAATGGGCTGGTCGATATAATAAACATTAGGCTCGCCGGTTACGCTGGGAACAATCGTGCCCGATTCAATGACCGGGGCTACCGTGTCTATGTTGACTTCAAATATCTCTTCATAAACAATTCCCGATTGAGTCCTTGACACAGCCTTGATTGTCTGACTTCTGGTGCAGGTTATCATGCCATAGCTTGCCCCGTCCATAGGCCATTGATTTTCCAAGGTGGAGTCGTCAATGAAATAAACCACATTGACTTGTGATACATTGGGAGTGGGGTTTGTCCTTTGGATATTTATCCTGACTTCGTCTTTATTCGTCCATTCTCCTGAATTAAGAGCTTGGGTTGCGGTTTCAGAAATAAAGACCTCGCCGTTGAGCTTGAACTGGGGTATGACTTTATCCACTTTCACGCGTATGGCGGTGGTATAGACCTTGTTGTTTCCTTGACAGATTGCTTGAACGACTATTATGGCGTCATTATTTTCGCTAAAGTTATCCATTCTGTCCGTAGTGAAAGTAATCATGTCTTCATGTACGGTGTTGGAAGGAGTTTCCACATAAGGGGTTTCACCTACGGCGGTGACTACCTTATATTGATATTTTACCGGACTGGTATTTCTTTTCTCGGGGTCAAGCCTTATGACTATGGTCACCGCAGACTTCGCCCATTGCCCGCTTGTATCGGCATGGCTGAGTCCGCTGAGGTCCTCTCCGTTCTCATCAATAATGCCGTATCCTCCGCCGTTATAGTGTATTCCTCCCACATAAGCTTCAAGAGAAAAATCGGGTCTTTGAGTATCTATTCTGACCACTGCGGGATGTATATGCTCAACTTCGTAGCCCGCCTGATTTGTCATCTTAAAGAACATAGTGGCATAGATATCCTCGCTAAAAACAAAAGTGGTCTGGTCTTGGTCTATGGGGGTTTGGTTATAGCGTATCCATGTCTCTTTATTGTCAATGGAATACCAATAGTAAACGCCGGTTTGGGAATTGGTGGAGAAACCAATACGCACCTGTTCCGTCCAATTGAAAGTAAATATATCATAGGTCTCGCCGTCTATGGTCGTCTGTCTTGAAGCACCTTGGTCTTGGGGAAAGTCCACGCTGAAAGTGGGCTGTAAGGTATCTACAATAAATGTAAATTTCTCCCCGTTAGAACTGCTTTGTTTTCCTAAGGAATTAATAGCGTATAAATAAAAAGCAGACTGACCGGTAATAGTCAGACTATTGCCCGCCGCAAGCTTGGTCCAGCCATTAAGCTCTTCCCCATCGGGAACTTCCTCAGGCTCTCCGTCAGCCGCTGAATAGTAATAATAATCAATATTCGCCCTGTCCGTAAATTGAGGGTCTTTGAGAACAATGCTCTGATTATTATAGACATTGATATAGGCATTGCCATTGTCGAATCCCCTTTCAATTTCGCCGTTTAGGGATTCTATCAACAGGGTGACATCGGGAGTGCTGTTATCTACCTTTATTTCCTCACTAAATAGATAGATCACATTGGAGCTGTATCTTGCCTTATTGAAAGCACAAATCAGCATATTGCCGGTATAGAAGCATTTTCTGGTGTCCCCCGTGGGGTCATCAAATCTGGGAACGCCGTTATCGTCCACGCCCCAGAAATCGAACATACCGCTTATTAAGCTTATGGGAGTAATGAATTCATAAATATTGGAATATTGGTTTTCGTTCGTCAACCCATTCTCCGAATAGAATTCAGCGGGTGTTTTGTCCCCTAATATAATGATTCCATAAGTTAAGTCTTCATACTCTAAGTTCTCTTCTAAAAGGCTTATAAGAATGCTCATAGGTCCGTTCACCCAGCCTTCTTGGTCTTCGTTGTATTCGGGCATCTTGTCTTGAATGGCTATTGATATTTGAACGGATACGCAATCATAGGGAATGATAATGGTATAGATATTGGTTTGGCTCTTTTGGTTGTTGAAGTCTATGGCATCGCTTTCAAGATAAAATTGAACGATTATCTCGCCTTTTGAGTTTTGGGGAATACTTACCCAAAGCTCCTCTCCCGACCCTTTGGTAAAATTGCCCTCTGGGTCGTCTATCCTATACCAATAACTGAAATGGTCCTGCTGATTGGTGAAGAACTTAAAGCCGATATCCTTGCAGACAGGATCTGTGGTATCTGTAAAGAAAGGCGGATTGTCTATCTGATTTAAGATAATGTCTTCATTTCTATAATCATAGACCTTTTCAAGCTCTATCTCTCTCTTATCTATTTTGACATCGAAATATACAAAATTTTGCAGCCCCGACCCGCTGGTAAGCCTAAAGATTAAGGTTGTAGTAAATACATTCCCTTGACCTTCGGGTATTTCAATAATATGTATGAACTTTCCTATAGGAAGACCGTCAGAGTCCTTTTCGGATTCCAGAACATCGTAGGGTATGTTGTGGTCAAGCATGAGTTCACAGTCTATTCCCGACAAGCTTATCTCAGAGGCAGGCAAGGCTTTGGAGTCCAAAGTCAGCTCAATGTTGCCGTTCGCCCATTGTCCGCTTTCTATGGCGTACTGGCTGTGCTGCACCACAGCGGACATCCTAACATTGGGCGTCACCATATCCAGCCTAATCTCCCCTGTCTGCTCCTCGTTGTCGTTCTTTACTTCCGCGGCATTATAGGCATAAATATCAAATATTTTTCTATCCACCGACTTGGTTATATATATTCTAAACTTCGCCATTCCCTCGGGAACATAGCCAGGCTCACCCGGTTCCAAATCCCTATATTCTTCGGTGACATCCTTTACTACATCCTCGCTGTCGCCCGAACCGTCTGCCGCCCAAACAAATCTCGTCTCTTCGCCGTCCACAAAATATGCGAAAGTGTATTTGTCCATAATCGGGGCGTAAATATATACGGGAATAGGCGCATTC
This sequence comes from Clostridiales bacterium, assembly GCA_012838805.1. Taxonomy (GTDB): domain Bacteria; phylum Bacillota; class Clostridia; order Christensenellales; family DTU072; genus DTU072. Next base: position 3,258 of record DUON01000018.1, read on the forward strand.
GCCCATGTTATGCCGGGTTTGATAACCTCGGCATCGGGGTCGACTTCTATCGATATCTCAAAAACGCTGTATAGAATGGTCGCAGTAAATGTCCTCTCGTCGCTAAGTCCGCTTTCAGATTCAAGTCTAAAGGTATATATTCTCTTGTCAATGGGCGTGGGGTCGTACACGCTTTGGGAGAAAGTATAGTAATAAACTCCTTGTTCCTTGTCCTCATGCCTTATCATATCTTGGAAGTTGGTCTCTTGAAGAATGCCGTTATTGTCATAATAAGTATATTTATACTGGCATTTTAGCTCGGAATTGTTTCTTATCAGCGCGCCGTTAGCGGCTTTGTTATAGACAGTGAAGTTTATGGTGTCGCTTGCGTATCCTACTCTATATCCCTCTCCCTCCGCCGTGCCGAAAGACCTTATTTCAGTGTTTGTAGCATCGTAGGCGGTTATGGACACTCTTGGCTGAACCTTGTCTATCTTGGCGTGGTATCCAGATTTGGTCACGCTCTTCAAGGCTTCCGAAGTCGCCCTGAACTCAATATCATAGGTAGAGGTGGTAAGAGACAAAGTATAGTAGCCCGAAGCGGGGCTGTAAGTCAAGGTGTTCCAAGCATTGCCCGGCGTTCTATATTCATATACTATGGGGGATTCTCCCCACACTTCAGGAGTAATTATGTATACGACATCGTTATAACTCCATAAGTTTTGGTTATAGGGAAAAGTGACCAGCCTCCCGTCCTCATATCTTGTGGATACGGCAGAAACGCTGAAATCAGGCTCCACAATATCCATTTTCACATAGATTTGAGAATCTTCGGGCTGTGGAAAAACGCTCTTTATTTTGCCGCTTATGTCAGTAACCTTAAAATGAACGCGACCGTTTATATTCCTTTTTACATAAATTTCGTTCTCGACGCCCGCGGGATACCAGTTCTCGCCGTTGTCAATTGAATAATAGAATAATTCGTCCAAGCCAAGATTTTCAATGATATTTCTGGTAGTGACCACGAACTTCATTTCAGTGGATACCCATTTGTTTTCTCCGCCCAAATCGGTATCGTAAGGCAAATACTCTCCATTGCTTAAATAATAAGCGTCCACTCCCATAATCATAATGTTCGTGGGTAAAATTTCCTTTTGAAAACGAATTCGGAAGGTCGTTCCATGAACCCATTCTCTTGTAACGGGCTCACCGCCGACAATCTCGCGCATGGTCGCCCTGAATACGATATATCCGTCAAAATTCTCTTCGACGGGGTATGTCCATATCCTCATGCCGTCAATCATCATGTTTTGGGGCTTCAAAAATTCATTGTTTTCTCCGCTCGTCTGCCATTGGTCGTTTTCTATTCGATTAATGACATCTTGACGGCTGTTGCCGAATATGTAATTGAATTCAGTTACTGAAAGCTCCGGATCGCCTTCGAATGTAAATCTAAAAGATATGGGTTTGCCAATCGACACACTGCCTGGGGTATAGTCCTCCCATACTCCGTCTTCATAAATTCCCAATTCCACCGAAAATTCTAAATCATTGCTCGCTGCAAAAGCCTTTTTCTCCCCCTTATATGAAAAAACAATAACAAAAGAAAGACAAACTGCCGCAATAAGCATAACTAAAAAAAGAAGTAGGATGGCTCTTTTAGATTTGGAATTCATGTGGTTAACCTCGCTTGCTGTTTTGGTACTTACATGTATACAGAAATATAATAACATATATAATTAAATTATAAAAGACCTTTTTTTGAAATTTACTAAATTTTAATAATTA
>DUON01000019.1 GCA_012838805.1 Clostridiales bacterium
ATGCTATCAGAGCGATTGATTTGGTAGCCCCCATAGGTAAAGGGCAAAGGGCAATGATAGTATCCCCTCCCAAAGCGGGCAAGACTACTCTTTTGAAGAAGATTGCCCATTCAATTAGCGAAAATTATCCCGAGGTCAAACTTTTGGTTCTACTTATAGACGAAAGACCCGAGGAAGTCACCGACATGCAAAGGTCTATCAAAGGAACGGTCATATACTCCACCTTTGACGAAACCCCCGAACACCACACCAAGGCTTCTGAACTTGTATTGGAAAGAGCCAAGAGGCTGGTAGAGAACGGAGAGGATGTTGTCATCCTTATGGACTCTCTTACAAGACTGGCAAGAGCGTATAACCTTGTTATCGCTCCGACGGGAAGGACGCTCTCTGGCGGTATAGACCCCGGCGCACTGCACAATCCCAAGAGATTTTTCGGCGCTGCAAGAAATATTGAAAACGGCGGCAGCCTTACCATAATCGCCACCGCTTTAGTAGATACCGGAAGCCGTATGGACGATGTCATCTATGAAGAGTTCAAGGGCACTGGCAATATGGAGATTCATCTTGACAGAAGACTTAGCGAAAAGAGGATATTCCCCGCTATCGACCTAAACCGCAGCGGAACAAGAAGGGAAGAACTGCTGCTTGACCAAAAAGAGCTTGAAGGAATATGGGGCATGAGAAAGATGCTCTCAAACGGCGACAATGTGGACACAACCGAGATACTAATAAATATGCTTGTCAAGACCAATACCAATAAAGAATTTATTGAACAGCTTAATATGCAGCTTATGGCTTTGCAAAAGAAAGGCTATCATATTAGATAAAGACTGGACCTAAATTAAGATAAGGTGTATAATAGGTAATAAAGAAAAGTTAATATACAGGAGGAACATAAAATGCCATTAGTAACCAGTAAAAAGATGCTTGAAGATGCCTATAAGGGCAATTATGCCATAGGCGCCTTTAACATTAATAATATGGAAATCCTACAAGGCGTTGTTCAGGCGGCTAAGGCGGAGAAAGCGCCCCTTATACTTCAAGTCAGCGCTGGAGCGAGAAGATATGCAAGCCCCATATATTTAAGAAAGCTTGTAGAAGCTGCCGTAGAAGACAGCAATCTTCCCATATGTTTACATTTGGACCATGGCGATTCGTTCGAGCTTTGCAAAGAGAGCATAGACAGCGGCTTTACATCAGTTATGATAGACGCCTCCCACCACAGCTTTGCAGAGAATATAAAAATTACACGGAATGTGGTCCAGTATGCACATGATAGGGGAGTCGTGGTGGAAGCAGAGCTTGGACGCCTTGCGGGAATAGAAGACGATGTCAATGTAAGCGACAAAGACGCAGCTTTCACTGACCCCGACCAAGTTCAGGAATTTGTCGCCAAAACAGGCGTGGACAGTCTTGCCATAGCCATAGGGACAAGCCACGGCGCATTCAAATTCAAGGGAGAGCCCAAACTTAGGTTTGACATACTGCAAGAAGTCGAGAAGCGTCTTCCCAATTTCCCAATAGTACTTCATGGGGCGTCAAGCGTACCTCAGTATCTTGTCGAACAAATCAACCAATACGGCGGCAATATGCCCGGAGCAAAGGGCGTGCCCGAAGACATGCTCCGTAAGGCGGCGTCTATGGCGGTTTGTAAGATAAATATTGACTCCGACATCAGAATGGCTGTCACTGCAACTATCAGAAAGTACTTTGCAGAAAATCCCTCACATTTTGACCCCAGACAATATCTTGGACCCGCAAGAAGCGCGGTGGAGAAATTAGTTAGACACAAGATTGTAAACGTGCTGGGCTGTAACGGGAAGGCATAAATCAATCAAAAAAAGCCTATCAAGCCAATAGGCTTTTAATTTATTCAATGCTTAAAGAAAATGAACAATTTGAAGACCTTGAAATTGGCGGTCTAAAAATAATTCAATCCAAGTCAGGATATAGATTCACTTCAGACGCAGTCATACTGGCTAACTTCGTCAGAGCTTTGCCTAATCAGAAAATTGTTGATTTGGGTTCTGGTTCAGGCGTTATTGGGATACTATTGTCGGCAAAAACCAAAGCAACAACGATATATTTGGTGGAGATACAACAAAGGCTTGCCGATATGTCTAAAAGAAGTGTTGAGTATAACAATTTAGGCAATAGGATAAAGGTTATCAACGCCCCTATGCAGACTATTCATAAAAAAATAGGGAGCGATTTTGATGTCGTGGTGTGCAATCCGCCTTATGAAAAGGCGGACTCTCAAGACATATCGACCCAACAAAACATTTGCAAAAAAGAGCTTCTTGTTACTTTGAAAGAATGTATCCAATCCGCAAGCAAACTATTAAAGTACGGAGGCAAGCTCTATATGATAAATAAGGTCAAAAGGCTTGCGGACACCATTCTTTATTTGAAAGAAAACAATTTGGAACCCAAAAGATTGACTATGATTTATCCCAAAGCCTCCAAGCAGGCTGATACTTTTATTATCGAAGCAAAAAAAGGCGGGAAACCTCATATGGTGGTGTCTCAACCTTTTATATTAAACAATGAAGACGGCACAATGACAGCTGAGACAAGGAGAATTTACGGCAAATGAAAGGCGGGTGTTTTTTGGTCGCAACGCCGATAGGCAACCTTAAAGATATCACCTTAAGAGCCCTTGAGGTGTTGAAAGAAGTCGATATTATCGCTTGTGAGGACACAAGACACACCTTGCGGCTTTTGAACCACTATGGAATAAAAAAGCCGTTAATAAGCTATCATGAACACAAAGAGCAAGAGGGCGCCGCCGAGATAATAGACTTGATAAAAAAAGGAAAGAATATCGCTTTGGTCAGCGACGCCGGCATGCCGTGCATAAGTGACCCGGGAGCCTTGCTTGTCAGAGCGTTGAGGGATGAGGGCATAGATGTCTGGGTCGTACCTGGAGCAAGTGCCTTGACATCTGCCATAAGCCTAAGCGGTTATCAAGGCAATTTTACATTCTTGGGCTTTTTGAAAGGGCGAAGCAAACAGGTAGAAATGAATATCCGTCAATTTAAGGATATCCATTCAGCGCTTGTTATATACTGTGCCCCACATGACTTGCAAAAGACCTTAGACCTTTTATATTCATATTTGGAAAGAAGAAAGGTTTGTGTTGTCAAGGAGATGACCAAGATATATGAAAGCATAACTTATGGCTATTTAGGGGAATTAAAGGTTGAATCTCCCAAGGGTGAATATGTGATAATTGTCTACCCTCCAGAAAAGATGGAACAAGAAAATAATATTGATATAGAAAAAGAACTTCAAGACCTGATAATAAAGGGCATGTCCAAAAAAGACGCAGTAAATTATCTTTGTGAAAAGCATAATCTAAACAAAAATAAGGTCTATTCTGTTTCATTGAAATTATAATAATCAAAGAATTCTACAAAGCGCACATGACAAAATCGCCCCCAAAAATGTAGCGGCTAAAGAAATAGGTATGGCAAGACCGCTTTTTTTGTCTTTTGAGGTGGAGAAATAGACCGCTACAATATACAATATGGTATCGCTACAGCCCATAATCACGCTTGCACATCTTGACACATAGCTGTCAACGCCATATTCTTGATATATCTTTTCCAATAAGGAAAGGCTGCCGCTTCCAGATAGGGGTCTTAGAATTAATAATTCTGAAAGTTCGGGAGGTATGCCCAAAACCTTGAAAGCTGGAGAAACTGCTCTTCCAAGCATAGCCGACAGTCCGCTTATTTGCATAAGCTCAATCGCCAAGAGTATCACGGCAATATATGGAAGAATCTTTATTACCAAAGTTAAGGATTCCTTTGCGCCCTCCACAAAACTATCATAAACGGGTATGTTTTTAATTAGCGCAATTAATAGCGTTATCAATAATAAGACGGGTATTATCAACATTATTTGACAAAGACCTTAACCATAATTACGCCGACAATCGAAGTGAACAAAGTAGCTATCAAAGAGGGGACGATTATGTCGGTTACGCTTCCAAACGATGCCCTTAAGGCGACAATTGTGGCGGGTATAAGCTGTATTGAAGTGGAGTTTATGACAATAAGCATGACTTTATTTTTGTGGCGGGTCATCTCTTCTATGGATTTTATACCAGTTGGTGTGGCAGCTCCGCCCATGCCTAAAATATTAGCGGACAGATTAAGGGACAAGTATTCATACGCCTTATCCGATTCGCCTTTGAAAAGAAACCCTATGGGTTTTTTAAGCTTTTTTGCTAAGGATTTGTCAAGATTGGCTTTTTCAAAGATTTTTAGGACGGAAAGCCATACCGCATAGATAGCGAAAAGCTTTATCGCAAGATAAACACTTGACGTCACGCCGTCGAGCATGCTTGACATCACTTTTTCTGGACTTTGTCTTGTCAATAGGAAAATGGACGCAAGCATCATTGCGAGGAATACATAATTCATATTAAATAATGTATTCAAAAATTTTGTGGATATTAATTAAAAGGTCGCTTTTTTGACTTCAGCTCCTTTCTTTTCTGCTCTTTTGCTTGCTCTAAGGCAATTTTTCGCATTTCATTTTCCTTGGACACTTTATCCAAGGCGTCTATAATCAATTGCTGATATGATTTGTGATTGTTTTTAATTTCGTCTATATGTTTTGTGCTTAAATGTTCGCTTAGCTCCTTGATATTATTTATATTATTCTTCAATTCATAGAGGTCAAAGGTATGCTCCAGCTCTTCCATATACCGTATGGCGAAAGCCAAATAGTTTTTTATGTTCAAAAGTTTTATGGTCATGAACTTATCCGAACGGTTATAATCTAATTTTTTATGGCCTTTCAAGGCTTTTCTTAGGCAATAGATGCATTCGTCAAAGATGGTTCTTTTGCCGAATTGTGCATATAACGCTAACAGTATAAACAAAGAGCATAAGAGAAAAAGATACTTTACCCATAGAAATATTTTTATGCTGTCTGTGAAGAATAGTATTGCCATAGCGACAAGGACACAAAAGGAAAGGACGGCAAGGATATTAAGAACTTTTTTCATTTTTTCCTCCTGTCTTGTCTTTCATATACAAATTCATTCTCCTTAAGGGTATCTCAATGTTGTTTTCCTCAAAAGCAAAATATATCTGCTCAATCATATCATAATATACTCCCCAATATTCCTTATTGGGCACCCAAACTCTAAAATTAAAGCCGGCACCGTCATCGGCGTGTTCGCTCATTCTGATAAGGGGAGCGGGAGTCTTTAAAACCTTTTCATGATTTTGGGCGATATTTGTCAAGATTTCCTTTACTTTTTTCATATCCGAGCCATACGCCGCATAGACCTTAAGGTCAAGTCTTCTTGTGGGTCTGGCGCTGTAATTGATGATGTCGCTGGACACTACTTTTGTATTGTTCAAAACTACTTTTTTATTGTCGACCGTTAACAGTTCGGTAGTTAAGATATTAATAGACCTAATAGTGCCCGCAGTACCGCCGATATCCACATAGTCGCCTTCCTTAAAAGGTTTGGTAAAGATAATAATAATTCCATTAGCGAAATTGGATAAGCTTCCTTGAAGTGCAAGACCTATGGCAAGACCTGCAGTACCCAAAGCTGCTATCAACCCTGCTGAAGCTTTGGGGAACAGAATAGCCACCACTACAAAAATCAATACAAGTTTTAGGGCAAGGTTAATAATTGACACGATAAAAGACGCCGTTGCGCCCTCAACGGCTGTTCTTTGTAGGGAGCTTTTCGAAATTCTGGTTACGGTCTTAATGATTAAAAGCCCCAAAACCAATATTACGATTGCGGAAAGTATATTTAATCCGGTGGTTTCCAGAAACTCCGTGATTTTATCTAAAAAAGCGTTCATTATACCTCCAAAATACAATTATTACATAATATTATCTACATAATAACAAAAAGAAGGTAAGATTGCCAGTATAATTGACAAAAAAAAATCACCATGATATTATAAATTGGTAATTCAGCAAAGAGGTAGACTATGATTAAGGAATACAATCCCCGAGAAATTGAAAAGAAATGGCAAAAGTATTGGTATGAGAACAAAATCTTTGAGGTCAAAGAAGACCCCAGCAAAGAAAAGTTTTATGCGTTGATAGAGTTCCCTTATCCCTCCGGCAACGGACTGCATGTAGGACATATAAGGGCGTTTTCCTCAATGGAAGTAGTGGCAAGAATGAAAAGACTTCAGGGCTATAATGTGCTTTTTCCAATAGGTTATGACGCTTTCGGGCTTCCCACCGAGAACTATGCCTTAAAGACAGGTCAGCATCCAAGGATAGTGACAGACAACAATATTGAGAAGTTTGAACAACAAATGAAAGCCATAGGATATAGCTTTAATTGGGATAGAACGGTGGATACCACCGATGAAAAATATTATAAATGGACACAATGGATATTCTTGCAGATGTTCAAAAGAGGGCTTGCCTACAAGTCAAAAACACTTGTCAACTTCTGCCCCGACTGCAAAGTAGTGCTTGCCAATGAAGAGTCCCAAAACGGCGTCTGCGACCGTTGCGGAAGTGAAGTCGTCCAAAAGGAAAAAGATGTTTGGTTTTTGAGGATAAGAAAATATGCTGATAGGCTTTTGAAAGGGCTGGAAAAGGTAGACTATCCCGAAAAAATAAAAGTCGAACAAAAAAACTGGATAGGCAAGTCTCATGGCGCGGATATCAAGTTTATTGTAAAAGACCAGAATCAGGAATATGAGCTTGTTGTATATACCACAAGACCTGACACGATATACGGAGCTACATTTTTGGTTGTCGCACCCGAACATCCCCTTATAGAAAAGTTCTCCAAGAGCATAAAAAATATTGAAGAGATTAAAGATTATCAAGCCAAGGCAAAGCTTAAAAAAGAGTTTGAAAGAGTTCATATGACCAAGGAGAAAAGCGGCGTGAAAATCGAGGGGATCTCCGCCATAAATCCTTTAACCCAAAAAGAAATTCCAGTCTTTACTGCCGACTATGTCATGATGGACTATGGTACGGGAGCAATAATGGCAGTACCCGCCCATGACACAAGAGACTATGAATTCGCCAAGAAGTACGGTCTACCTATAATAGAAGTTATCAAAGGCGGAGATATCGAGAAAGAAGCCTATGTCTCCAAAGAAGAGGGCGAAATGGTCAATTCGGGTATCTTAAACGGGCTTCAAGTGCCCGAGGCAATCAAAAAGATAATTGAATATATGAAAGAAAAGGGGATAGGAACGCCCAAGACCGACTACAAAATGAAAGACTGGGCTTTCAACAGACAGAGATATTGGGGAGAACCTATTCCGATAATAAACTGCCAAAAATGCGGACAAGTTCCCGTTGACGAAAAAGAGCTTCCCCTTGTTTTGCCGCCTATCGACGATTTCTCTCCCTCTGAAGACGGGTCTTCACCCTTAGCCAAAGTCAAAGACTGGGTGAACACCGTATGTCCCAAATGCGGCGGCAAGGCGACAAGAGAAACCGACACCATGCCCCAGTGGGCGGGCAGTTCATGGTATTTCTTAAGGTATATGAGTCCACATGACGACAACTATCTTGTCAATCCTGAAGCCTATAAGTATTGGGGGCAAGTGGACTGGTACAACGGGGGCATGGAGCATGTCACAAGGCATCTGATTTATTCAAGGTTTTGGAATATGTTTTTGTATGACATTGGTATTGTCGGTCATGAAGAACCGTACGCGAGAAGATCGGCACAAGGGCTTATTCTGGGCGCTGACGGTGAGAAAATGAGCAAGTCCAGAAACAATGTTGTCAATCCCGACGATGTCATAAATGAATACGGTGCTGATGTTTTGAGGCTGTTTATTCTATTTATTGGCGACTACGAAAAAAGCGCCCCTTGGAATCCCGATGCCATAAAAGGCTGTTCAAGGTTTTTGAATAAGCTCTGGAATCTTATGAACATGATAGAGGATAAAAAAGCCCAAGGCGTCAATATCGACCTTTGCATAAAGAGAGTCCAAGACGACTATATGGCACTTAAGTTCAATACGGCAATCGCCCATGTGATGACAATAGTGAATGAGATTTACCAAAGGGGCTATGTGACCAAAGACGAACTTAATAAAATCCTCTTGATTATAAATCCTGTAGCTTCGCATATAACAAGCGAAATGTACGAGATGATAAACAATCAGAAAATAGAAAAGGCAAGCTGGCCCAAGTACGACGAAAGGAATCTTGTACAGGACCAAGTTGAGATTCCCGTTCAAATAAACGGAAAATTAAGGTCAAGAATAACGGTATCCACAAAAGCTTCTGAAGAAGAGGCGCTGGACGCCGCCAAACAAAACACTAAAGGTCTGGGGGACTTGACCATTAGAAAAGTAATATATGTGCCGGGTAGGATTATTAACATAATAGCGAAATAAGAAATATTTACTTTTAATTTACTTTAGAAAGTAATTTTTCCGAAAAGAATATATTTGATTTTTAATGGGAAAGATATTAAAATAGGTAAAGAATAAATCCATGTTCTTAAAGGAGGATAAAATAGATGGCAAAAATAAAAATAGGTATTAATGGTTTTGGAAGAATAGGCAGGCTGGTTCTTCGCGCGTGCTGTGATAGAGACGATGTTACAGTCACGGGTATCAATGACCCTTTCATAAGCGTAGACTATATGAAATATATGCTTAAATATGATACTGTGCACGGCAAGTTTGACGGCGAGGTGGAAGTAGTCGACGGCAAATTGGTAGTCAACGGAAACCCGATAGCCGTTTTCGCCGAGAAAGACCCGTCCAATATCGATTGGAAGAGCTGCGGCGCCGAATATATCGCCGAGGCGACAGGCGTATTTACGGTTATGGACAAGGCAAAAGCGCATTTTCAAGGCGGAGCCAAGAAAGTAGTCATAACCGCTCCCTCAAAGGACGCCCCCATGTTCGTTATGGGAGTGAACCATGACAAATACGACAAATCTATGGACATCATCTCCAACGCCAGCTGTACAACAAATTGTCTTGCGCCTTTAGCCAAGGTTCTGCATGACAATTTTGGAATAGTGGAAGGCTTGATGACCACGGTCCACGCCACAACAGCCACACAAAAGACAGTCGACGGACCCTCTATGAAAGACTGGAGAGGCGGAAGAGCCGCTGCGGGAAATATTATTCCTTCATCCACAGGCGCTGCCAAGGCTGTCGGAAAGGTTATCCCCGAACTCAACGGAAAACTTACGGGCATGGCTTTTAGAGTGCCCACTCTCGATGTCAGCGTAGTAGACTTGACAGTAAGACTTGAAAAACCCGCGACATATGAAGAGGTTAAGCAAGCTATCAAGGCGGCAAGCGAGAATGAAATGAAAGGCATACTGGGCTATACCGAAGACGATGTAGTATCCAGCGACTTTATTCACGAGCCAAGAACAAGCGTATTTGACGCCAAAGCCGGCATCGCCCTTAACGAAAACTTTATGAAACTGATAAGCTGGTATGACAACGAATGGGGTTATTCCAACAAGGTAGTAGACCTTATCGCATATATAGCTAACGCCTAAAAAATAGATAATCTAAGCAAATAATAAGAGACGAACGCTTTGTTCGTCTCTTTTTTATGACAATATCTTAGCAAATCCAAATAGCAATTCTAAAATAAAGTAGTTGTTATATTACTCTTTTAATTACTTTTTTTTATAAGGGCTTACATTGACACAAAGGTTGTTAAATTGTTATAATTAACTGTATGAAAATCGTCCAAAAGAACAAAAAAAATATCATTATCGCTGTGGCGGCTTTGCTCTTGATTTCGGCAATAGTGCTTGCCGTCGTCTTGCCTCTTGTTTTGAATCGCCCAAAGGACTTGGGATACTCTTATGAAGAAGAAAACGCCCCTTTGGAATATCCTGTTGTGGAGACAATCATATTCAATAGACAAATCAGAAATATCTTAAGTGTTTATCTCGCTATAACAGACAAAAACAACCATATAGGGAACTACCTCTTGGGTGTTTTGAGTCAAGCACGCATACCTGCGGAAAAGCTTAAGCCTTTTTCAAATTACTTAGAGGAATTCATTGATATAGTAACTAAAGGCGGTTCAAGCCCAATTCAAGGCTTTTCGGGATTGGAGTATCACCTTATGATGTTTTTTGAAAAGACGAACTTCACCGAACTTGAGCTTGGCAGATTTCTATATGAGCTTTTTACGACAATAACAGTGGGTTCAGAGGCGAACAAGCTTTTATTAGAGCTGGGACAAGATGACTTTGTAGCTTTATCTTCCAATACTATATTTACAATCAAAATGCTCAATAAGATGAGCGAGGGTATAAGTGCCCGCGATGCGAGAGCCTTGCAGGGAATAATTTATTCCTTAGGCGTGAACTACCTCAATGTTCTGGACAAACTAGGGTTTGAAAACTTTGAAAAACTTCTGGGGTTTGATTATGACAGACAAAAAGATGATACCAGCATGGATGAAGAAGAATGGCAGACATACTCTAAAACTATGTCCATGGTGAAGAATAAGGTTTCCAATCTATTTTACATACTGTCTCAAGCCATGACACATACCAGCGCATACGGCTTTGAACTTCTTTCTATGTACTTTTCGATAGAGGACAAGTCTACTTACGAAGCGGAGCAATATCTTATACTATCGCATGTAGAAATAGCAAAAGCAATAAAAAAGGGTTTGGATAATAGTTTTGAAAAAGCCGAGATTACAGGCGTTGGCGAAACGCAGGAATTCATTCAATCTTATTCCGAATTGATTGTACAATTTCAAATCTTTATGGATATGACTCATTCAAAGGAGTCTGATTATGGCGCTTTGGAAGAAGATGCGTATAGTCAGCTTGAAAGCTTCATAAGCTATGTTGAATTATTGAGCTTTTATGAAAAAATCGACTTTGACCAGATAGATGATGACAATTATCAAAACCTTTTGCAAGCAGCACAAGGACTATGGAATATGAACGAGAGCATGGAGAGTTTTGTTGACGAGCTTTTGACAACGCTATTTGCTAATTTTGTATTCAATTTTGTAAGTTTGGATGACTTGGTTGAAAACAGCAGAAAAGCTTTTCAAGATATCATTAAAGATACCATTGAGTCGATTATGGCTGTGGAGGATTATGGTGAACTCAATTATTAGAGCAGAAAATATCTCAAAAACATTTGACGGGAAATATTGGGTACTTAAAGACATTTCTTTGGATATCCAAAAGGGCGATTTCGTATCCATTTTGGGGGCATCGGGAAGTGGAAAAAGCACGCTGCTTTCTATCCTTGGCGGAATGGACATTCCGACAGAGGGCAAGGTATATATCGAAAAGGAAGAAATAACAGGACTCAAGGAAGACAGGCTTGCAAAACTCAGAAGAACAAAGATAGGTTTTGTGTTTCAGTTTTTTAATCTTGCGCCATACCTTACCGTAGAGGAGAATATACTCTTGCCTATTATCCTAAGCGGCAAAAAAATAAAGGATGTCAAGGCAAGACTTGAATATCTTTTGGAATATTTGGGCATAGAAAAATACCGCTCCCAAATGCCGTCTAAGATATCCGGCGGAGAGCAGCAAAGGGTGGCGATAGCCAGAGGGTTGATTTTTGAACCCAATATCATATTTTTGGACGAGCCTACCGGAAATCTTGACTCCGCTTCGTCTAAAAGCATTATGGAGCTTTTAGCTAAGATTAATAAGGAGCTTGAAACCACCATAGTTCAAGTCACGCACAGCATGGAAAATGCCAAATACGGCAATAAGATAATCAAAATATTTGACGGAAAGATAATTCAAGAATGAAAATCTTAATAAACCATACCTTAAAAAGCATCAAAGATAACAGAGCGCAAATAGCCATTATTATAACCACCGTAGCCGTCGTTACGGTTATGATTTTTGTGGCGCTTTCCTTGACGGGTCTCTTTTATAATATAAATATCAAAGCCCAAAGCCGTCTTGCCGGCGACGCCCATATTGCCATGAGGGGGGATGAGATATTTCCTCTTGCCAAAGTTAAGTCCTTTCAAGAAAAGCATTCGTACGAGATAGAATATATCGACACATATCTACAAACAATAGGTTTGGTGGAAACTTATGAGCAGTCCAAAGTAGTCATGCTTGAAGCCACCGACCTAAAAACGCTTTATGAGAGATATCCTCACAAGCTATTGACAAAAGAGGCGGTAAAGAATTATGAGTATCCCAGGGTATGGGTAAGTGAATCCTTTGCCAAAAGCATGGACTTAAAAGCCGGAGACACCATAGAGATTTATTCTGAAATAAGCGACAGCTTTTTGAAAATGAGTGTGGCAAGGATAATGTATAACCAAGGTATTTTTGCGGACAGCTCCATACATAATATTTTGGTTGACATAAAGAGCATTCCGTCAAGGGGAATGATAAACACCGCATTAATAAGGCTTAAAGACCCGAAAGACTTTGAAAAGATATCCCAAGATTTGAAAGAGCATATGCAAAACGACGCCATAGAAATCCAACCTGCTGTCGATGTGGAATATGTGCAAAGGATAGTTAGGAACAATACAAACCTTTTGAATATAGCTGTGGCGTTTATTATGACCATAATGATACTTATACTCTTTACTTCCTATTTAGTCGTTGCCAAACGACGCATTAATGAGATGGTTATTTTCAAGGCGTCGGGGGCAACGCCTTCGCAAACGGCGTTTATTATGTTATTTGAAGTATTGTTATACGGCTTTGTAGGGGCTACGATAGGGCTCTTAATCGGTAGAGCAGGCATGGGCATTGTGACCAGGGTCTTGCTTCCCAATTTTCCCGGTGCCGTAAGTTATGATTTATGGAAGTATGCTGTGGCTTTTCTGACAGGCGTTTTGGTCTTTGCGGCGTCCTCTATTTTTTCAATCCTCCAAATAAGCAAAAAAAGCATCCGTCAGTTGACAAGCGGGGTTATAAAGGATGTCAAATATGCCAAACCAATAATTATTATTGTCTTATCGCTTCTTCTTGGTTTAAGCCTTGCGGCACTTATTGTCTATAATTTTTATGTGGTCTATCTCACCATAGCGGTGATTATATTATTCGCATTCTGGATATATTTTGTGACCCCTTATGTTATCAAAATCTTTAGCCGAATATTTTCTTTTTTCAAAGGTCAAAGCCAGCTTGCGGGCATTTCCATAAAGAGAAACTCCGCCGCCAATACGCTGACTATACTTGTGGGTGCGGCGATTACCTTTTCTTTTATTGTGGTGTCCGTCATAGGTCTTATAGTAATCGCTATCAAGCCCTACAATTCAAGGTTTGATGCGGACTTTGCCATAAGCTCCGCCGGAAAAATGGAATATCAGAATCTGATTGAGGATATCCGTTCCTTGGAAGAGGTGGAAAGTGTTTTTTACTGTATGACTGTGGGCTATGAAGAGGAAATAAAAGGCAACGATGTAAGCTATAGTCTTATTGGGATAAGCGATGCGGACGGTTTCAGTGAGATCCTTGGTTTGACAAAAGAGGATATAGAGCTAATCTCACAAACCCAACATCCCATAATTATAAATTATGACCTTGCCCAAAGATTTAATTGGAAGATAGGGGATAAAATAACACTTCAAAGAGAGAAGTCCACGGCGACCACGACTTATGACGAGATACTGGACCATGAATTTGTGGTTTGTGCCATAGATTATACCCAAACCGAATACGACAGAGTGGCTTATGTCCTTTTGGAGGATATGACCTACAACGGCAAGATTATACAAGGCGACGAGGAAATAATCTTAGTAAACGCCAAAAAAGATGCGGATATGTTCTTTGCTTATCTTTCCTTAAGGGATGAGATTTTCGACTATCATAATACTTTTGTCATAAGATTTGAGGACTGGGCTTATGCAGCATCGCAAGGACTTAGCGGCGTTTCCATTCTTCTCAGACTTGTTCAGATTCTTGTTAGTCTTGTGGCGTTTATCGGCATTGTCAACTTGACATTAGCCGCCGCTGCGGATAGAAAAAGAGAGCTTACCGTCTATAAGGCAAGCGGCATGAGCGTAAAGAAATACAACAATCTCGCGGTTTTTGAAAGCCTGATAATCGGGTTTTCGGGAAGCTTTATCGGGATTGGCTTAAGCTTTTTCTTCAACCGCCTAATGCCCACTTTTGCGTTGATTATCAACAAATATTATATCTATCCAATATTCCCCCTTGAAATAATCTTTATTTCATTAGGTGCGATATTAGTTTATCTGGCGGTGTATTTTCTTATTGCACTTTTGAACAGAAAGAATTTCTTGGCTTTGAACTATTATAACGACAGAAATCTATAAAAAGTTCTATTCCCCCTTTGCAAATGTAGAAAAAAATTGATATCAATTATTTACTATTGATTTATTGGCACTTTTAATATATAATATTTACTTAATTGAAGAATAATAAACGGGAGGATTTATGTATAGTATGTATAAAATGTATCTTAAGACGCTATGCCATCCTGACCTTCTCAGGAATCTAAATAGAATAAAATCTAAAGTATACAAGAAAGAAGCCAAACTTGAGGCGAAATATGTAGTGGAAAAGGAGCCCATACCTTTTGCAGAAAGGACAAAAAACCTCAAGAGCATAAAGACATGTCGCAAATGGGGAGATGTTTTTGACTGCGCTTGGTTTAATTTTAAGGGCGTGGTGCCCGCTTCCGCAAAAGGTAAGAAGATACAGCTCATGATTGCGCTTGACGGCGAAGGCTGCCTTTTTGACGATGAGGGAAATCCCGTAAAAGGGCTTTCCAATATTTGCGGAGTGGTGGAACTGTTCCAGCCGTCCAAAGGCAAAAAGATACTTGATTTTTGCGACAGCGCTGTCGGCGGAGAGGAAGTGGATGTATGGGTTGAGGCGGGGCACAACAAGCTTTCCGTCAATATAAAGAACTATGCCATATTCAAACAAGCGGACATAGTATCGGTCAGAGAGGATACAAAAGCTCTTTATTATGACTATTTTTGCTTGTTATTACAGCTTATCACTCTTGACAAATCAACCAACAAATATTGCTCAATTAAAAACGCTTTAAGGAATTCTATCAAAGAGGCAAAAGGGTTTTCTCCCGAAAGCGTAGAAAAGGCAAGGAATATCCTTCAAAAAGAACTCATTAACGGTGAAAAATCAGATTACACCGCATACGCTATGGGACACGCCCATTTGGACCTTGCATGGCTTTGGCCGATTAGGGAAACCAAAAGAAAGGTAAGCCGAACCTTTTCCAATACCGTATACAATATTGAGAACTTTCCCGAATACATATTTGGAGTCAGCCAGCCTCAACAGCTGGAGTGGATGAAAGAGCTTTATCCCAATCTTTATAAACAAGTAAAGGACTATATTCTTCAAGGCAGAATAGAACCGCAAGGCAAAATGTGGGTGGAATGCGACACCAATGTCACAAGCGGTGAAAGTCTGATTAGACAAAGCATTTATGGAGAGAGATTTTGGCAGGACGAATTCAAAAAGTCCCCCAAGATGTGCTGGCTTCCCGATGTCTTTGGCTTTAATGGCAATCTTCCGCAAATAATTAAAAAATGCGGAATGGATTATTTCCTTACCATTAAGCTCAGCTGGAACAAGCAAAATGTATTCCCGCATAGGACTTTCATGTGGGAGGGCATAGACAAAAGCAGAGTGCTTGCCCATATGCCTCCTGAAGGCAATTATAATAGCGACGCCACACCTGTTCCCGTTCATGCCGCCCTTAAGAAAAATAGCGAAAAAGAAGTTGTCAAAACTTTTGGACTGCCTTTTGGCGTGGGCGACGGCGGCGGCGGACCCGGAGAGGGGCACTTGGAATGCGCTATTAGACAAAAGGATATTGCGGTGTCGCCGAGAGTTAAGTTCGCTTTCGCGAATGAGCTTTTTGAAGAGCTGGACAAAGTCAAAGAAGAGCTTCCTGTTTATAAGGGAGAGCTGTATCTTGAAACCCACCAAGGCACATATACCGCTCAAGCAAAAGTCAAGTATTATAATAGACTTTTAGAAAAGGCTCTTCATACCGTTGAATTCCTTGCCACATATGCTTTTGTTAAAAAAGGCGTGAAGTATCCTTATGAAAAATTGGATAAGATTTGGAAAGAGGTACTGCTTTATCAATTCCATGACATCATTCCCGGCTCATCCATAAAGAGGGTTTATGACGAATGTGTGCCCGCCTATCAAAGAATGTATGAAGAATTGATAATTTTAAGAGAAAAGCTATTAAAACAGCTTTCTGCAGGCTCCAATCTCTGTGCTTTTAATCCCACAAGCTATCCCAGAAAAGAATACATTAAGCATGGAGAAAAATACTATTTTGCGGACATTCCCCCCTACGCTTCCAAAAAGCTCACCCCTGCCGATACAGTCAAGATGAGTTCTATGGAAAATGACTTGATAAAGCTTGAATTCGGCGAAGACGGTGAAATAACAAGCTTGTATCATAAAGGGCTGAAACAAGAGTTCTGCAAAGACTATCTCAATGTGCTGAGGGTATACAAGGACAAGAGAACTCATTATGACGCTTGGGACATTGACTTTAATTATGCGAATCGTTGTTCAAAGACATTCAAGCTTGTAGGATATAAGCAGTTCCAAGAGGGCGCCAGCATAATAAGGGAGAGTATATATAAATATAACAAATCCACCCTTACCCAAAGGGTCATATTGACTATGGGCAAGCCATATGTGGAATTCTTTAACAGCATAGAATGGCAGGAAACCCACAAGATGCTGAGAGCGGAATTCGCTCCCAGATTCTTCTCCGACGAGGTCACCTGCGATATTCAGTTCGGCAACATAAAAAGGTCCACAAAAAATGATACATCTGTGGAAAAAGCGCAATTCGAGATATGTGCCCATAAATGGGTGGACGTATCCAAAGACGGCTATGGCATAAGCTTATTGAACGATTGCAAATACGGTCACAGAGTAAAGGACGGAGTCATATCCCTAAATCTTTTAAGGTCACCTATGTGGCCGGCTAAGGACGCGGACAAAGGAATCCATACATTCACATACGCTCTTTATCCCCATAAGGGCGATTGCTATGAGGGCGAAACAGCAAAAATGGGTTATGTCCTTAACAACCCCTTGATTGTCAACCGCTCTGAATTTGATAGTTTTGTTTATGCCGACAAGCCCAATATCGTCATTGAGACGGTGAAAATGGCTGAAAATAAGGAAAAGGAATTTATTATAAGAGCATACGAGGACAGCGGGAAACAGACCAAAGCAAAACTCACAATTGATACCCCATACTCCGAAGTCTGCCTTACCGATATGCTGGAAAATAAGATAGAAGATGTGTCTTTGGACGAACTGATATTCACACCGTTTGAGATAAAAACCATAAAGGTAACGCTATAAGGATGAAGAAAAGCTTTGGCATAACCATTGTCTTAATAATTCTGGCGTTGGCTTTGGGCTCATGCACAATTGTCAACGAATATGAGTCCGGAATAGAAGTAGCGAATAAAGCTCTGCCTTGCGTGCTTGAGCTTTCGGCGCATTTTCAAGCCTCAAAGAGCTATGCCACCGGCTTTATCATTGACGATAGGGGTTATGTTCTGACCAACGCACATGCCGTCACCGATAAGGCAGGCAATATCATATATGAAGCGGTAGAAATCAAGGGCAAATTCTATAACAGCAGCGAAGAATATCTCTTGGATATTATTGCCTTTGACGACGAAAAGGACATAGCTGTTTTGAAATTCAGAAGGAACGATTTGACCTTAAGCGCCCTTGAAGTGGGTGATTCCAAAAACCTCTCTTACGGAGCTACGATTTTCACTTTAGGGAATGCCGAGGGATACGGCATATCTATGTCAAAAGGTATAATAAGCGTTCCCCAAAAGAACTTTAAGGATTCCCAAACGGGTATAACAAACCAAGTCATACAAATAGACGCCGCCGTTAACAGCGGTTCAAGCGGAGGACCGCTTCTCAATATAGAGGGCAAGGTCATAGGTATGATTTCCTTTAAGGTAAAAAATGAAGACGATGTCAATGTGGAGGGCATTGGGTTTGCCATTCCGTCGGAAATATTTATGAATTTTTATTATGACAGTTTGGACATATCAAGCGATAGAACGGAAGATTTGAACGATGAAGAGAATGAAGAAAGCCATGGTGAGGACATAGGCGAAAGCGATTAATGCTTAAGGCGGGGTTATGAAAAGTTTTTTGAAATACATAATTAATTTTACTTGGTGTCTTCCCCAAAATATCCTTGGACTTGTACTTTTTTCAAAATATAAGGGTCAAAAGCGGGAAAGGTTTTTCGACACCATGCTTACATACCATGACGGCTCTTGGGGCGGGGTATCTTTGGGCATGTTTATTTTCGTGGCGGGGAATAGAGACGAGGACTGGATACGAAAAGCAAAAGTCCACGAATACGGGCATTATCTGCAGTCGCTTATATTAGGACCTTTTTATCTTTTGATAATAGGCATTCCCTCATTTATTTGGTGCAATGCAAAAAAATATAAGGACCTAAGAAAAAATACGGGAAAAAGTTATTTTAAATTTTTTCCTGAAAGGTGGGCAAATCATCTTGGCGGAAAAAAAACCGGTCTGCCCACCCCTGAATAAAAAACTATTGATTTAGGAAAAGTCTATGTAGAAAGTTCCGCTTTTATCTTAAAGCGGAACTTTCTAATTTTACTTGTCGCCAATATCCAGGTAGTCGTAAGGGTCGACAATTTTGCCGTTCAATGTGACCGCGAAGTGTACAAGCGGACCTTCCAAAAGTTTTTGACCGGCGGTATTTCCAATAGTCCCGATGGTTTGACCTTTTGTTACAGATTGTCCTACAGACAGATTTTTAGGTTCGTTCAAAGAGTAGTATATTGTTCTCAGTTCATTGTTATGCTTTATGACCACTTTATGACCTTGTAGCGGGTCATTGGTTATGCTTTCCACAACCCCGTCATAAACCGCGCATACTGCATCGCCGTCATTTCCTCCAAAGTCTATGCCTCGACTGACCATCCATACATTGAGGGTGGGATGATACACAAGCTCTTCCATATTATAGTCTGTGATAATATTGACATTGGCGACTGGCAGACCAAATACGATAGGGGGATCTTCTTCATCTTGGTCGCCTGTGTTTTTATCGTCGTCATCGTCGTCTTGATTGTTCTTACCTTTCTTGTCGTCGTCATCGTCGTCTTCGTCGTCAACCCCAGACGGAGGAGCTATCACTTCGTCGGTAGGCGGCTTGTTCTTGTTAATAAGCGTTATGGTCACCATAGTGGCGATAGCCAAAAGACATACCAGCATAATGATATAGTAGATATTTCTTTTTAGAAACGCTATCGCTTTGTTGTTCTTAGTGTATTTTCTGTTTTCCATTTTTACCTCCATTTTTGCGCTTGTCGTTACAAAGTTTGCTTAGCGTGATATGAATTATTTACTAGTCAAAAAAAGTTATACATAAGAAAAATAGTTTTTTTTAATAGCTTCCTAAAATCAAAGGCGTGCCTACGGTTATTATGGCACATCTTTGGGCAATTTGAATATTGACCTTTTTGTTGTTTATTATTACTGGTTTGCCAAGTCTGGGGGAAAAGCCGTATATAATCTTAATATTCGCAAGGTTTTGTTCGTCTACCACCTTGATATCCAGCCTTTTTATGAGCTCTTTCACATCCGAACTTCCGCCTTGAAAACGGGCGCTTTGCCCCGCTGTTTCGCCGCTGATAAATTTCTTATGGAGAGCTTGAGAAAAGGAGAGGTCATACTCTGTCTTTATATTTTCCTTTGCAATATATATGCTGTAAACGGGGTCATATTCTTTTATCATTACAATAAACGAATTGGTATAATAAGCTAAAGACATTAAGAACACTACAAGAAGAATCAACAGTTTTTTCATATAAAAAAATCCTATCCGCTTTTATCAGCTTAGATAGGATTATTTACAAGGATATAAGAAACTATACTATTTATTGAAAGAACTCCTCATAAAGGGCGTGTATGGAAAGGTTCAAGTCTTTCTCTGAGACTCCCACTATTATGTTCATTTCGCTTGAGCCTTGGTCTATCATGCGCACATTTATTTGGTACTTATAAAGCGCATTAAAGACCCTTGCTGCGGTGCCTATCTTGTTTGCCATGCCTTGACCGACTATGGCAATCATGGCAAGGTCTTCTGTGGCATAAATGTCGTCGGGATTGACTACCGACCTTATCTCTTCAATAAGTTCTTTGACGCTTATTCTATTTTTTAATTCGTTCTTTTCAATGACTACGCTCATGGTGTCTATGCCCGTGGGTAGGTGTTCCATTGAGATATCATGTTTTTCGAGGATAGAAAGCACGCGTCTTGCGAAGCCCTTTTCGTTGTTCATAAGCGACTTGCTTATCACTATGGACACATAGCTTGCCTTGCCGGCAATACCCGTCACAAGCCTGTCAGAGAAGTTAGTCTTTTGGTTTATGATAGTGGTGCCTTTATTTTCTGGCTCAAAGGTGTTTCTAATATTTACGGGTATGGACGACTTTCTTAAGGGATAGAGAGATTCGGGGTGCAGGACGCTTGCTCCCATATATGACAGCTCCCTCAATTCTTCAAAGGTCAATATGTCTATTGGTTTAGGGTTCTTTATTATTTGCGGATTGGCGGTCATAAAACCGTTGACATCCGTCCAATTTTCGTATACCGAAGCATTGACGCCCATTGCCACAATAGAACCTGTGATGTCCGAACCGCCTCTGGAGAAAGTCTTTATCTGCCCGTCGGGCATGCTTCCATAAAAGCCGCCTATTATACCGCGTTCATATTTCAAAAGCTTTTCCTTTATCATAAGGTCTGTTGCATGGCCGTCAAATATGCCGTTGGAATTGAACATGATGAAATCTTTGGCATCGATAAAAGGCCAATCCATTTTTTTGGCTACAATCAGAGCGCAAAGATATTCGCCTCTTGACGCCGCATAGTCGCTTGTCTTTGAGCTTTTGATATTTTGAGAAATCTCGTCAAGGTGTTTTTTAATATCTATATCGACCTGCAAGTCCTCAACCAATTGAATAAACCTTTTTCTTATCTTTTTAAATGAAGGCTGTGTTTCTTGGTCTTTTTCTTCAAAGCTTTTATATAATAAATCGGTTATTTTCTGGTCGTTCGGGTATCTTTTTCCGGGGGCGCTTACCACGACAAATCTTCTTTCGTCATCGCTTTTTATGATATTGATAACTTGTTCGATTGTCCCTTTATCGGCCATTGAGGTACCGCCAAATTTGCATACTTTTGTCATAGTCTTACCTCTTACTTAATTTTTTTTGCTTCTAAATAATATTTTTTGAATTCAGGTCCGCCGATAGAAAACGCCTTTTTGGGCAAATTCCCAACATTGAGCACATAGTCAAACAATTCGCTTTTCTCAAAAGTCGGCATAAGTATGCCTATGGAGTTCTTGTTGTCTTTTACGACCTCTCTCAAATGGTTCTCGCCATGGATATAGTCCACTTGGGAGGGATAGCTTTTTATGTAGCTTTCAATAAATTGCTGGACTTTGGTGATTTGCTCGCTTGCCTTTTCGGGAGCGGCTATAACGAATTCTTTATCGGCTGTGAAAAGCCTAAGCTTTCCGTTTCCTTTTAGGTTTTCTTTTAGTTTTTCGATAAAAGATATATCGCACTCCAGCATCACTCTATGTATGGGCTCAAATAAAAGCGCCTCGTCATAGATGTTGACGACTTCCACAAGGGCATATCTTGCCGGATGATTTTGTCTTTCTTCTTCGGAGAGTTCTTTTTTTAATTCCTCCCACCACGCTTTAGCGGACGCAAGGGAATGGTTGCCGTCGCCTACTGTAAACATAAGTTTGGCGTCCCAGCCGTATTTTTTTATCTGCCGTTCTTTATCCACAAGGCTATTAAATTTATCCAAGAGCTCTTTTTCTATCTTTACTTCATATCCAGTTATTCTTCCGCCGCCCATATTCAGTTCAAAGTCATATAGCTTTTTTAGTTTGTCTTTACTCTGGTATATTGGCTCAATAATGTTTCTTTCTTCATCGTCAATAAGGAGCAGAATATGCGGAAGTTCAATCAAAGCGCCTTTTCTGATATTTACTCTTGCGGGAAGTCTTTCCACAATGGTGTCCTCTGTGGCTCTTATGGGGCACTTGATTCTCTTCCATTCATAGGCTTCAAGGTCAACGCTCATGACAAGCCCCACTCTTTTTCTTTTGTTTTCGACTTCTCTTTCCACAAGTATAAAACCGTTAATTTCTTTGAAAAGACCTTTATCTAAATAATCAGCCATATTCTGATTGATTTCTTCAATTCTCTTGTCCATATTGTCGGATAGGTATATCTCCGGCAATATGAGCTTAAGGGCGCTGGGTGCATTGCCCACAAATTTTTCAAGTTTTTTCCAATACTTGGGTTGTGCTGTAAATTGGTCACAGGCGACTACCGCCCATTTCTGCATGTCCACATTGTGCGGTAAAAGAATCTTTTGCTTAGCTATGATGTTCATTAAGTCCTCTCTTTTGTCTGGAAGTTTATAGATTGTTCTTGAATCTTTTCCTTGTAGTTCTCGTAATATTATAAACATCGTGAAGTATGTCAGTCAACCGTTCGGGAGTAATATATCTCTTAAGCATACCGTTTTGAGCCACGGAGATTATACCGTTTTCTTCGCTGACAACTATACAAAGCATATCCGTCTCTTCGGTTATGCCGATAGCCGCGCGGTGTCTTGTGCCCATTTCTTTGCTTAAAGCTTGA
This sequence comes from Clostridiales bacterium, assembly GCA_012838805.1. Classification (GTDB taxonomy): domain Bacteria; phylum Bacillota; class Clostridia; order Christensenellales; family DTU072; genus DTU072. The sequence goes on from DUON01000019.1 coordinate 22,691, forward strand.
GATTGGGAAAGGGGCAGGAAACATCCTGCGGCAAGGATTTTGTTGTTCTTAATGATTACAGCACCGTCATGGATAGGAGCTTTAGTATTGAAAATACTCTCAAGCAGCGGTGCGGTCACCAAAGCTCCGAGTTCTGTCCCTGTTTCCAATATATGTGAAGAAATCTTGGTGGGTGCAATGACGATAAGCGCTCCCACTCTTGCCTTGGACATGGTTTGACATGCCTTTACGAGTTCGTCAACGGCTGTTCTTAAGTCCTCATCGCTTACCGTGATATCTTGCGACTTGGTTTTTTTGCTAAGATTAAAAAACAAGACCTTAAAGTCCGCTTGATACACCACAAGCAAGGCGACAACGGCGAAAATAGTCATAAGGTTGACCATATGCAAAGCCAAAGAGATACCCCATAAGATATCAAGGATATAGATTCCAGTATATATCAGCAAAAGGGATATATATAAAAACATCAGTCGAAAGCTTTTTTTCTTATAAAAAAATATAAAGCAAAGAATCATTACGGCGCATACTGCGACTAAATCAAAAATATTATTTAGACCGAATTTTTCCATAGCCAACCTCTTATGTTCTTTCTAAAAGCCGAAGTCCTTATAGACAGTATCGTCTCTTTTTTCTTGTTTATCATCTATTTTGGGTTCTTCAGGGGGAAGTTTTCTTAATTTAAGGTATTGAAAATAAGCCCAAACGCTTAATAACATTAAGATAAAAAGCCGTATGCCATACTGCAAATATTCCACAAGCAATGAATCATCAAAGGCAAACAGCATGCTGAAGGAAATAAGGCTCATCACAATATTAATTCCCAAATATATCCTTGCAATGAATTTATAGGCTTCAGCCTGTTTGTTGTTGGGAATGAAGTCTTTGCAGATTGCGAATGTAAGAAAGCCCAATAGAATAGTGGTAACAGACACATTGATAATTGCCGAACCTATGGGAGCGGCTTGGGGAAAGGCAAAATAAATTAAGGATAAAAGCCCAATGATAAGATAAGCGCAAATCAGAATAAGCCTCAATCTGAAAATAAAATCATACTGGGTCATTTTTATCCTAAATCTGTAGAAAACCGAATAGACAAGATACGCTATGAATTCAAAAATGACTATTTCTATCAGCATGAGCATAGGGTATGACATAATCAAGACAGCATTCACATTTATTTCAGGGACCATTTCTTTGACCATAGTCACCACTTCGTTGCTCGTAGCTTTAAGAGCGTAAGCCGAGGCAAAAAGCGAAGAAAGTCCAAAAATAATATACCATACAAAAACGGGTATTTTTTTTAGTTTCTCTATCAGTTTGTCTGAAAAAATTTTATTGTATAACATAAGTCCACCTATATTTGCATTATATTACTTATGGCACAGTCAAAAGCCAAATCCAAGCTCATACTGCCCGATTTGAATTTATACTCATAGTCCACAAGCATATCTAAAATACTTTTCATTTTTATTTTGTTTAGGTTTTTTATTTGTCGAGCTTTTTTTATGGCGTATTCTCTAACATTTAACAGCTTTGCTACCTCTGCATCGCTTTTTGGCGATAAGGTGCTGTGAAGCATTCGGCGGTATTGTCTGATAAGGGCGCCCAGAATATAGTTTTTAGATTCGCCTTTTGTCAAGAGCTTGTCAAGGAGCTTAAGAGCCTTGTCCCGACGCCCCTCCACAAAATTATTGACAAATTCAAATATTTGAAGCTCGCTATCTTCGCTAGCCAATGCCTCCACAGTTTTCAAGTCTACTCTTTGACCATCGGCGTATGCAATGATTTTTTTTGTTTCAAGGTCTATTTTTGCCATATCACCCGCTGTGTAATCAATGAGCGTCAGCGCCGCATCTCTGTCTATTCCCCCATGGGGAGCGAAGATATCTTCCACAATGGGCAATAGGTCGAATTTTTTCAGCTTTCCGCAGTCTATTTCGGTGACCAATTCCTTGTCTTCTTTTTCCAAAAAGCTTACATTTTCCAATACCAAAAAATAGGGGTCGATATCTCCTTGTATTGTCTGCCTGAAGACCCTTAATTCGTCTTTTTTCGCCTTATATTTTGAGTCCTTGACTATTATGATATGATTTCCGCCAGTAAAAGAAAAGCTTGAAACCGTAAATATAATATCCGCCAAAGAATCGATTTCATCAAATATCTTTACGCTGACATCTCTATTTTCTTTATCAGTAAGTTTTATGAAAAATTCGCGGGCATAGTCCAGCCAGTATAGGTCATCTCCTTTAAGAAAAAAAACTCTGCCCAAAACGCCATTTTTCAAATCTTTTGCATGCATATATATATAATAATACATTTATAATGATTATGCAATTATTATAAGCTTTTCTTGATAAGATAATTTATTGAATAGTCATCAATTATAAAGAGAACCTAACAAATTTACAAAATCATATCCTGATAGCTAAGGTTAAGGTACCTATTCCTATCATAATTGGTCATATTCTATGATTGTTTTGACGATTATTATAAATAAAGTTGACATCTAACTTTCATGTTTATATAATTATACAATAAATCATAGGAGACGCTTATAAATGAAACTGACAAGAACAAAGTTCATCACCGTAAATGCCTTGCTTTGTGCCATTGTATTATTATTTGTTGTTTTCCCCATTGCCATAGGGACTGTTCAGCTTGCCTTTATACCTTTGGTGGCGATTATTATTTCAGCTGAGTTCGTGGGGCTTAAGAACGGTATCTTCACGGGACTATTTTTCGGCGTCGTCTCCCTTGCTATTGCATATTTAAGACCAAGTTCAATATTGTATTTTGCTTTTCAAAACCCAATGGTGTCGGTTTTGCCAAGAATTCTTATTGGCGTCTCGGCATATTTCGCGGCAAAAGGCTTTCGGAAGCTATTCCCCAAATTGCCTGAAATGATATCTTATGGAGTGGGGGCATTCTCGGGAGTCGCCACTAATACTATCGGAGTGCTTGGTATGATATTGTTATGGTATTATAACCGACCTCTATCAGGCGGCTCAGCGATTACTTGGGAATTTATCGCCGCCATAGTCGTCAGTAATTCGCTTTTGGAGATATTGATTTGCACTGTGATTACGCCTCCCATTATATTAGCGCTGAAAAAGGCGTTTAGAGTATAGAAAAAGATTAATTTGTAGAAAATCGCCATTGTTTGTCAATGGCAAAAAAAACAATATTTTCCTATTGATAATTGAAATCCGATATGATACACTATAATTGAATCTGGGGTGCGCGTATAGGCGAGATGATTATTAACCCTAACTTATAAAAAGGGATGGCGAAAGTTCATGGCCGGATGTCATGCCCCCTATGATATCATAGCCAGGGGAAGGCAGAAAAGCCAGACAGCCGACCCACCTGCACATCGCGGGTTTACAATCCTCGTATTATACGGCATCTTGGAAACAAAAAAAACAAAAAACAATCCGCTTTTTTTTGAAGCGGATTGTTTAAGTTTTAAGACAATTATTTATAGCATTTTATACAAGATAACAAGCTGTTAAGCATTGACAAGACAAGAATATTCATGCTATTATTATATGGATTTATTTTAGGAGCTTGAATGTCTGATATAGTGGAAAAAAACAGAATAGACAGATTTGTCCAAACAGAAAAAACCAACTATAAAATTCCCGAATCTTTTTTGGGAAAACTAGACAATATTCCGTCTTATGAGGATTTTTATAAAGGATATTCGACCACGCAGGACGAGATACCTCTATGGTGGACGCGTGATGTGGACTTGCCCCTTACAAAAAAAGAAACAAAACGCGCCCGAAAAGAAACCATTGCCATACAACGGGCCCTTGAAAATCACCAGATTCGCCTTGAACGGGCGAACCGCCAGTATTTGAAGATTCTTGAAAAACAGGAGCGTCAGTTCAAGGAAAGGTGTCTTGAACTTGATAAGCAAGTGGAGCTAAAAAAAGAAGAGCTGGAGATGCTTCACAAGCACAACAAATTGGAGTTTGAAAACAGGCTTTTGGAACTTGAACTGGAGCTTCAGCAAATAAACCGAGAAAAGCAGTATTATGAAAGGGAGCAAAAGAGGTTAAAGGAGCTTGAAGAAAAAAAGCTCAAATTTAAGCTCAAAGAACAAGACTGGGAAGAGACTCTGGCAAGCATAGACAGCGAAATACGCTCTACTTCCCAAGAAAAGGATAAGTTGAAGGACGAAGCCCAAAAAGAGCTTAAAGAAATCGGTATTCCTATTGAAGAAATAGAAAAAGAAGAGCTTCCCAAGCCAAAAGATAAATTTGAGTATTTTGAAAAATTCGACCCTGCGAATATTTTAGAGGTCAAACATATTACCCTTACCAACAAAGAGAACGGATATAACGAATTATATAATATTTCATTTAATGTCAAGAAATCGGGTATTACTGTGGTATGCTCAAAGTCTACGCGTCTTTTAAGGAATTTGGAAATGGCTATTATGCGTACGCTTCCCAGCCATTTACGCGTGAGTGCGGGACAGATTATGCTGAATGGAGCGGACATAGGCGAAGTTTTGAGAACAGATTATAGACAGTTTAGCAAAAATCTAATAATTTCCTTAACCAATATCCAAGACAAATTAAGCCGCAGCACAAAGAAATTTTCCAACGCCTTAAAAGGCTATAAAATTGACAATCATAGACTCAATAAAGCTTTTGAGGTATTAGGGCTTGACAAAAGCCTAAAATCAAAAAAACTATCTAAACTTAGTGTGGAGCAAAAGGAAAAAGTTACGCTTGCGGCGCTCTTTTCCATGACACTTGCTTTGAAGATATTGTTTGAGCCACAGCAGGATATGGACACGGAGCAAAGGGAGAAGTTAATCGAATTAATAAACAGCAGTGACGATTCTACCGCACGACTTATTCTGACAAGCGATATGGCTTTAGCCGTTGAATTGGACAACTGTTCACTATACACTTTATAAATCTATAGAAAAGTTCTTAAGGAGGTTTGAAGAATGACAGGCATACTCACCCGCAACAAGATTTTCATAACTATTGTCGCGGCGCTTATGGTTTTTTGTCTTTTTATTGGAATCTTTACCATAAATGGCAAGGCGGAAGCGGCGAATGAACTTGTTGTCGATAGGGAAATCAATATAGCTCATATAGCTGACACACACTATTATCCTTTAAGGTATTGCCACAACGACCACAACGAAGGAGACTTCGGCAGAATGATGGCGGGTGATTCCAAAATACTCATAGAATCAAGCTCCGTGGTCAAAGCAATCTTTGAAGAAATTTATAAAAACGGCGCGGAACTTGACTATCTTGTGGTAGCAGGAGATATTACGAAAGACGGCGAAATAGGCAGCCACCGCGATATGGCGAACGGTTTAAGATTTTTGCAAAACCGTATTAGAGAGGATTATAACAACACTGATTTTCAAATATTTGCTATACTTGGAAACCACGACTTATACAACCATAAAACATTTTCATACGGTGGAAACGGTTTGAAAAAAGAAGTGGACAATGTTACCAGAAAGGACATAAGCAAGCTATACTTTGGACTTGGGCATCCCAATATTACATATGAAGAAATGATGTCTGACGACTATTTAAGGGACTTATTCATAGAAGAGGGCGTGGACGAAAACACCTTTTTGCCTTATGAATACGACACAGTGAGAGACACCGCATTTATCGAATCTTCAAACGCCGATAATATAGATTTTATTTACTTATATGAAGAGTTGTATCCAACGGGCGCAAATGACTATAATGAGGGTGATTTGAGTTATATCGCCATAAACCGCGACAAGCCCTATATGATGTTTGCTATAGACAGCGAGGACTCCAATGCGGAAATAGGGCATACCGCCGGAGGCAGAATAAGACAGCATGTCATGGATTTTTATAAATACCACTCAGAAAACACTTTGCCCTCTGACTATACTATCTTTGGTGCGACCCATAGGAACTTTCTTCCCCAATTTACAAAGCAAGCGAACATTCTTGACCAATTCGTAATAAAAGACTGGGTGCATGTGGCTGATTTTTTTGCGGACTTAGGCATGAGGTATGTCTTTACGGGGCATTTGCACGCTACTGCAATAATGCATCATATCAGCTTTAATAACAACCAAATCACAGACATAGAGACAGCGGGCGCAGTGTCTTATTCCGGCGGAGTCAGGTATCTGAAGCTTGAAGGGGGCATGTACGGAAACAATTATGCTGAAAATCTGTATTCCGAGTCCGTAGTTCTCAAGGAAGTGGACTTTGAGTATATTTTTGAAAACGGTTACTTGAATGATGCTTATTTGGAAAAGAACGACTTAAAACAGTTCATAGACGGAACGACCTGTACGGACTTTAGCGAATATGCAAGGTTTAGGATTTATGAGAACATAATAGACAACTATATGTTCAAATATCTCTCAATAGCGTTTATTGAAGAGCTTGCCGAAATGGTTAAGGATTTTATTCCCGACAGCATAGCTTTCATTCCGCTAACAAACCTTAAGAATATGGCGGACACAATAGTCCTTAACCTCTTTGACGAAATAAACGATAAAATCCTAAACGGCTATGAATATCAAGGCGACAACCCCAATTTCGCCGATACGCCTTTCCTTGCTTTTGCAGATGATTTTATGACCAGATTAAGAGCCATAGAGACGGATTCAGAAGGTCACAATTTGATAGAGGTGTTTTTCCATTGCTTCTATGCCCATTTATCGGGGAATACTTATTTTTCAGCTGAAGATTTTCCCGCATGGCTAAAGGAATCTTTGGAGAATATCTCAAGCGGAAAAGTCGTTCAGGAGCTTTTTGATGTGGTTCTTAATGAGGAGTACGGGCTCTATAGGCTTATAAGTGGACTTCTTACAGAAGAATTGGACCTTACCAAAAACCTTACTTCCACGCAAGTAAACCAGCTTAACTCTGTAGGGAGATTAATTGCTGGAAAGGATTTTGACGCCTCAAAGGTCAATTTGGACCTACTCTTGATGAGAACGCTTGGCTTTATTGGAATGGGCGACTTAATCGGCAGCGAGACTTCTCTTTATGAATTTGTAAACGATACATTAGACGACTATGTCACCGACAGCCTTATGATAGGCATAGGCGAGATTGCCGAAGAGCTTATAGTATCTTTTGCGACATGTGAATATTATAACACAAACAAAAAAGGCGAAGTCTTGCACATAAAAGTAAACGAGGACGAGCAATTCACCTATATATCCATACCAAGGGAAGACAATCCTACGGTAAAAAATGGCAAGCTTCCCTCAATGCTTACGGTTTCTTTTGGCGAAAACCCCCAAACTGATAAAAACTTCGTTTGGTTTACTGACAAAAGAGTAAACTCAACGCAAATAAGATATTCGCAAAATGAAAATATGACAGGTGCGATAACCGTATCAGGAGAGTTTGAGATTTATGCACATACTTATCCGCTTATTGATGTGGGGATATTTGCCACCACAGATGTCAGCGAGATTGGCAGACACAGCGTCAAGCTTACGGGCTTGAATGCGGGTTCTACTTATTATTATCAAGTGGGCTCAAAAAGCTTTGGATATTGGTCGCCCGTATACAAGATGACCACCGCTCCCGCCGACAATATACCTTTTGAAGCTCTTGTGATTGCAGACGCTCAAGGCTATACCCAAAAGGCTTATGACAGAGTCCACAAGACGCTTGACGGTGCGAAAAGCGTCTTTGAAGAAAGCTTTGCATTTGTCATGAGCATGGGAGACGATGTGGACAATTCAAGAAATATCTATCATTATGAATATCTTTTGAATACCAATCCTGAATTTTGGGCGAATTCCACCCAAGTTATTGCCATAGGCAATCATGAGAACTATTATTTCGAACTTCCCGAAGACTATACTCCTTCAAGCGAGGATGTGGTTGTCGACGAATACAACTGCCACCTTATGCATTACAATCCGCCTTATGACCCCGCTGGTCAAAATTTGAAGAGCGGAGCTTATTATTCCTATGATTATTCGGGAGTGCATTTTGTCGTTCTCAACACCAACGATATTGACGACGAGAACAAGATGTCCCAAGAGCAGATAGATTGGTTGATAGACGATTTGGAAAGCAACGATCAAAAACATGTGGTAGTAATAATGCATAAAGGTCTTTATACAGCGGGCTCTCATGCGTTTGACGAAGATGTTATCAATATGAGGAAGCAGCTTCCGCCAATATTTGAACAGTACGGCGTAAATCTTGTGCTTAACGGACACGACCACACCTATTCGTTGTCGTACTATATGGACGGCGAAGGTAATATCATAGAAGACGCCACGCACGAATTCCAAGACGGCAGACTTAAGATAGGAGACAAGGGCACTCTTTATGTCACATTCTCCACCGTAGGTGACAAGTACTATAAGTGGAAAGAAAGCGACGAAGTGGATGTGTTCTTCGGCAAAGAAATGCTTAAATCCATGTTTGGAAAGCTCATTTATGATGGCGAGGATTTATATCTTGAATCCTATGAATACAACATGGAGACGGGCGATATCAGCCTTATGTATCCAAGCGGAATAGGGCTTGAAGAAACCATAATTATTATCGCCGTAGCCTTGGCGGCAACGCTTGGACTGTCGCTCACACTCTTGACAATAACAAAGACGATTAAAAAAAGAGCTAAGAAAGCATAGCACCAATTTTTCTTAAATAAAAAGAAATGCAAAAAATGCCGAAATATTTTTCGGCATTTTTTGTATGTATACCATTTAAGGTATTAATTTATTACCAAAGAGAAAGCTTAAAACCCGTAAAAGCATAATATAAAAAATTTCTTTACATCTTTTTTACTTAAAGTTATCTGAACTAATTTACTTTACTTCCATTTTTTAAGACTGTATAATAGCTTTAACAATAATAATTTTAAGGAGAAAAACAATGAAAGTGTACAATTTTTCGGCAGGACCTTCGACATTGCCAAAAGAAGTATTAATAGAAGCTCAAAAAGATTTATTAGACTACAACGGCAGCGGCATGTCTGTTTTGGAAATGAGCCATCGCGGCAAAGTATTTGATGAGATTCACAACGAAGCTTTGAGCTTGTTTTCAGAACTTTTGGGTATAAGCGACGACTATTATATTCTGTTTTTGCAAGGCGGCGCATCTCAGCAGTTTGACGCTGTCCCTCTTAACTTATTAAAAAAGGGCAGAGCCGATTATATTGTCACCGGAAATTTTGCCTCAAAGGCATATAGGCAGGCGCAGAAATATGGCGATATACATATCGCAGCGTCTTCAAAGGATAAGAACTATACCTATATTCCCGATGTCGATAATATCACTTTTAGAGAAGATATCGACTATGTCCATATCACTACCAATAATACGATATTCGGTACAAAATACAACAGGCTCCCCAAAACCAAGGCACCTCTGGTTGCGGATATGAGCTCAAATATCATGTCTGAAGTTATGGATATAAATAAGTTCGGACTTATCTATGCTGGAGCTCAAAAAAATATCGCACCCGCCGGACTTACCGTAGTGGCAATCAAAAAGGAACTTGTGGGCGACCCCATGGATATCTGCCCCACTATGCTTAATTATAAGACTTTTGCGGACGCCAACAGCATGCCCAACACCCCTTGCTGTTTTGCTATTTATATCGCTATGCTGAACTTTAGATATCTTAAGAAACTTGGCGGCGTGAAAGAGATACAAAAGATAAACGAATACAAAGCCAAACTCCTATATGACTTTATTGACAATTCGGATTTTTATACCAATAGCGTGAATCCCGCTGACCGTTCAATTATGAATGTGCCTTTTGTCACACCCGATAAAGATACGGACATAAAATTTATTAAAGAGGCGGCGGAAAACGGTCTTGTTTCTTTGAAAGGTCATAGGTTGGTAGGCGGAATGAGAGCAAGCATTTATAACTTTATGCCTGTGGAAGGAGTTAAGGCACTTATAGATTTTATGAAAAAATTTGAAATGCAGAACAAATAGCGAGGTAAGAGCCAAGATGAAAAAATATAAAATACTAAGATTAAATAAGATATGTAAAAGCATCTATAATATCTTCGGCAAGAACTATGAATTTTTGGACGAATGCGAAGATCCCGACGCGATAATCTTAAGAAGCCACAACCTTAAGGATTATCAAATAAACGATAATCTGCTTGCGGTAGGAAGAGCTGGAGCGGGAGTGAACAATATTCCCATAGACCGCATGAGCGAAAAGGGAGTAGTGGTGTTCAATACGCCCGGCGCGAACGCAAACGCCGTCAAGGAACTTGTGCTTTGCGGTATGCTCTTGGCATCAAGGGATGTTATCGGAGGCTCTATTTGGGTAAATTCGCTTGATACTGAAGATGTTACTCAAGAGGCGGAAAAGGGCAAGGCAAATTTTGGCGGAAACGAAATATTCGGCAAAACCCTTGGCGTTATTGGGCTGGGCGCTATCGGCTCTTTGGTCGCCAATGTATCGCTATGCTTGGGAATGAGAGTAATTGGATATGACCCTTATATCACAAAGGAAAATAAAGAAAAACTTGACGAAAAAATAGTGCTTACTGACAATTTGGACGAATTGTATAAAAAGAGCGATTTTGTCACCTTGCATGTACCCTTGACCCCGTATACTAAGAATATGATAAATGCCGAAGTTATACAAAAAATGAAAGATGGGGCGGTGCTTTTGAATATGTCAAGAGCTGGTCTTGTCGATATCTCCGCATTAAAAGAAGCTCTTAAAACCCGCAAGATAAGCAAGTATGTAGTAGATTTCCCCACCCTTGACGCTATTAAAACTAAGAATATTATTGTCATTCCCCACCTTGGCGCATCCACAGCCGAAGCCGAAGACAACTGCGCCTCAATGGCGGCGACGGAGATAAAAGACTATTTAGAAAACGGAAATATAAAAAACAGCGTCAATTTCCCCCAAATCCAAAAGCCAAGAAAATATGACAATAGATATTGCATTCTATATAAAGCGGATTTGGATGTGCCAGCCGAAGTGGAGAAACTTTTGAAAGACGAAAACTGCTCCTATGACGCTGCAGTCTCAACCAAAAACGGCTATGGTTATGCAATAATAGATACCGACAAAGAGCTTAACCTTGAAAAAATTCAAAATAAGGGCATCTTAAGGATAAGAAAAGTATAGTCCAACAAAAAACATTGACTGATAAGAGGCGGTTCGCAATCAAAAGCGATTCGCCTCTTTTTAATATGAAAAATAGCCATGGAACACCAAAAGCCAAGAGTTTGGTACCCAAATCATAACTTATACGCAATTAATAAAGTATTCATATTCCCAAAAGAATTTTCATAAATATATAAAGAATGAAAAAAATAAGGCTGCACCCCGTTTTTTTGCTCCTTATACTTGTTTTGGTATTAATGGGCAAATGGTTGATAGTATTAGGCAGTCTTGCAGCTATTATGATTCACGAGGGCGCTCATTATATTGTGGCAAGGCTTTTGGGATACAGGCTTTCCCGACTTGTCTTGATGCCTTATGGTGCTGTCTTATATACAGACGAAGAGCTTTTGCCAAACGACGAGGTATATATTATGATAGCCGGCCCTGCCTCAAACTTTTTCTTTGCGGCACTTCTTATGGCGATGTGGTGGCTGTTCCCCAAGACCTATCCTTACACCTATATTCTTTGTCAAGCACATGTGGCGATAGGAACATTTAATCTCCTGCCCCTATATCCTTTAGACGGAAGCAAGCTGGTATTGAGCTTGGCAAAAAATCGTCAAAAGACGCTTAAGGTCTTGAAAATTATGGGCATTGTGGCGTCTATACTTTTTGCGGCGGGTTTTGTGGTCACCGCTTTTTTCAAGATAAATTATTCCTTAGGTATCATAGGGGTATTGCTGTTTGCGGGAAGTATCACCGCAGACAGCAAAGAGAGATATATACACCTATGCAATCAGCTTTCATATCTGAAAGCGTTCTCCCTTCCTTTAGAAAAAAAGAGGATAATTGTCAACAGTCAAATTACTTTGTCCAAGATATTAAGAACGATGAAGCCATATGCGATTTATGAAATCGAGGTGGTGGACAATAGCTTCAACACAATAGCGGTAATCAAGGAAAAGCAATTGGAACAACTGATTCTGACAAGCAAGCGGAATATGAAAATAGGCGAAATTCTTTGGAAAATCAATTAGATGAGAAGTTTTGCTATTCATTTTTTTTAGGTTATAAACAAATCCAAGTAATCAATCTCAAACGGTAAAAAATTTGACTAAACCAATTTTTGCCCATATAATTATATATCAAATATACAAAAAGGGTTTTTATGAAAAGGATAAAAAAGATAGTGGCTATATTATTGGCTGTTTTTGTTATGCTCATGGCGGTATCTTGCACCCAATATAACGCCAAAGACCCCTTTGAAAACGGTGAAGAGGATAAGAACAGCGACGAACCCAACGAAGAAGACCAAGATACACAAGAAGAAAACCCCAAGGTTGTCATCACTTTATGGAATGACAAAAAGATAAGACTTGAACTCTATCCCTCAATAGCGCCGATTACCGTTGCGAACTTTATGAGTCTTGTGGATAAAGGATATTATACCAACACTGTTTTCCATAGGATTATTAAAGGCTTTATGATTCAAGCAGGCTGGATTGGGATAATGGAAGAGGGGTTGTATTACAAACCCTCTCAAGAGAATATTAAGGGGGAATTTAGCTCAAACGGACACCCAAACTTCATAAAACATGAATTAGGCGTGATTTCTATGGCAAGGGCGGCTGACCCCGATTCAGCTTCTACACAATTTTTTATTTGTTCCGACTCCAGCCCTCATCTTGACGGAGATTATGCGGCGTTTGGAAGAACAATAGACGATGAAAGCAACCAAACGGTCGTGGAATTAAGCGGTTATCCGACAGGAATATTATATGGAATGAAGGATTTTCCGATAACTCCCGACGGCGGTTATGTTATAATAAAATCAATTGAAAGGTTGACGGATGAATAAGATATTAAAAGCGCTTATCTTCGACAAGAACGCAAGAGTGACTATCATAGACACCACAAAAGCTGTCGATGAAGCAATAAAGACACACAAATTTTCTCCTCTTGCTGCTGCTGTCTTTGGACGGGCATTGACTGCGGGCGGGTACATCAGCGTTAATCTAAAAGGGAAATCAAAATTCTCTATGATAATCAAAGGCGGAGGACCTGTCGGGAATGTTGTGGTGACGGGAGAGAGCGACAATATCGTCAGAGGTTTTTTGTCCAACCCTGCTGTAGAACTGCCCTTAAGGGAGGACGGCAAGCTCAATGTGGGCGGAGCTGTCGGCAAAGACGGTCATATCTGGGTAATAAAGGACTATGGCTTAAAGGAACCTTACAGAGGAAGCTCCCAACTGGTTTCCGGCGAGATAGCCGAGGACTTTGCACATTATCTTTTGAAGTCCGAAGGCATAAGGTCTGCCGTCGTCTTGGGTGTAAAGGTGGACAAGAACGGCGTCTTGGCGTCAGGCGGTGTCATACTGGAAGCCATGCCGGGAATAACCGAAAACCAATTGGTTATGGCAGAGGATATTATGCAAAACCTTTCCTCAATCAGCTCAATTATGCAACTTAAGACAATAGAGGAGATATTTGACTTCTATTTTGGGCATTTGAACAGCGAAATATTGAGCATTGAGGATTTGCGATATGAATGCAATTGCTCAAAAGAGCGGATTGAGAATATAATTAAGGGTTTGGGGAAAGATGAAGTCTATGATATAATAAAAAATACGGGAAAATTTGAGATAACTTGCCAATTTTGCTTGAAAGAATACACCTATAGCAAAGAGGAGGTAGACAAGCTATGGGAAATGTGATTGCCCTGGATATAAACTTAAAAAGCTGCTTAAGGTTTGCGGACAAGTTCATAAATGATGAAAAATATCTGGACGCCATGATAAACCTGAATGACGCCATAAAATTCGCAAAGACAAACGATGAAAAAAGGGATATTTATATAAGATACCTATACCTTTTGACTCAGACGGACAATTTTGGTTCGGCGTATACCGTATTGACAAAACTTATATATACTTACTGCAATTCCGACAGCTATATATTTGACGGCATAGATGTGATTCTCAAAGAAAGTCTGCTTTTCTCAAACGCGGACAACCTTTTCAGCTTTGAGGGGCTGGACATCAAGGCGAGGGAAGATTTTATCAAGATTCGCGAATTTTGCAAAAATGAGGATTTTGACACGCTGATAGAGAGCCTTCCCATTCTTGCCAATCCCCGAAATCCATACTTCCCCGAAATGATGAAGCTGACCTATGAGGCTACACAGCATCCTGGCTTTAAGGTAAAAAAAGATAAAATTCTGAACAGCGCTATGCTTCTATACCCTAACGCACCCGACAACCCTTATGTTATCTCAATGCTTTTGGAGACCAATGACGAAGAAATAATCGATGTGTTAGAAAAAGGATATCGCTTGCAGTTAGAGAGGGCGTCGGATAATTATTTTGACTTATTGAGGATAGGGCGTGCCTATATGCTCAATGGAAGATACCATGTCGCCATAAAGTTTTTCAGAAGAATAATGCAACACAACAGATATGACGAAGAGACGCTTTGGATGTCGGCTCTATGTTATTATCTTTTGGGGGAGAGGGAAAAGGGCAGAAGAGCGCTCAATACCTATGCTGCGTTCTTTAAGTGCAGTGATGCCCCGGTGAATATTTATAGGGCGTTTATGGAATCCAAGGACATTGCCCCCGCCAGATATCCGTTTGTTAGCGATAAGTTCATAAACAAAGAAATAAAAAGGGTAAAAGAATTTTTTGAGATGTTTCCCCCGTCGGAGATTTCCATATCTCCATTGTTAGACCTTTTCAAGGTGGCGGGATATAAGTACGAAGCGCTCTATGAGATTGTCAGAAGCCACAAGGGCGAGGTTATGCAAAAGGCGATAAGAAAACTCTTAAGTTCCATGAGGGTCAATTCCTATCACAAGCTGTTTCTATTCAACGAGCTTGTTCAAAGCGACTATGAGGGCGGAGTGGATATAATCTATAAAGACAGGATTTTTTGCGGAAATATCCTAAGATTAAGGGCAAAAGACATCGATAAGAGATATCACAGATTCTATAAGGAAATTATGGCGATGATTCCGTTTTGCGAGGAGTTCATCCCCTTAAAATGTTCCCGCCTTGCCGCTACGGTGAAGAAAGTGGCGGAGGTATTCCCGCTTGATGACAGCGAAGAGAAGGAAGCCGCCGCAAAATATATAATATTTTATCTTTATACCAAGTCATTAAGAATAAAGATTGACGAGGCGTACTTTAAGCATATTTTTAATGTAAATGATGAGAACTTAGTCAGAAGAGCGCTTTTGCTTTTCAATGCGCCTAATACTCCCAAAAGCGATGAGTAAGACAGGGGCAGAAAGCCCCTTTTTTATTTGGTTTATTTAATTTAATTTTTATGCCAAAACATTTGAAAAGAACATTTACCTATAATTGACCTATAACGCCCTTTACATTAAAGCTCTATATATATTATAATTATTATAATATAATCGCTATAGGTTTTAGCAAAAAGAGGCAATGAATGAAGCTTATAAAAAATGCGGTTTTGGTTATCATAGCGATATTTTTGGTCTTAAGTATGACCGCATGCGACCAAGAAGATAGCAAAGGGCACATAATCATCTTAAAGATAAGCGAAACCCAATCCCAAGAAGTGGTGGATATCATTGAGAGCTTTCCCGACTATCAAAGAGAAGGCTATTATTTAGAGGGCTGGTACTTAACAAGTGATTTTTCAGGTCCTCAAGTCAAGTTTCCTTTTGAAGTTGAAAAAGACACTACGCTTTATGCAAGGTGGTTTAGTGCAGAAGAGGGAAGCCCGTATCTTGTCTATGAACTCAATCCAAACAATCAGTATACCATAAAAGGCTATAACGGCAAGTCTAATATTGCAGTCATCCCCCAAGAATACAATGAAAAACTTGTCACAGCGATAGCGGACGGCGCATTTAATGTCTGCGATACCGTTAAGAAAATAGTTTTACCCGACTCTATAAACAGTATAGGACGGGCTTTTTGTAGGGCGTCCAATTTAGAAGAGATAGAGGTCTGCCCCCAAAGCGATTTCTTTACATCCGAAGACGGAATTTTATATAACAAACAAAAAACAGTATTAATAAGCTATCCTCCCGCAAAGCTTGGCGACTATTTCGACATTCCCAAAAGCGTGACATCCCTTGCCAATTCGGCTTTCAGATTTTGCAGATACCTTAAAAATATCTCCGTCCCCGAGAGCTTAGAGGATATGGGAGAGATTTATTTTGACAACTGTTTTTCCTTGGAAAATATCCTTGTAAGCGACCAGAATTCAGCTTTTTCTTCTTTGGACGGGGTTCTATTCAATAAGGACAAGACTATTCTATACAGATATCCACAAAATTATAGCCAAAGAGATTATCAAATCCCTGTCGGTGTGGTGGAAGTGGCGCCATACGCTTTTGACCAAAGCGCCGTAAGGTCTATCGCCATTCCCAAGTCCTTAGAGAGCTTCACTGCGATAGAGGATTGTCTTCAATTAGAGGCTTTTGATGTGGCAAGCGATAGCAATATCTTTTCATCAAATGACGGCGTGCTTTTTGACAAGAGCCGCCAAACCCTTTTGCAATACCCTCAAGGTAGAAAAGGCGAGGCGTACTACTATGAGGGCGATGAAACAGAGTACTATGCATATCGCCTGCCCAACGGAGTAAAGACAATAAACAGGGCAGCGTTTAATTCCTGTGTATATCTCAACAAGGTGATTATCCCGCCCAGCCTTGAGTATATATCAGAAGTGGCTTTCTTTAACCTGCATGGCGGCTTTAACCTTAAAGAAGTGGTTTTTGACAACAACAGCCAAATCAAAGAAATAGGGTCGTTTGCTTTTATGGAATGCTCGACTTTAGAAATCTTTTGGGTCACTGCTATAGAACCGCCAATACTTGGCGAGAGTGTGTTTGGAGCCAAGCGAGAGAACTTTACTGTCTTTGTCCCTAACAACACCTTTGAGCTTTATTTGCAGTCCAATTGGGCACATGTGACGGACAATTTGAAAAGGGGCGAAAACACCGATTTTTATACGGTAAACTTTAACACCTGTGGAGGCGAGCAAATAGAAAGCTTAGAGACGGCGTATATAAAAGACGAAGTGATACCCCAAAAGCAGGACTTTGTCTTTGGCGGTTGGTATCTGTCATCTTCATATTCGGGCGAAAGAGTTAAATTCCCCCTTGCCATAATGAGTGAAACAAACCTTTATGCAAAATGGTATCCGAACTATGAGGGAACAGAGGGATTGAGCTTTGTTTTGGATAATCAAACGAATACTTATTTGGTGGTGGGCTATACGGGAGACTATGCCGAGGTGACCGTCCCCCCCACTCATAACGGCAAGCTGGTGACGGTTATTGGCGAAAAAGCTTTTGAGGGAAAGAGCCAAGTCAAGAAAATAGTCTTGCCCGAGACCATAACGACTATCGAAAAGGAGGCTTTTCAATGGGCAAATGGGCTTGAAGAAATAAGCTTTCAGGGAGAGAGGCTAACGACTATTGGAGAATACGCCTTTAGCGATTGCGTGCAGTTGGCTGAAATAAACTTACCCTTAAGCGTAAAGACAATCGGAACAAGAGCTTTCAACAACTGTTCATCGCTGACAACGCTGAAGATTCCCAAAGCAACGGACAGTATTGGCATTTATGCTTTTTCCGACTGTAACAATCTTGAATCTATCGAGGTCAGCTCCGAGAACTTAAACTATCTAAGCCAAGACGGCGTACTGTATAACAAAGACCAAACGGCTTTAATCTTTTATCCCCCTGCAAAGCAAGAAACGGTTTTTCAAATGCCCGACAGCATAGTCAGAATAAAAAGCCGAGCTTTTTATCAAGCTGAAAACCTAAATGAAATCATATTTTCAAAGAACTTAAGAGATATCGAAACCGACGCTTTTTATCAAACGAACTTATCACGAATCACGCTGCCTTCTGGGCTTGAGAATATAGGCGATAGGGCTTTTAAGAATTGCCAAAATCTGACAGCCGTGTATTTGGACAGTGAAGATTCGTATCCAAAGCTTGGCTATACCAGCTTTTGGGTTGTTGAAAATTTAACAGTCTATGTCTTTGAAAGCATTTATGACGAATTAATTAAAGACGATATGTGGAAAGATTTGAATATAGTCAAAAGGGCGATAGACTGATATCCTTTATTGTTTGCGCCACGAGCAAGCTTGTCAAGACATTTCCTCTTGACATATAATTAAGTAATAATGTATTATTTAATGTGAGAATATATTTAATACGGTGCGGGTGAAATGAAAAAAAACATAGTACTTATCTTTATGCTCTTGACGCTTATTTGTTTTGTGCTTATTGGGTGTGACGGCATAAATGATGGCATAAGCACGGAATTATTAAGGTTAGAAATTCACCCCAGTTCCCCCAGAGATTTTGAAATAGGCGAGGACATCGATTTAAGTAAAATTAGGATTATCGCTACATACAGAGACGGCTCAGAGGAGATTATTCAACTCAATGACGCCATGTTAAGCGATATCGACAGAGAGAAATTCACTACGGTGGCGGCTTCGCATACTATCAGAATCGAGTATAAGGGCAAAGCCGTTTTATATAATTTTTCAATATCCCAATCTATCCCACAAACAAAATACAATGTCCATTTTGAAAGCAATGGTGGCACTGAAGTAGCGTCCCAGTACACAAACCTTATCGAGGCTTTCACCATACCCATAAAGGCGGGATTTACTTTTATTGGCTGGTATGATAATGTGCATTTGGAGGGCATAAAAGCCGAAGCGCCATATCCCATTTATAGGGACACGACCTTCTTTGCCAAATGGGAAGACAACAGAAAACATACCGTTTTCTTTTTGGACATTGACGAAAATCCTTTTTATCAGCTGACAGTCGTTCATGGCGGAGATGTGAACATGGACGCCTTACCCAATGCTCCCGAGGTGGAGGGTTATAGATTTATCAGGTGGGAGGGAGCATTCTACAATGTCACAGAGAATAATATTGAGATATCGCCAGTTTATGAAAGAATTGAATTCACTATCAATGTCTATAGCGACGAGGGTATGACAAAGAGAATGTCTTCGACCATTATCCCATACGGCGAGCCTTACAATATGGGCGAAGACCTTAAGGTGCCTGAAATAGAAGGCTATATCGGCGAATGGAAGATTTTTACCGAATACGGCTTGGTGGATATTGAGGACCAGTTTTTGCGCATCACTCAAAATTATGATATTGTCCCCTCATACCAAATCATAAGATTTATTCTTACTTTCCAAGACGATTCATTTTTTGCCGGTTCAGGCACATCTTGGCAATCCAAATCAAGAACGGTGGACTATGGTTCAGAATTTGATATCGTGGAGGCAGGCGATCCGTTGATTGCCAATCCTCAGAGCCGAGACGGACATATTGCAAGCTGGGCGGTGCTGATAGACGGAATATGGATGAATATAGATAACGGCGCGACATGGGACGAAACAGAAAGGGTATGGATTCCCTCAGAAGAGCCTATCAGCTCTATTGAAATAAAAAACACTTCGGACGAGGTCATAGCCGTCATCTTAAACGGCCGTTACATAAAAGACATCAAGGCAAATATTATTATTCAGGCAAAATACCAAAGAGAAAGATATACGCTCAATTTTGTCAGACCAAGCGAAGGTTCGCTTTATACGGTAGAAGGCATAAACTACAATACCAAGTTCTCATTGTATAAACCCCAAGAGGGCGACGAACTCCCTGAAATCATATACGGAGAAAAGACCAAAAGAGACTTTGTCAGATACAACGCTTTGGAAGACTGGGATATTGAATGGTACATAACGGGAGGTTTTGAAGAAGAGGATAAAATTATTTTCGAAGACCACCATGGTTATATTACTGTAGGCATAGACGGTATTATTAATAACAATATCATTAATTTCTATTGCAAGGATATCGACTTAAGGACTTATGAAGTGCAGTTCTTTGACTGGGATTTTGTCAATGAAGAATATATTCCGCTGTCCGTTCCGATAGAGATTGACGGAGTTATCCACAATGTGGATACCCAGATTGTTCCCCACGGTAGTTTTGCAATAGAGCCCAATGTCAATAGTAAAATAGAATACGGCTATGATTTCCGCGATAGCATTAACTTATGGTTTGACGCACCGCATGGAAAGCCTTATGCGAATAGTATTTATCCCAATAACATACAAAAGAACACGAGATTCTATGTGCATTACACATTGAGAACATATTCTGTGACATTTAGAGATTTTTATTATCCTTATGACGACAACATAAACGCGGACGACTTTTCGGTATTGGAATTCCCGCCAGAAGTAACATATTACACAGGCGAGAACGGCGAGCCTTTGAGTTCGGGCTATGTCTATATGGACGCAGTGTTCATAAGAAGTCACAAGCATGAGTTTAAGGACTCCGAAATTTATTTTGGCGGAGACGAAGTCTATAACAAAATCAAATTTATTCAAAGCTACCTTGATGACGAGGAGCTTTACGATGCCTTATTCCTCCAAAAAGACCAAATAACAGCCGAAGTGGACTACTATTCAGCCTTGCTTAGGGATTATTATGACTATGAACAAGCGGTGCTGGATTATCAAACAGACGACGAAAGATGGCTTGGGTACACCAAACCTGATTATGTTACTTTCATGCAATGGCGGGAGAATCTTTACGAGGTGGAGCAAAAACTTCAGTTTGTTACGGACTATAAAATCCTATATTATCAAGACGGGGACAGCATCCCCGAAGGGTACGAGATTGGGGACGAAATCCCCGGAACGGGCGCAAGAGAAAGGGAATATATGCTTCTTGTCTATGAGCGGGAAACAGACCCTGAAGGCGAGTTTATAACAGACGAAAACGGAAACTTTGTATTCAAGACCGACGGTGAGGGCAAGTATATCGACAACGGCGACTATCAGAGAATGCTCAACCTATTTTATCAGGCAGAGGGCAGAGAGGGGTATGAATTTGACGGATGGTTTACTAACCCCAATTTCAATCCCGATTCAAGAGTAAGCGTAAATGTGGGCGAAGAGATTATTTTACAAGATTTTGTTATTACCAACAATGTTATTCTGTACGCCAAGTGGATAGACTTAGAAAAAGGCTCTGACGGTCTGGTCTTTGAAAAGGTAATAGAGCCCAACCCCGAATACGAAATCGGAGGCGACAAGCCCGAATTTATCAGTTATTATATAGTGATTGACTATATTGATATTGAAAGTGCAGGCGACTATGTCTTAAGGGAAGTCGGCGGAGAAACTTATTATGAATTCATAGACCCGCTTACGGGCAATACCAGAACCTTACACAGCAACTATATCAGTTTTAATGAGATGTCAACTATACAAGAGACCGAGCTTAGAATTCCCGCTTTCCATGAGGGCTTGCCCGTAAAGAGAATAAGGGAAGGCGCTTTGGAAAAATATGGCTCTATCATAGAAAGAGTCAGCATAACCGCCAATATAGAAGTTATTGACGAAGGAGTGTTCGCTCCCTCATATAATCTTGAAGGCTTCACGCTTTCCGAGGATAACGAGCACTTTGAACTGATAAGGGGTGTGCTGTATACGGCGGACGGCAGAACCTTGCTTTGCTATCCCACAAAATTAGTTATTGAGGAGTATGAACGGGGCGGCATAACCGTGCCCTCTACCACATATATTGTGCCAGCCGAAGTCACCCGAATAGCTAAAGCCGCTTTCTCAAAAACAAATCTTCAATACATAGCGTTTGAATTGGGGGATATAGAAGACAAATTGGTCATAGGCGAAGAAGCTTTTATGAGCTGCCAAAGCCTCTTAAGGATAGGTCACCTTAGCATTCATCCTACCCAACCCATATATATTTCAGACACCTGTCTACCAGATAGGCTTGTTAAGATTGGTGCGAGGGCTTTCCAAAACTGTTATGGCATAATGGAATCCATAACCACTACTATATACTCCGAACTATTATATGTCGGCGAAAACGCTTTTGAGGCGACCCAGTGGTATACGAATCTCTTGCAGGGTACCACAACTGCCAGATACAGAGACGGCATGAGCTCCAACGGGGTTATAACAATAGGCTATGTAGTGCTTGGAGTGTCTAATATCTCTTCAAATGTAATAAACCTACATTCTGAATATACAAGATCTATTGCAGATAAAGCTTTCTATGGAAAGGGCAATATCAAGCGTATCCAAATCCTAAACTCCAATTTTGTTCATATTGGAAACAATGCCTTCAGCCAAATGGGAGAATTGGAGAGATTAGATATACATGTCGCCGACCCTCAACAACTGTCATTAGGAGATAATATCTTTGGCAGCAGCGGCTATTTCAATATATATGTGCCCCAAGGAAGCGTTGGAGCTTACCAAATCGCCGAAGGCTGGAGTCAATACGCTGAATACTTCAGAGAGCTTGAATTTTAAAAACACTTATTATCAAGTCCGACAAGTCTCTTAAGATTTCTTAAGAGACTTTTTTGTTTAGCGAAAAATGTCAAATCTTGGTAAAAAATTACGACGATTATTATTGACTTATGATATTGTCATATGATAGAATGTGTGTATAAAAAGATAATATAAAAGGATACCAATATAATACGGGGAATACGGCTCCGTAGTTTCTACCCAATCGCCTTAAACGATTAGACTATTGGTAAACATATATTAAATATGGATGATTTTTCCATATTTATCGTGTTTATGATGGCGAATTGAGGTTAGAGCCATCATTTTTTATTTGTGTTGAAAAAACAAATATAAATTATTTTTAGGAGGTAACCAATGAGTAACAACCAAGAAACCAAGGCTAAAGTCGGTTTTCTTAAGAAGCTTGACGATTACTTTGGAATTACAGCCAAGGGTTCTACTTTCAGAACAGAGATTATCGGCGGTCTGACAACATTTTTCGCCATGTGCTATATTCTGTTTGTCAACCCCTCTGCTATGGTCGGCGACGGCAATCCCACACTGCTGCTTGCAATCTTTATCTCGACTGCGATCGGCGCAATAGTGGGAACAGCGCTTATGGCTCTGCTTGCCAAGGTGCCTTTTGCACAGGCTCCGGGAATGGGACTTAATTCCTTTTTCTTTGTAGCTTTTATGCTTACCGGTTTTGGAGCAGCTGCGGCGTTTACACCCGAAGCTTATCAAGCTGGATTATCCATTGTCTTTATATCGGGTATCTTATTCCTCATAGTATCCGTGACAGGTATCAGAAAAGTTATATTTGAAGCATTGCCCCAAAGCTTGAAGAAAGCCATCCCCGCAGGAATCGGACTGTTTATTGCTTATATCGCTTTCCAAAATGCAGGCATTATCACAGCCAATCCTTTTGTTCAAGTTCAATTCGTTGACCTCACTCAAGATTGGTACACCATATGTGCTCCCATAGCGGCTTTACTTGGTTTCTTCTTAATTGGCACTTTATCTAAAACTAAGCTTAGAGGTGGCGCGGTTATTATCGGTATTATTGTCACCGCTGGCATATATTATCTTTTCAATATCGGAAACCCTTCGGCTTATTCAGCTTTTACTGGCGGTCTTTCTAACCCCGCCGATGCTTTCAAAGCTTTTGGCGAACTCAGTTTAGGAGCTGCGTTCAAAGGCTTTAAGTATTGGGAAGTAGGTACAATTCTTTCAGCAATAATGCTTGTCATCACTTTCTGTCTTATTGATATGTTCGATACTATGGGTACTCTTCAAGGCACATGTGCTGAAGCCGGCATGCTTGACAAGAATGGAAATCCCATAAGACTACAACAAGCACTTATGAGCGATGCTATCGCCACAGTAGTAGGCGCCGTTGCTGGAACTTCGACGGTTACCACTTATGTAGAATCTGCTTCAGGCGTTTCAGCAGGAGCAAGAACAGGATTTTCATCCTTAGTAGTTACTCTTCTTTTCATAATAGCCATGTTCCTTAGCCCCTTGGCGGCTATTATACCTGCCGCAGCTACCGCTCCCGCTTTGATGTTTGTCGGCGTTCTTATGCTCAAGAACTTCAAAGAAGTAGACTTTTCAGATATGACAAGCGCTATACCTGCATTTATCACATTGATAATGATGCCCCTTACTTATTCTATCTCCAACGGTATAGCTCTTGGTATGATTTCATACATCATCTTAAGACTTGCCTCCATTCGTTCTTTGGACGATGTCAAGGATTTCTTCAAGAAAGATACGGTTATACTTGTACTTGCGATATTGTTTGCACTTCGTTTCTTCCTTGTAGCGATGTAATTAAATTGTCAAAAACCCAAATGACCGCTCACACCGAGCGGTCATTTGCCATATAAAAAAACCTTTGAGATATGAACTTTTCAAAGAATAAAAACTCTTGCCAAAAGCTTGAATAAGTTCTTTTTGTATACGCTTTTATTTGACAAAAACTTTATAGCTATGGTAATATGTAAGCATTATAATAATACATAATTCGCCAATATAAAATGAACGATACGGGTTCATTGTCTCTACCGGGTACCATAAATACCCTGGCTATTGGTAAAGTTTTTTACTAAGTAGTGGCTGGCATAAAACCGCTATTTTTGCTTTTATATTGGCGATCCATTATTAAACTACCAAAAAAGCGAAAGGCGGGCGTATTATGACAAAGATTAATGAATTAATAATAATAAATAATATCGCCTTAAGCGACGCCTTTTTTTCTTATTTCTCACAAAATATTATAAAAAGCCCTATGGAGGTACTTGATGCCTAAAGCAGCTATTGTCATGGGAAGCAAAAGCGATTTTCCCGTGGTCAAAAAAGCAATTGAGATATTCAAAGAATTCGGTATTAATACAGAAGTCAGAGTTCTCTCAGCACACAGAACGCCTTTTGAAGCATGCCAGTTTGCTCTGGACGCCGAAAAGAACGGAATTGATGTGATAATCGGCTGTGCGGGGAAAGCCGCTCATCTTGCCGGAGTTCTTGCTGCAAACTGCGTTTTGCCGATAATAGGACTGCCGATTAAAAGTTCGACTATGGACGGGCTGGACAGTCTCTTGTCAACTGTACAAATGCCCTCAGGTGTTCCGGTAGCTACCGTCGCCATTAACGGAGCAGAAAACGCCGCATTATTAGCTATTCAGATTATGGCACTTAAGTATCCCTATCTTAAGGATAAATTAAGAGCGCATAAGGATAATATGAGACAAAAGATACTCTCTGACGACAAGGCCTTGAGAGAGGAGCTTTTTAAGGAATAAAATAGCAAAGGAAGGAGTTATGATAGATTACAAATCCGCAGGAGTCGATGTGGAAGCCGGTTACAAGGCGGTACAGCTCATGAAAGAGCATGTAAAAAAGACTTTCGATAAAGGTATGATTGGAGACATAGGCGGGTTTGGCGGCTGTTATGCCTTAGACGACAAGCCGGACGGAGATGTCTTGGTATCGGGTACGGACGGCGTGGGCACAAAGCTTAAATACGCCTTCATAAGCCAAAAGCATGATACGATTGGAATTGACGCAGTGGCTATGTGTGCAAACGACATTATTTGTCAAGGCGCGAAGCCACTTTTCTTTTTGGATTATATCGCCATTCCCAAACTGGAGCCCGAAAAGGTTGCCCTAATAGTTAAAGGCGTCGCCGAAGGCTGTATTCAAGCGGGGTGCGTGCTTTTAGGCGGCGAGACAGCGGAAATGCCGGGCTTTTATAGAGAGGGCGAATACGATATCGCGGGGTTTTGTGTAGGGATAGTTAAGAAAAACAAAATCATAGACGGAAAGGATATCCAAGAGGGGAATATTATTATTGGACTTGAATCCTCAGGTATACACTCTAACGGCTATTCATTGGTCAGAAAGCTTTATGGCGAGTACATTGAGACTTTATCCACTTATGACCAAGAACTTGAAGCTAAGCCGATTGATCTGTTCTTGACACCCACAAGAATATATGTTAAAAGTATACTATCCTTAATAGAGAGCGTAAAGGTCAATGGTATAAGCCATATCACGGGAGGCGGATTTTTGGAGAATATCCCCCGAATGATGCCTAAAGGCTTGGGCGCGGAGATTGATACAAAATCCTATCAGGTCCCAAGGGTGTTCAAAGCGCTTCAGAAAAAAGCAAATTTACCCGACATAAAGGCATATAACACATTCAATATGGGCATAGGAATGGCGATAGCCATAGATGAAAAATATCAAAAAGACGCTTTGAAAATCTTGTCGGACAACGGCGAAAAGCCCCATGTCATAGGACGGGTAGTTAAGAGAGAGGGAGTGAAGCTGTGCTGAAAAACATAGCGGTATTTGTATCGGGGAGCGGTACGAATTTGCAGGCGATAATCGACTCCATAAAGTTAGGGCAGATAAAAAACGCCCGTATATCGCTTGTGGTTGCTTCAAAAGAGGGCATATACGCTCTTGAAAGGGCAAAAAGAGAGAACATTCCCGCTTTAATATATAAAAAAGCCAATTATCCAAGCTTGGACAAGATGTTTGAAGAAATAACCATAGAGCTTGAAAAAAGGCAGATCGACCTTATAGTTCTTGCGGGCTATCTACTTATCCTTACCCCCAACATTGTTAAAAGATATAGGAATAGAATAATAAACATCCACCCCTCTCTTATTCCAAAGTATTCAGGTGACGGTTTTTATGGGATGAAAGTACATAAAGCGGTAATTGAAAACAAAGAGGAATACAGCGGAGCGACTGTACATTTTGTGGATGAAGGCACGGACACCGGAGAAATAATTCTTCAAGAAAGGGTCAAGGTCTATGAAAACGATACTCCTGAGACACTTGCAGAAAGAGTGCTTGAACTTGAACACAAGCTTTATGCCAAAGCTATAAATAAAATAATAAACGGAGATGAGAATGAAAAAAAGAGCATTGATTAGTGTATCGAATAAGACAGGCATAACCCAGCTGGCAAAATCCTTAACGGATTTGAGATATGAAATAATATCCACCGGCGGCACTGCAAAAATCCTCAAAGACAACGGCATTAAGGTTATCGGCATATCCGAAATAACAGGTTTCCCTGAATGCCTTGATGGAAGAGTCAAGACCTTGCACCCTAATGTCCACGCGGGGCTTTTGGCAATGAGAAAAAATCCCGAACATATCGCACAGCTTAAGGCATTAAATATCAACACAATAGACATAGTTGTGGTCAACCTATATCCCTTTAAGAATACTATTATGAAAGAGGGCGTAGAGTTTCAAGAAGCCGTTGAGAATATAGACATAGGCGGCCCTACAATGCTTAGGTCCGCTGCCAAGAACTATCAGGATGTTGCGGCGATTGTCGACCCCAAAGACTATGACAAGGTCATAAAGGAGCTTGAAGAAAACGGGGAAGTATCGCTGGAAACCAAGATGTACCTTATGTATAAGGTTTATCAGCACACAGCATGCTATGATACCTTGATAGCTTCTTACTTAAGGGAACGCATAGGCATAGAGTATCCGGACGAAATAAGCTTTGCTTATGAGAAAGCTCAGGATATGCGCTATGGCGAAAATCCCCACCAGACGGCAGTATTCTATAAAGAGCCGTTGCCGGTTAGGGGAGCCTTGACTCAAGCCAAACAGCTCAACGGGAAAGAACTTTCGTTCAACAACATCAACGACGCCAACGGGGCGCTGGAGCTTTTGAAAGAATTCGACAGACCCGCAGTAGTGGCAGTAAAACACGCAAACCCTTGCGGGGTAGCGGAAGCTGATAGCGTATACGAGGCGTATATGAAAGCGTATGAGGGAGACCCTGTTTCTATTTTTGGCGGCATAGTGGCGGCAAACGGCGAAGTTGACAAAGAAACCGCCGAACAAATGGTCAAAATATTTTTGGAAATAGTTATCGCCCCCTCATTCTCAAAAGAGGCTTTAGATATTCTTAAGACAAAACAGAACCTAAGGGTTTTGGAGCTTAAGGATATAGACAGAAAAATTACGAATAACATCCATAATCATAAAAAGGTTTTGGGAGGACTTCTGGTACAGAGCTATGATATCGAACTTATTGAGGAACTCAAAACCGTCACTAAAAAGAGCCCGTCCCCAAAAGAGATTGAGGATATGCTCTTTGCTATGAAAGTAGTCAAACACACCAAGTCCAACGCAATAGTGGTCGCTAAAGACAAAGCTACCTTAGGCATCGGCGCAGGACAGACCAATCGGATATGGGCGGCAAAACAAGCGATAGAGCATTCGGGAGAAAAAGTCAGGGGCGCTGTTATGGCGAGTGACGCTTTCTTTCCGTTCAACGATTGCGTTGAGGAAGCCGCCAAAGCCGGAATCACAGCGATTATTCAACCCGGCGGCAGCATACGCGACCAAGACAGCATAGACCTTTGCAACCAAAAGAATATTTCTATGATATTCAGCGCACAAAGGCATTTCAAGCACTAAAAAATCCTAAGGAGGAGATATGGATATACTTTTAATTGGGAAAGGAGGAAGAGAACACGCCATAGCTTGGGCGCTAAAAAAGAGTCCAAAAGTCAATAAGATTTATTGTCTTCCCGGCAATGGAGGAATTGAGGAGATAGCCGAATGCGAAAAGATAGGAGTTATGGATTTTAATAGGATTCTGAAATTTCTTCAAGAGCACCCCGATATAGGTTTGACGGTTGTAGCGCCTGACGACCCATTAGCAGAAGGGCTTGTGGACATTCTTGAGGAGAACGGCTATAGAGCGTTTGGACCAAATAAAGCCGCCGCCCATATTGAGGCAAGCAAGTCTTTTGCAAAAAACCTTATGAAAAAGTACAATATCCCTACACCGAAGTTTGAGGTCTTTGACGACTATCACGAGGCGATAGAGTATGTCAGAAATCAGACCTATCCCATTGTTGTCAAGGCTGACGGGCTGGCATTAGGCAAGGGAGTCATTATCTGCAACAAGATTCAGGATGCCGAGAACGCCGTATATGATATTATGGTTGCCGAAAGGTTTGGAAAGGCTGGAAAAACTATTGTCGTGGAAGAATTTATTGAGGGGAAAGAAGTCAGCATCCTTACTTTTTGTGACGGCAAGACCATAAAGCCAATGGTATCCTCTCAAGACCATAAGAGAGTATTTGACGACGATAAGGGTCTCAATACTGGCGGTATGGGAGCCTTTAGTCCAAGTCCTGTGTATACTCCCCAAATAGCCGACAAGGTATATAATGAAATAATCCTGCCCACTATGAACGCTATGAACCAAGAGGGCAGACCTTTTAAGGGCGTATTATATTTTGGGCTGATAATGAACGAAGAGGGCGTAAAGGTGCTTGAGTACAACGCCCGTTTTGGAGATCCCGAAACCCAAGTCGTGCTTCCGCTTTTGGAAACTGATTTATTTGATATTATGCAAGCGGTTATAGACCAAAAACTGGATCAAATTAAAATTAAATGGCAAAATAAAAGCTCTGTCTGTATCATTTTGACAAGTGGGGGCTATCCATTGGAATATCAAAGCGGATATAAAATCAATATCGGGGATGTAGAGGACGATATCTTGCTGTTCCATGCAGGCACAAAGAAAAAAGACGGCGACTTAAGAACGGCGGGCGGAAGAGTTTTGGGCGTCACCGCCGTAAAAGAAAATCTTGACAAAGCTCGTGAGGCGGTATATAACAATATTAAAAAAATAAATTTTGAAGGAATGCATTATCGCAAGGACATAGGTATCAAAAATGATTAAAAGAGTATTTTCCTTAAAGAAAGAAGGTTTTGACCCAAAGGCAAGAATATTGTTGTCTGAAATAAGAGATGTTTTGAACATTCAAGCCAAGTCCTTAAAGATTTTTAACAGGTACGATATCCAAGGGCTGGACGAGGAATTTCAAACCGCTGTGGATACAATCTTTAGCGAAAAACCCGTAGATTATGTCTTTTTGGACGAGCTTCCCCAAGCCCCAGACTGCAAATACCTTGTGGTAGAGTTTCTTCCCGGGCAGTATGACCAAAGGGCGGATTCGGCAATGCAGTGCATAGAGCTGCTCACCCAAAAAGCAAGACCGTTTATTAAATGCGCCACAGTATATTGTATCGAGGGCATAGACCAAAAACAGTATGAAAAGATAAAAAATTATTTAATTAACCCCGTGGAATGCCGTGAAGGTTCTATGCAAATGCCCCAAACGCTTGAATTTGAATGCAGGGCACCCAGAGATGTGGAGACGGTGGAAGGCTTTATAGACTATGACAAAGAGCAATTAAAAGAATACTATGAGTCTCAATCATTCGCTATGACTTTTGAAGACCTTCTGTTTATACAAAGTTATTTTGAAAAGGAAAAAAGAAACCCCACCATAACAGAACTTAAGGTCATAGATACTTATTGGTCAGACCATTGCAGACATACCACATTCTTGACTGAACTTATGGATATTGCGATAGATTCCGACAATCCGCATTTGAATAAGGCATTGGAGTTATATGAAGAGCTTTTTGAGGAAATCAACGGCGATAAGAAAGAAAAGTACAAATGTCTTATGGACATTGCCACAATCGCCGCTAAGAAACTAAGAAAAGACGGTGTTTTGGACAACTTGGATATAAGCGATGAAATCAATGCATGCAGTGTGGAAGTGGAAGTGGACAACGACGGTTTGAAAGAAGACTGGCTGATTATGTTTAAGAACGAAACCCACAATCACCCCACAGAAATTGAGCCCTATGGCGGTGCGGCGACTTGTCTTGGCGGAGCGATTAGAGACCCGCTTTCGGGAAGAGCTTATGTATATCAAGGAATGCGGGTGACGGGAGCGGCAGACCCCACCGAACCCATAGAAAACACCTTGAAAGGAAAGCTCCCTCAACGCGTCCTATCCAAGGTTGCCGCGGAGGGTTTTAGCAGTTATGGCAACCAAATCGGCGTTCCCACAGGGATAGTAAATGAGATTTATCATCCCCGCTACAAGGCGAAAAGAATGGAAGCAGGCTATGTCATAGGCGGAGTCCCCAAGGCAAATGTAGTCAGACAAAAGCCCAAAGCGGGCGACATTGTCCTTATTGTGGGCGGAGAGACAGGTAGAGACGGTTGTGGCGGAGCTACCAGCAGCAGCAAGGCGCATAACGAAGACTCCATAAACGAATGCGGCGCCGAGGTGCAAAAAGGTGATCCTCTTATTGAAAGAAGACTATTAAGACTTTTCAAAAGAGCGGATGTCGCTCCTATGATAATCAAATGCAATGATTTTGGGGCGGGTGGCGTCAGCGTAGCAGTAGGAGAGCTTGCGGACAGTTTGGATATCTATTTAGACAAAGTCCCCCAGAAATACCCGGGACTTAACGGCACTGAGCTTGCCATTAGCGAATCCCAAGAAAGAATGGCGGTGGTTATCCATAAGAGTGATTTGGAAAAGTTTATTGAATTGTGTGCCGAAGAGAACTTAAATGCTGTGAATATCGCCGAGGTCACGACAACGGGAAGGATGAGAATGTTTTTCAACGGCAAAACAATCGTGGATATCAAAAGGGAATTTTTGAACACAAACGGCGTCAAGCAAATATCCAAGGCACTTATATACGACAAAAGCCAAAGCGTCTTGACAAAAGAGAACGAGGAATTAATCAAAACCGCTGAAAGAGACATAAAAGAGGCAGTGCTGAAAGACTTGTCATCTCTCAACGCATGCTCCCAAAAGGGCATAGTCGATATGTTCGACAGCACCATAGGCGCAAGCTCAATTTTTGTGCCGCTTGGCGGAAAGTATCAGCTGACCCCAAGTCTTGTCATGGCGTCGAAGCCTCCAGTGAGCGGCGAAACTAACACTGCGACCGTTTCCACTTTCGCATGCCCTATAGAGCTTTTGGAGATATCCCCATTTAATGGGGCGATATACTCCATTATTTTATCTATCAACAAACTTGTGGCAAGCGGTGTGGGGCATAACACAATACGGCTTTCTCTGCAGGAATTTTTTAAGAAGTTAAGAAACGACCCAAGAAGATGGGGAGAGGTCACTTCGGCGCTTTTGGGCGCATTATATGCCCAATACAATCTTGGCTTAGCCGCAATAGGCGGAAAGGACTCCATGAGCGGTTCATTCAATGAGATGGATGTTCCGCCTACCCTTATATCCTTTGCCATGGGCATAGGCAGAGCCGACACTCTGATAAGCAATGTATTCAAAAAAGGTCAAAAGCTGTTTAGAATAAAGCTTAAGCGCGACAAGGATTTTATTCCTGACTTCAAATACCTTATCAAGTTATACAATATCCTAAACATCAACATAGAAAAAGGCAATATCGAGGCGGCGACCGTCGTGGAAAGGTGCGTTATGACCGATTTGATAAAGTCGCTTGTGGGAGAGGGCAGCGGTATTTCATTTGCAAGAACGGATATTGATTTATTTATGCCGTCGTATGGGGATTTTATTGTCGCCATAAAAGACATAGAGGAACTTCCCATAGAAGATGTTGATTATTTGGGCATAGTCGATGACAGCGGAGCCGTTAAGGGCAACGATTTCACTTTGACTAAAGAAGAAATCAGATCAGCCTATACCTCCCGACTTGAAAAGGTATTCCCTATAATAGCAAAAGCCGAGGGAGAGGCGAAGGCTTTTGATTATATAGTCAACGAAACCTATAAATGCAAGACTAAGGTGGCGAAACCACGAGTGTTTATACCAGTTTTTCCCGGTACAAACTGCGAGTACGACACCACCAAAAGATTTAAACTTGCAGGAGCTGAGACTGATATCGTTGTAGTAAAAAACCTTGTCCCAGGTGACATTAAGGACACAATAGAAAGGTTCAAAAATGCTATCCGTAATTCCCAAATCATAGCTTTCCCCGGCGGAGCTTCGGGCGGCAACCAGCCCGACGGCAGCGGAAAATTTATAGCCACTACATTTAGAAACCCCGTTCTTGTCGATGCCTTATATGATTTGTTTCATAATAGAGACGGACTTATTCTTGGCATTGACAACGGTTTTCAGGCATTAGTAAAGCTTGGTCTTTTGCCCTATGGCAAAATCAAACCACATGATGAAAATTCTCCTACTATTACCTACAACGACATAGGCAGGCATGTGAGCACTATTGCTAATATAAGGGTTTGTTCTAATTTAAGCCCTTGGCTAAGCTCTGTAAAGGTAGGTGATATTTTCAGCGTCCCCATAAGTAATGTAGAAGGGAAATTCATAGCTTCACCTTCGGAAATGCAAAGAATAGTAGAGAACGGTCAAATTGCCACACAATATGTGGACTTAGAGGGCAATGTCACAATGATACCCCCCTATAACCCGACGGGCTCCATGCAGGCAATAGAGGGCATAACTTCTCCCGACGGCAGAATCTTTGGCAAAATGGGGCACGCTGAAAGGATAGGTCCAAACCTCTATAAGAATTTGGGCGGAGAATTTGATATGAAAATATTTGAAAGCGGAATCATGTATTTTCAATAAGACTATGCTAAAAAGGATAAAACGCTGTAAGAAATATTATCAACAGATAGAAAAATCTACAAATATACCTTGTACTTTCTGTCGATTGATGTTAGAATATAAAAGGTTTTAATTAAAAATTAGCCTATAAGCCATATAGGCAATTTTTATATAAATTTGTGTTAGGACAATAATTTTTGGAGGTACCATATGGGAAAAAATGTCGGGAACGCTAAACAAACGACAGGCATGGATATCCTGCTTGCTTTTCAGCATTTATTCGCTATGTTTGGGGCTACTGTGCTTGTACCGTTATTGACGGGTTTGAACGCCTCGTTAGCTCTCGTGACAGCAGGTATAGGCACTTTTATCTTTCATTTGGTGACAAAAGGTAAAGTGCCTGTTTTTTTGGGCTCAAGCTTTGCTTTTATCGCTGGAACCGCACATGCAGTGAGCACCAAAGGCATTGAATATGCTCAAGGCGGAATTATCATAGCGGGCGCATTGTATCTGCTATTCGCTTTCATAGTATATTTTGTAGGTGTGGAAAGAATAAAGAAATTGTTTCCTCCCGTGGTCACAGGTCCGGTTATTGTGGTTATTGGACTTAGCCTTGCTTCAGTCGGTGTGCAAGACGCCAGCGGCATGAACAGCGGAGACCCTGCAGGCATAAGCTGGCTTATCGCCTTGTTTGTCGTTCTTGTGGTCGTGCTTTGCAACGCCATAAAGTATAGAGGAATCTGGAAACTTATCCCCATACTTATAGGTATGGCGTCAGGTTATATCCTATGTATTATTTTGAATGCGGCGGGCGTTTTTGCTATGGACTATTCCCCATTCAAGACCAATGAATGGATAAATATTCCCTATGTGACCGAAGGGTTTTTCAGCTTGCCAAAATTTGACCTTGCGATTATCTTATCGATAGCTCCCGTAGCTATGGTCACTTTTATGGAACATATTGGCGATATTACTACCAATAGCGCAGTAGTAGGAAAAGACTTTTTCAAAGACCCTGGTCTCCACAGGACTTTGATCGGAGACGGCTTAGCCACTATGGCGGCAGGTTTCTTCGGCGGTCCTGCAAACACTACTTACAGCGAGAACACCGGTGTTTTGGCGGCGACTAAGAACTATAACCCAAGTGTCTTAAGGTGGACAGCTTTGTTTGCCATAATCCTTGGCTTTTTCGGCAAATTTGGTGCGGTGCTTCAAACCATACCCGGTCCGGTAAAGGGCGGAATTGAGCTTGTGCTGTTTGGAATGATAGCAGCTATCGGTATCAGAACCCTTGCGGAATCGGATACTGATATGTCGGAGTTCAGAAATATCATCGTCGTATCCTTAATTCTGGTTTTAGGTATTGGAATTTCTATAATCGGGGGTATAAACATCAACTTTACACAGAATTTCTCCCTTAACCTTTCCGGTCTTTTCATAGCTACTGTTGTGGGCGTCGTATTAAATGCGATAATGCCCAATGTCCCCAAAAAATCTGACAAAATAGGCGAAGTGGAGAAAACGGAAAAAGCTGAATAAGAAATAAACAAAAAAATTATCGGGAAAAAGGGCAACTTGCCCTTTTTTCTTTTTTTCTCACATAATAATCTTATGAAAAGAGCTTTAGTGATAGGCGGCTCCAGCGGAATAGGTCTTGCGATAATAGATAAGCTTTTAGAAAAAGGTTATCAAGTAACCAATATATCTCGCAGAGTGTGTCCAAGAACCCAAGTGGAAAGTCATGAAATTGATGTTGAGGATAAATTCAGATATGAGAAGGCACTCTTTGACATTTGCCAAAAGAATAAGCCCAATTTATTGATATATTCAGCAGGGTACAGTATGGCAGCGGAGATACAAAAGGTAAGACAAAGGGACTATCGCTATTTGTTTGAGGTCAATTTTTTCGCAGTACTAACCGCCATAAGAATAGCAAGCGCTTCTATGAAAGAAAAAGGGGGCAGAATTATTGTTATCAGCAGCGTCGGCGGCGTCATGCCCATATTATACGATCCTTACTATTCCGCTTCAAAAGCCGCTGTCGATATGCTTTGTTTTAGTTTAAGGGCAGAGCTTGAAAGGGAAAATATCTATATTACGAGTTTGTTGCCGGGAGGAACAAGGACAGCTTTCACATATAAGAGAAATGTATATAAGTCAAAGGACCTCTTTCTGAACAATGCGGTGAAAAGGCTTTATTTAATTGAACAAAACGGCATAACAGCCGAAAAGGTCGCTTTAGCCGCACTCAAGATTATGAGAAAGAAAAACCCGCCCATAATTTATGGAGCGGGGATACTTGACAGATTGTCTATTTTTGCAAGGAAAATTCTTCCCGAGAAAATAGCTCTTTATTTTATAAAAAAGCTGTATTATAAGGTTTAGATATAGACTTTGGTTATTTCCGAGCCGCCTCTGGAATTTGTCAAGGAGCTGTCTTGGATATTTATTTTTTCAAACAGCTTTGCGATATCTATCGTGGGCAGAATGTAGGGCGGCACATTGGCGTTCATGGTAACTGAACTGACAACTGTTCTTAGATAGGGAAACAGTATTTCCGCCGCTCTTGGCGCCAAGACTTTTATGTCAGCATCCACGCCTAACACAAAAAATCTCCCCACAAGACCAATATTGAACTCAAACGGGACGGGGTCTTCTTGTTTTTCGATAGCCGCCGACATCAAAATATCAAACCCTTTGTCAATTTTCCTTAAACTAAAACCAATCTTAGGATTAAGCTTAAAATTCTTCACCCCCGGAGGATTATCCACTGCTCTAAACTGAATATCCTTGACCTTATAGCCTTTGAAAACCAAATTTGTTGTTACTGACATTTCTTCCTCCCAATTTTGTCTAATTTCATTATACCATATTATTCTTGCCCATGGTTATAATAAACAAGATAAGCTTGCAATATTCTATAAAATAACCTATATTACATTAAGAAATCCATATAATTATCCTATAAAAAAGGTAAAAAATGTATAAAAGAAATAGCATAAGCCTAAAGCCATTCGTAAAATGGGCAGGGGGGAAGGGCAGCTTAGTTAAAGATATAATAAAATTCATACCGTCTGACGCTGCTTTTACTAAATATGCCGAACCTTTTGTCGGCGGCGGGGCTATGTTTTTTTATGGTGCAGCCTTTAGGCTTTGAAGTAATGCAGGTGTTTTAAGGGGCTGGCTTTAGATTAAAGGAAATTGCAATAAAAGAACAACATAACTGTAAAGCGACTCCATTATGGAGAAAAAATAGTATAAAATATAATTTTCTACTCCTAGCACACGAATATCTATTCATATTTAGAAAATAAAAGAGCCGCTAAAATAGCGGCTCTAATAAGTAGCGATTGTCCTTTTTATAAAGTCACCAATAAATCCTGAAGTATCGACATGATATCGTTTAATTGTGCGCCATATTCGGGAGCTCCAATAATTTCGACATCGCCAGCTTCCACGCTTTCTACGAATTCTTTTTTCCTCAGCAATGTGCTGATAGCTCCGTCAATGCTGAAAAAGTGGAAACATACAAAAGGATTCTTTCTTTGATAGACTCCTCTGCCAGCTTTTGACTTTCCGCCTTTTACTCTTAAGTAACATGCAATTTTTGGTTCTTTCAGGTCTCCGACTATGAATTGATAAATTCTATCGGGCTGCATTGTCCAGTCTTTTATGCCTTCCCATCCAAGCTTGTTGGCGACAGAAAGCGCGGTCGTAATCATATACAAACTCAATTTTACTTTGAGATACTTTTTAAGATCGTCCGTGGGCTCTACTGTCGGCATCATCAACATAAGCTGCATAAGGAGCATTATTGTATTGATTAAGAGAGCGGGTTTGGTGAAAAGACCTTTGAAGATGCATTTCATATCGGGCAGACTGGTCATACTTCCCTTGAACATCCTTACCATTTTGGCTATGGTATTGAATGTCAGCTCAAGGTCGGGCTTTTGGTCATATTCGCCTTGTACTACTGTTAAATTACCCTTGTCAAAAATGAGGTGGCACACGAGGTCTCCGTCGTCGTCCATGCCTCTGAATTGAACGACAGCCTCTACATTTTCCCACTTTTTCTTAATTTTTGGGTTTTCTTCAATGACAACTTTCATTACAGGAAAGGCGGCGCTAAAGAACAGCTGTGCTACCAGTTTATCTTGCTTAGAAGCTTTCATAAATACACCTCCCGTTATACTTCATCTTCCCAGTCTTCGTCTTCTTCGAACTCCTTGCCCATAATCTCTCTTACTGTTTCGGCTATGCCGTTAGAGTCAAGTTTATAGTGAGAGTAAAGGTCTTCGGGATATCCAACCATGCTGAATTCGTCTTGAAGCCCTATTTTTGTAAAGGCACAGCCTTTTCCGCTTTCAGCAATAACCGCAGCGACCGAATCGCCCAGACCGCCTATGGTGTTGTGTTCTTCAATGGTAATAATTCTTCTGGTCTCTTTGACGGCTTGGACTATAATATCCTTATCTATGGGCTTAATGGTGTGCATATTGATAACTCTTACGGACAAACCGTCCACATTCTTAAGTTCTTTGGCGGCGATAACAGATTGCAACACGCCTATGCCACAGGTGATTATGGTACAGTCGCTTCCCTCATGGACAATTTCGCCTTTTCCAATCTCAAAATTGAAGTTTTGGTCATGGTGGAAGGGAGGCTCAAAGCCTCTGCCCACACGGATATAAACAGGACCGTCGATGTCCATACAAGCCTCAACGGCTCTTCCAGTTTCTGCACCGTCTGCGGGAACGATAACAGTCATATTGGGGAATGATTTCATAATCGCAAGGTCCTCGGTGCAGTGGTGTGTGGAGCCCGCTTGACCAAAGGAAATACCCGCATGAGTCGCAATAATCTTTACGGGAAGATTTTGATAGCAGATATCCGTCCTTACTTGTTCGCCGCCCCTAAGGCATGCGAATACAGCAAAAGTTGAAGCGAAGGGGATAAGTCCGCTCTTTGCCAGACCCGCAGCAACGCCAAAAAGGTTTTGTTCGGCAATTCCCACATTAAACATTCTGTCAGGGAATTCTTTTCCAAAAATACCTATATTTGTTGATTTTTCAAGATCGGCGGTGACGCCTACAATCTTGTCATTGGTCTTTGCCATTTCTCTCAATACTCTGCCATAGATTTCTCTAGCGGACATAGTATTTGCATCATAACAATTCCAAGTTGTTCCTGTCGTGGATTTTTTCTCAGCCATATTGTCCTCCCAAAAATTATAATTTCTCGATATCGGCATAGGCGATTTCGGCTTTTTCCGAGTCTATCGCGCCATAGTGCCACTTGACATCGTCTTCCATATAACTCACTCCCTTACCCTTAACTGTCTTGGCAATAATAGCCGTGGGAAGAGATGTGTCGTTATTCCATGCTTGGTCCAGCGAGTCGCATACCTGTTGCATGTCGTTTCCGTCTGATACTTCTATAACATTCCAGCCAAAAGCTCTCCACTTGTCAGCGAAAGGTTCAAGACTCATAACATCTTCGGTCCTTCCGTCTATCATAAGACCGTTTCTGTCCACAATGGCGATGAGGTTGTCGAGCTTATAGTGTTTTGCTGCCATCATAGCCTCATAAACCGAGCCTTCGCAGCATTCTCCGTCACCCAGCATGACGACTGTCTTATAGGTTTGTTTTTGCAGCTTGGCGCCAAGGCAAAGCCCCACGCCGATAGAAAGACCGTGTCCCAACGAGCCTGTACTGCAGTCGCAGCCGGGCACTTTCAATGAGTCTGGGTGCATGCCGAAGGGCGACATAAAATGATTGAAGGTTTTGAGTTTGTCTTTTTCAAAATAGCCCCGAAGCGAAAGACAAGGTATATATCCAACCGCGGAATGACCTTTGGAAAGGATAAACCTGTCTCTATCGGGCTTGTTGCAGTCTTTGGGGTTGATATTTAAATACTTGAAGTATAACGCCACCAAATAATCCGCTGCGCTCATAGCGCCGCCCACATGTCCCGAACCAGCCCAAACAGTAGTCTGAATGATGTCTTTTCTGAGCTGTTTGGCAAGCTCTTTTAATTTATCAACTGTCACATCTTTTTTTACCATAAGTGACCTCCTTATATATTCGTATACAAGAATTATTATACCTTATACCTTAATATAAAGTCAATATTGAATTTCTATTATTATAAACATGTAGATTATAAATTAAATCTTTTCTAAGCAGTCATTAGCTTGTTATATAGCATTCTTGCAGGTGCATAGCTATGGCTATTGAATATTTATACATAAAAAATATTAGAAATTCATTTTTTATAAAATAGATAATACAATCTATTGAAATATATAATGCAGTGAGTTATAATATAAATATGTATTGGATAATCGATATACTGTTCATAATACTCGCGGCAGGCTCGGCGGCGCTTTGCTCAAGGGCTATGCTAAAGGTTCGAAGACTCAAACAAAAATATAATAACGCAATAATACTTATACCCCTTTATTATAATAGGGTTTGGCATGTGCTATTACTTGTTACTTATGTTTTGCTAATTGTGGTGGCGCTGATACTCATGTTTATGACCCGATTATACATAATTTTTTGTTCAATTACCTTCATCTTAATAATGTTTTCCGCCTTATTAATAAAAATGATGACTTGCCGATTTGCCGTCCTTGACGGAGGTATAGTCACGCCTTTTAGATACATTAACTGGCTCCACTTATATGAATATAAAATTGAAGGCAACAGAGTTTTTTTCTATAAAGATGAGAATGGTTATGATACCATAAGAGCGATTTCGCCAAGGCTTTCTTTTGACGAAGCGAATATCAGCAAGTTGGAGTTTTTATTAAATCGCCACAAAGTAAAGGCAAAATAATTTGTACTAAGCGCATTTTCTTAAGCATAACCTTATTATAACAGGGATATGTGATAAGACTGAAAACGACAAAATTAGTTGTTTTATTGTATGAACCCTGTGATAACATTAAAGAGGTAAGAAAATGTTCATTGTAATAAAGAAAAGCAAAATTATTGTTGCTATTTTAATAATTGCCACAATAATCATAGCTTGTTCGCTCTACCTTACGACAGATATTACAACAGCATTTTCTGCCAAGAAAAAACTACCTATATACAGCGTGGAGTGTGAAGAAAACCTTGTGGCATTGTCGTTTGATGCGGCATGGGGGGCAGATAAAACTACAAAAATAATGGATATTCTTGATGAATACAATATGAAGGCGACTTTTTTTGTAGTCGGTTTTTGGATAGATAAATTCCCCGAAAAAGCAAAGGAAATCCACGAAAGAGGTTTTCTACTTGCAAACCATAGCACAAACCATTTGCATATGAATACTCTTTCGCCTGAAGAAATAAAAAAAGAGATTGAAACTACAAATAAAAAGATTTATGATATAACCAATGAAAAGACATTGTACTTTAGAGCACCGTTCGGAGAGTATAACAACAATCTGCTCGACTACATAGAACAAAGCAACATGTATTGCATACAGTGGGATGTGGATAGCTTGGATTGGAAGGGACTAAAAGGGGGACAAATCGCCGATAGAGTGCTTGCAAAAGTCAAAAAGGGGTCAATAGTCTTATTCCATAATAATAGCGATTACATTCTTGAAGCTTTGCCCCTTGTACTTATGGGGTTGAAAAACAAAAAAATGACTTGTGTAAGAATGGATGAGCTTATTATAAAAGACGACTATTATATAGACAATAACGGTAGACAGAAAAAAAGGTAGTCTGCCTGGAGGGGTACCAAAAATGAATTATGAGCTAATGAATAACAATATTGTTACATTGTCGGGGGTTATTTCTGAGGGACCAAAGTATTCGCACCAAATGTTTGGAGAAGGTTTTTACGAAGCTTTTATTACAGTGCCGAGATTAAGCGAACAAGTCGATATTCTTCCTATTACTATTTCTGAAAGGCTTTTGCAGGATGAGAGGGTGTCTGGAGAGCAACCTGTCACTATCACTGGACAATTGCGAAGTTATAATAAAATTATTGACGGGAAATCAAGACTTTTGCTTACGGTTTTTGTTAGGGATATTTTGGACTATGACCCTGAAAGAAATCCCAATATCATAGACCTTACGGGATTCATATGCAAGCCTCCGGTATACCGCACAACGCCTTTCAAAAGGGAGATATGTGATATTCTTTTGGCTGTTAACAGAGCTTATAACAAGTCGGACTATCTGCCCTGTATAGCGTGGGGCAGAAACGCACGATTCGTAAGAGAATTGGAAGTCGGCGAGAAATTAGTAATAAACGGCAGAGTACAGAGTAGAACTTATCAGAAAATGACTGAAGACGGAGAACTTGTCACCAAAGTAGCTTATGAAATCAGCATAAACCGTATAAGCCGTGAGGAAAGCCTTAATGATATGGGAGACCAACCCGAAGAAGACTTAGAGCAAGATATGGAATAATCTCAAAATATTTACAAAAAGCATTAAGCGTCTAAATGTTCTCAATTAGACAAAAGGGAACATTTATTTTGATTGAAAAAATCTCCCTCTTATGCTATCATATTTGAGATATGGATTCAATGAAACGCAATGTATTTGAAATATTTGAAAAAATAGAAAAGATAGCCGATCCTGAGAGCGTGGAGGTCATCGCCGCCACTAAAACCCAGCCACTTGAGGTTGTTTTGCGGGCGATTGAGGGCACTCCGATTAAAACCGCGGGTGAAAACAGAGTTCAGGAGCTTTTATCCAAATATGACGAGCGTCTCACATGGGATTTTATAGGCAGGCTTCAGACCAACAAAGTCAAATACCTTATCGACAAGGTTCGGCTCATCCACAGCGTCGACAGACCAAAGCTCTTGCAGACCATAGACCAAGAGGCAAGGAAGAAAGGAAAGCTTCAAGATATCCTTATCCAAATAAATGCGGGGGGTGAAGAGTCCAAAGGCGGGATTTTGTTTGAGGAAGCTTTTGAATTCGCCTCTCTCGCAAAGAGTTTTGAGAACATAAGAGTTAGAGGCGTCATGGCAGTAACGCCGTATGACATAGAGAGAAGCGAATTGATAAAACTTTTCGATAAGGCAAAAAAAGTTTTTGACCGCCTTAAAAGTGACAATAATGATATAAGGCATCTTTCCATGGGCATGTCGGACGACTATCTTCTTGCCATAGAGCATGGTGCGAACTTGGTAAGGCTGGGAAGAGCCATTTTCGGCGAAAGGAAATAAGCAATGGGGGGATTTTTCGATTATCTTCAAGGCAGAGAAAAAAAGGAGCGGAAAACTTTTTGTGCAAACGATGTCAGCATAAATCGTCCCAAGAGTTTTTCTGACATCCGCTCTCTTTTGGACAGCTTAATGGACAATGAAGGCTTTATTGTGGATTTTGAAGGTATCGACACCGCACTTGCCCAAAGGATGCTGGATTTCTTGAGCGGAGCGGTATATGCGATAGGCGGAAAGATAGAGCATATAAAACAAAAAATGTATATAATTTTGCCAAAAAACAAAGAGACCAAAAAAACAAAAGGGAAGATATGAAAGACTTTATAAAAAAGTATTGGAAATTCATACTGATAGAACTATTGCTTATCGGCGTCGTCATTGCCGCCGACCTTCTCACAAAAGAGTTTATATATGGCAAGGTGGAAAGAGACGGCAAAATAGATATCATAAAAGGCGTATTGTCTTTCACCGCCGTGAGGAATACGGGTGCCTCATTTGGCATGTTTGGTGAGCATACCTCTATACTGACAATAGTATCCGCTGTGTCCGCTTTTGGACTATTGGTTTTTCTTATCTTCAGCGCCAAAAATAGAAACATCCTGCTTAGAAGCTCCCTTGTTTTGATTATTGGAGGGGCGATAGGCAACCTTGTGGATAGAATAGCCCTAAAATATGTTAGGGATTTTGTATATGTTGAAATAATCGATTTCGCGGTCTTTAATCTTGCAGATAGTGCGCTTACGGTGGGTACAATATTGCTCATTATCTATGTCTTATTCTTTTATGGAAAAGAGCAATCCCAAAAGCCGCAAAAAGAGTCCCAATGAAAAAAGTATTCGTTCCCCAATCAGAAGACAAGGGCAAGAGGCTTGATATTTATTTATCTGAAAAACTTGACCTTTCAAGGTCTCAAATAAAAAAATTGATAGAAAAAGACAAAGTTCTTTGCAACGGTCAAGTCCTAAAAAAAAGCGGGGAAGAAATCAAAGAGAGCTGGGCTATCGAAGTTTTTTTGGAAGAGGAACTTCCTATAAAAGCTTTCCCTCAAAACATTCCTTTGGACATAGTTTATGAAGACGAAGATTTTGCGGTGGTCAACAAACCCCGCGGAATGGTCACACATATCTGCCAAGCCAGCCCAAAAGATACTTTGGTCAATGCGGCTATGTATCACATAAAGAACTTATCGGATATCAACGGCGAATTGCGATATGGGATTGTCCACAGGCTGGATAAAAGCACATCCGGGCTGATTTTAATAGCCAAGAACAATGACTCCCATATTTCACTTGCAAATCAAATAGCTAACCGAACCGCTATGAGATATTATTTGGGAGTCGTGGAAGGCAACCTTAAGGACGACGAAGGGGAGATAGAAGAGCCCATAGCACGCCATGCCGTCGACAGAAAGAAAATGGCGGTCAGAGAGGGCGGAAGATATGCCAAGACCTATTATAGGGTACTTGAGCGGTTTATGGACTATACTCTTGTGGAATTTCGACTGCATACGGGGAGGACTCATCAAATTAGAGTTCATATGAAACATATTCAGCATCCCATTGTGGGCGACGCCAAATATGGCACCAAGAAAAGGTTCGCTCACGGTCAGCTTTTGCACGCCCATAAGCTGATTATCAAACACCCTGGGACACAAGAAGAAATGTTATTCACCGCCCTGCTTCCCGATTATTTTGAAAAGTTTTTGAATAAGCTCAGAAATGGATAGACTTTGTCATTATTTATTTTTTATTCCAATAAACTATTATTATGTCAATTTATAACAATCTGGTCTTTAATACCAATATGCCCTTAAAAGACAGCATAGGCGGCGTAAGGGTCATGCTTGTGGATTTTTCGGGGATACTTGTCGAAGGGCATAAAGGACTGTTCAGATACAGCCCCAATGCGATAATTATACAGTTAAAAAACGCAAGGCTTATTTTAGAGGGTGAAAATTTAGATATCGCACATATAAACAGCGATGAAATCTACATAAAAGGGGACATCAAGCTTATTACGAGGGAAGATAAATGAGCAAAGTCAAGTTCAGCATAAGGAACAAATCCTGTTTTTCTATCAACATATTGATAAAAAAAGGCGTTACGGTGGCTAAACCGAGATTTTATAAAGACCGATTGGAGTTTTTTGTCCGCCTAAAAGAGCAATACCTGTGTCAAAAAATCCTTGAAGAATATAATATAGAGTATAAGGTGCTGAGTAAAAGAGGCGCTTTTGTTTTTATGCAAAGGAATCTTAATAGAGCGGGGTTAATCGTCGGATTTGTGGCGGCAGTGATTATGCTTTTTGTATATTCAAATTGCATATTCAATCTGAATATCGAGGGCTTGGAAGAAGTGGACAAAGAGATAGTGCTTGAAACCGCTTACG
Organism: Clostridiales bacterium; assembly: GCA_012838805.1. Lineage (GTDB taxonomy): Bacteria > Bacillota > Clostridia > Christensenellales > DTU072 > DTU072. Next base: position 67,653 of record DUON01000019.1, read on the forward strand.
AACATATAAAACCGCCGTCGGTCTTTAAGAAAGTGGACATCAAAAAGCTTGAGGAAGACATCATAAAAATAGAGGGGATAGCCAATGCGGCGGTGGAAAAAGGCGGAACCACAATCAATATAACAATCCTTGAAGAACTGCCTTTGCCGAACATAGAGGACATAAAAGACGAGTTAAAGGATATAACCAGTAAATATGACAGCGTAATAACCAGAATTACCGTTACGGGCGGAACACCGCTTGTAAAAAAAGGTCAGGCGGTGAAGAAAGGACAAAAGCTTATTGGAGCGTATATCTATTCGGACGAAAACACGACCGTTTACACAAAAGCGGGCGGACAAGTATACGGCAAGGTTTGGTTAACCAAAAGCAAGACTATATACCCCCAAAAGCTGGTTTATGTGAGGACGGGGAAAATTTATAGCGAGTATAATATACCGTTTTTCAATTGGATAAATAAGAAAAAGAAAGTTCCTTTTTCTCATTATGAGACCAAGACGGAGAAGGTAGTCTTGGGCGGGGGCATGAAGTTCGAAGCGGAGAAGATTACATATTTTGAGACCGTTCCAAAAAAAATAGATATTGATGTGCTTAAGGAAGCGGAAGTCGAGATTATTGAGCTTTTTGACAGATTGGAAGAGGAAATGGACGAGGATATGAAACGCGTAAGAAAATGGTTCGACATAAAAAGACTGGACAAATCTGTAAAAATAGATATATACTATGAGGTAGAAATGTTGATTGGCGAACAATAAGGATAAATATGGAAAACAATAATAATGTACCAAACAAAAGAAATAAGGCTTTAAACAAAAAGCTTGTCTTAAATCATGTGATAATAATAATATTTTCAATCTTCCTTGCCATGCTTGTCAAGCTTATAGACAAGGGCTGGGGGGACTTTGCGCAGGCGGTCACACAGTCAAGGACGATTATTCAGATATTCGCTCTTGCGGCGGTCTTGGCTTTGTTGCAGATAGTATTCCTCTATTATATTTTACAGACAAAAAAAGATATATTGGAAAACGGCAAGCTCTTGGCGGTGTTGCTTACGGCTGTGCTGATTACGCTTCTTCTGTCATATATTCTTGGAAAGTATGCAAGCGTGTATCTTATGCCCTTGGCTCTTGCGGGACTGCTCATAGGAATTCTTATCGACAAAAGAGCGGCGCTCATGGCGAATATTTTTATAAATTTGGGATATTTTCTGTGTTTTGTCATCTTATACGGAATTCACGAAACCCTTATTTCTGCTTCCGCTATGCTGACAGGCATTGTGGCGGGAACTTATATGATACTCATGATGGAAAAGACCTATACCCGCATGCGCTTTTTATTGAACGGGCTATTTATCGCAGCGTTTATCGCTCCTGTAGCCATGCTTTCTTCTGCGGTTGTCCTTGAGAATGACTGGCAAGATATTCTTTATTCGGGCATGTGGTCGTTTCTATCAGCAGTGTTGTCGGTGGCGCTTTTTATAACCGTACTTCCCGCCTTTGAAAAAATATTTAGACTATCCACGAACTTTGGTTTGGAAGAGATATGTTCTTTCGACGCTCCGCTTTTGAAAAGGTTGTCCACTGAAGCTCCCGGCACATTTAACCACAGCTTGTCCGTCGGGAATTTAGCTCAGCTTTGCGCATTGGCGATTGGGGAAAACCCACAGCTTGCCAAAGCCGCAGCGTATTATCACGATGTAGGCAAATTAAGGGACCCGCTCTGCTATGTGGAGAACCAAAAGGACTATAACCCCCACGACGATTTTATACCCGAGGTATCTGTATATGTAATCACCCAGCATACAAATTGGGGATACGAGCTGATAAAAAAAGAGAATTTGCCCGATGTCATAGCGGATATCGCAAAAGAACATCACGGCACAACACCCGTCAATTATTTTTATAACAAGGTCAAAAAGCTTACCGAAGAAAGAGTGGATTCTTCGGAATTTTGTTATGATGGACCTATACCGTCGGGCAGAATAGGAGCTATTATCATGATAGCCGACACGGTGGAAGCGGCGTCAAGATCACAATGCATAAGCACCGACGAAAAGGAGCTCAGGGCATTTATACATGAGCTGATCGAAGAGAAAAGAAGGCTTGGGCAGTTCGACAATTGCGGTCTGACTTTGAGACAGCTTAAGCAAATCGAGGATACTCTTGTGGAAGCATTGCCCGGAGTCAGCCACACCAGAATTGCGTATAATACAGAGAAAGAGGACAAAAAAGAAATATCATGATAAAATTTTATGGCACCGAGCATAAGGAGACCATTGAAAAAGCCGCTTTGAAAACGCTTGAACATTTTGAGCTTTCCCCAAAAGATATCGATGTGGAAATCAATACCGCGTCTCAAGAATTGATGCAAGAACTGAACAAAAATCATAGGAATATTGACAGTGTCACCGATGTTTTAAGTTTTGCCAATATCGACAAGAAACCCCCTTACCCAAAAGAAAAATTCGTTGGCTTCATTAATCCCACAGACAACAGCCTTATGCTGGGCGAGATATTCATTTGTGTTGAAAAGGCAAAAGAACAGGCGGAGGAATACGGACACAGTCTGGAAAGGGAAATCGGCTTTTTGGTATGCCACGGCATGCTTCATCTTTTAGGTTATTCACATGATACGCCTGAAGAGGAAGAGGATATGAACACTCTTCAAGAGAAGATTTTGGACGAATTAAACATGAAAAGGACGAATTTCAAGTCTGGTTTTGTGGCGATAATGGGACGACCGAATGCAGGAAAATCCACTTTAGTAAATACTTTGGTGGGGGAAAAGGTGTCCATTGTCTCTTGGAAGCCACAAACCACAAGGAATAGGATATTGGGAATTTATAACGATTCCGCCTCTCAAATAGTCTTTATAGACACACCGGGGCTGCATTCTCCAAGAAACCGTTTAGGGAAGTATATGATGAGGTCGGCTTTGGACGCCACCGAGGGGGCAGACGCCGTGGTGTATATCATAGACGGCGAAAAAGGCTTTTTGGACTCAGACAAAAGGAATTTGAAGAGTAATCTGGAAAAGGGCTTCAGCACAATAGCAGCAGTCAACAAGATAGACCATATCACCAAAGAAAAGGTCTTTGAGATATTGACTATGCTCAAAGATTTCCCTCTCTTAAAAGCCATAGTGCCCATTTCCGCACTAAAAGCCAAAAATACCCAAGCTTTACTTGACGAGATAAAAAGACTTCTCACCGACAATACAAAATATTATCCCGAAGATATGTATACAGACAAGAGTTTGAGGTTTATGGCGGCGGAGATAATAAGGGAAAAAACTTTAAGGCTTTTGGACCAAGAGATACCTTACGGCATAGGCGTTGAGGTGACCACATTTACCGAAAGACAAAAGAAAGATATGATTGATATCGAGGCGGATATTATTTGCGAAAAAGCATCGCATAAACCGATTATTTTAGGCAAAGGGGGCTCTATGATTAAAAAAATCGGTATGTACGCCCGCCAAGATTTAGAAGAATTGACCCAAAAAAAAGTATTTTTAACCCTTTTCGTCAAGGTCGAAGAGGACTGGCGGAGTGACGAGAACATGCTTAGAGATTTGGGATACCATTCCAAAAATTAACAAAGGTATTTGAAGCTTGAATGTGTATAATCCAAAGTGGTTTTTTACATTCTAAAGCTGTAAGATGAAAAAATCCATTATGATTTTAATGTAGTCTTACAAGCTATTTAGGTACTAAGATGAAAGATGTAGAAAAGTTGTTATGGGAAACATTTAAGAAAAGCGGTCAAACCGGATATTATATGTTATATAAAGCCCTTAACGACGATGATGAGAGAGATTAAGTAGTCTATTGCCAATAGCTAGCGGAACATAAAACCACCTTATGAATTATAACGGTGGTTTTTTCCGTTTATGGGGTATAATAAAGATATGGTATTAAAAGGAATTTGCTTAAGGGCAATTAACTATAAGGAAAAGGACAAGCTTTTGACAATAGCCACATTTCAAAAGGGCAAGATTTCAGTCACAGCAAGGGGAGTGAGAAGTCCTTCGGCAAAACTCAAGGCGGGGTGCATGCCCCTTGTTTTCGGGGAATTCTCCATAAGCCAAGGCAAGGGTTTTCCTGTGCTGACGGGAATAGATATCCAAGAAAATTTTTATAACTGTTGGACGGATTCGGATAGGAACTTGTCCGCTCTTTTGATACTTGAATTCTTAGAAAAAGTTACTTTGGGGGAACAGGATATCTCCACAGAGATTATTTTGGCTTTGAAGGCGCTTAACGAAATCAATTATGGCAATGTCTACCCATACGCCTTATCGCTTTGGTTCATGTTGAAAATCTTGGGTTATGCGGGAGTGGATTACAGAGAAGAGGAGCTTTTTGAGAACGCTTTTCAAATCTTTGACGCCATTATAGACATGGAAAGCCACGAGGTAGAGACTTTGGATATTCTGCCTAAAAATATTCTTATGGCTATTGAATACTTGGACTTGATTATAAAAAATCGCCTTTCCATAAAACTACATATTGTCGACCAGATAAAAGCGTTAAATAAATGAGAAATTAATAAAAGGTATATAAATTCATTTATCGCTAAAAAAAGGTAGAATATGCTTGAAAAAAGATAAATTATCTTATATAATAACCATTATAATTTAACAAAAAATATAAAAAAGAGGAGAGGTTTGATGACAAAATTTGTTTATTTATTTGAAGAAGCGGACGGAAAGAACAAAGAGCTCTTTGGCGGAAAGGGCGCCAACTTAGCTGAGATGACAAAATTGGGCTTGCCCGTTCCCGAAGGTTTTACCATAACCACGGAAGCTTGCACCAGGTATTATCAGGACGGACAAAAGATTGCTGACGAGATTATCGACCAGATTTTTGACTGTCTGGAAAAAGTAGAAAAAAAGGCGGGAAAGAAGTTTGGAGACCCCGAGAATCCCTTTTTGGTATCGGTTAGGAGTGGAGCAAGAGCATCTATGCCGGGTATGATGGACACTATTTTGAACTTAGGTCTTACCGACATATCCGTACAAGGTCTTGCCAAGCTTACCCAAAACCCCAGATTTGCGTATGACTGTTATAGAAGATTTATTCAGATGTATTCTGATGTTGTCACTGGGCTTGGAAAATCTTATTTTGAAGACTTGATTGACAAATTGAAAGAAAAAAAAGGCGTTACGCTTGATATCGAGCTGACCGCTGATGACCTTAAAGAGCTTATCGAGGAGTTCAAGGCCCTCTATAAGGAAAAGACGGGTAGAGAGTTCCCTCAAGACCCCAGAGAACAGCTTATCGGCGCGGTAGAGGCGGTCTTTAAGAGCTGGGACAATCCGAGAGCGATAACCTACCGCAGAATGCACAATATCCCCGGGAGCTGGGGCACAGCTGTAAATGTTCAATCCATGGTGTTCGGAAACATGGGCGAAACATCGGGCACAGGCGTTGCGTTTACCAGAGACCCCGCTACTGGAAAGAAAGTGCTCTATGGCGAGTACCTTATGAACGCTCAAGGCGAAGATGTCGTGGCTGGAATACGCACACCCCAAACTATTGACCACTTGAAAGAGACGAACGAAGAAGTTTACAATCAGTTTGTTGAAATATCCCAAAACTTAGAAAAATACTTCAAAGACATGCAGGATATGGAATTCACAATAGAAAGAGGAAAGCTCTATATGCTGCAGACCAGAAACGGCAAGAGAACGGCTCACGCCGCTATAAAGATAGCTTGCGACCTTGTGGAAGAGGGCTTGATTACAAAAGAAGAGGCTCTTTTGAAAATAGACCCCACACAGCTTGACGAGCTATTGCATCCACAGTTTGACGCTCAGGCATTAAAGAAAGCCAAACCTGTGGCGGTAGGACTTGCAGCGTCCCCCGGTGCGGCATGTGGAAAAATCGCTTTCACCGCCGAAGAGGCTGTTGAAAGACACAACAACGGCGAGGAAGTAGTACTTGTAAGACTTGAGACAAGCCCCGAAGATATCGAGGGAATGGCGGTCGCAAAAGGCATCTTAACTGCCAGAGGCGGAAGAACATCTCATGCCGCAGTTGTGGCACGCGGGATGGGAAGATGTTGTGTGGCGGGCTGTGGAGAGCTTATCATAAACGAAAGTGAAAAGACCCTTAAAATCAAAGACAAGGTCTACACATCCGACGATTTCCTATCGCTTGACGGCTCTACCGGCCTTGTGTACGCCGAAAAGATAGATACAGTCCCCGCACAAGTGAGCGGCGACTTTGGAAAGATTATGGCTTGGGCGAATGAAGTCAGAAGAATGAAAGTCAGAGCCAATGCCGACACCCCCGCCGACGCCAAGCAAGCAAGAGAATTCGGCGCTGAGGGTATAGGACTGTGCCGTACTGAACATATGTTCTTTGCTGAAGACAGAATTACTGCCGTTAGAGAAATGATAATCGCCAGGACAGAGGCACAAAGAGAAAAGGCTTTGGCAAAGCTTCTCCCCATGCAAAGAGAAGATTTTGTGGGCATATACGAGGCAATGGGCGAGTATCCCGTCACAATAAGGTTTTTGGATCCGCCTCTCCACGAGTTCGTGCCCCACACCGAGAAAGAACAAAAGGCGCTTGCCAAAGAAATGGGCATATGCTTTGAGGAATTGGAGTCTATTATAAAGAGCCTTCAAGAATTCAATCCAATGCTTGGTCATAGGGGTTGCAGACTTTCAATAACCTATCCCGAAATCGCCAGAATGCAGACGCAGGCGGTTATAGAGGCGGCTATTATCAGAAAGAGACAAGGCTCAAATGTCAAGCCCGAAATTATGATACCTCTTGTGGGTGACGCCAAAGAATTGGAATATGTAAAGGCAGAAGTGGTTAAGACAGCGGAAAACATCATGGAAGCAGAGGGTGTCAGAGTGGACTACACCGTGGGAACCATGATAGAAGTCCCCAGAGCGGCGCTTACTGCCGACGAAATAGCCAAGCATGCAGACTTCTTCAGCTTTGGCACAAACGACCTTACCCAAATGACCTATGGCTTTTCAAGAGACGATGCCGGCTCATACCTTGACGATTATTATAAGAAAAAGATTTTCGAGTCCGACCCCTTCCAGAGAGTCGACCAAATAGGCGTAGGCAGACTTATGAAGACGGGAGTAGAGCTTGGAAGAAAGACAAAGCCTGGTCTCAAGTGCGGAATTTGCGGCGAGCATGGAGGCGATCCCTCTTCGGTTGAGTTCTGCAACGAAATCGGACTGGACTATGTCTCTTGTTCACCTTTCAGAGTGCCGATAGCAATCCTTGCTGCAGCCCAAGCTGTATTAAAGCAAAAATAAGTCTTTAATTAAAAAAATATCGAAAAGACCGCTTTTTCAAAGCGGTTTTTTTGATAATAAAGTGTAATGAAATGCAGTATGAATTATGGTACAACTAAACTATGAAATCAGGAGAGATTAATAATGGTTGAAAAAGTATATCAGTATTCCATAACTGATGAACGCAAAAATCGAAAAAATCATATTTGACGAGAATATCAACTATATCCACATGGTTTTTAATAAAGGGCAAAATCTGCCCATTCATTATTCAAATTCCAATGTGTATATGACCGTTGTCAGAGGGGTTTTGACCATTGGCTTAAACGACCAAGCCAAGAACAAATACCCCAAAGGAACTATCCTAAAAATTCCTATTGATACAAAAATGGATGTCAAGAATGAGGACAAAGACATATTGGAGCTTATTGTAATTAAAGCACCGTCACCAAAAAAATAGAACCCCAAAATACTTTAGACAATATGCAAGCTGTTTTGATTTATATTGACTTTCCCCCTTTTTTTTAGTATGATTATCTTACCTATTTCAAATTATAAAAGGGGTATGTTTTGCTTAATCTCGACTTATTAAACGACAGCCAAAAAAAAGCCGTTCTGGACACAGAGGGCGCCGTTCTTGTCTTTGCTGGGGCGGGGAGCGGAAAAACCAGAGTGCTGACTTACAGAGTGGCTTATCTTATTGAAAAGGGCGTATCTCCATGGAATATCCTTGCGATAACCTTCACTAACAAAGCCACCAATGAGATGAAAGAAAGGCTTTATGCAATGCTGGGAGAAGACTATAAGCCGTGGATAGACACATTCCATAAGCTTTGTTCGGCGATTCTTAGAATCCACGCTCAAAAAATTGGATACGATAGGAACTTCAGTATTTTTGATACTATCGCTTCTGAAAGAATAATTAAAAGAGTTCTTAGAGAAAAGCATATGGACGAAAAAAAATATAAGTCCAAAATACTCCACCATATCTCCACAGCCAAAAACATGGGGCTGGACAGCGACAATTATTTTGACTATATCAGGCTTAAGAACAGGGACGCCATGGATATCGTCGAATGTTATGACAGATATCAGCAGATACTTTTGGAAAACAACGCCATGGATTTTGACGACCTATTGTTTAATGCCATAAAGCTTTTTAAGGAACACCCCGATGTTTTGGAATACTATCAAAACCGCTTTCAGTATATCCACATAGACGAATTTCAAGACACCAACCAAGTGCAAATGGAGCTTGCGAGAATGCTCAGCCTAAAATGGGGAAATATCTTTGTTGTAGGTGACGATGACCAGAGCATATATGGGTGGAGGGGAGCGAATATCGATAACATATTGGATTTTGAGAAAAGCTTCAAGAACGCCAAAGTTTACAAGCTTATGCAAAACTACCGTTCCACCCAAGAGATACTCTGTACCGCCAACAATGTCATCCGCCACAATTCATCCCGAAAAGAAAAAATGCTCTTTACCGACAGTGAGAAAGGCTTAAAGACTGAATTCAATATCGCGTTCAACGACCACAGCGAAGCGGAATGGGTGCTTGAAAACATAAGAGCGCTGAAATACCATAACGATTATAAAAACAGCGATTTTGCCATACTTGTCAGGACAAACGCACTTACCCGACAGTTTGAGATAAAGCTCAAGCAAGCGGGTATACCTTATTGTGTGTACGGCGGTTATAAGTTTTTCGACCGTCAAGAAATACAAGATATCTTGGCTTATATGCGTGTGCTTGTCAATCCTAAGGATGACGAAGCCTTGACCAGAATCATAAACTTTCCCAGAAGAGGGATAGGAGACAGCACAATAGATATTTTAGTAGATTATTGCAATAAGGCAGAAAAGCCCTTATTTGATGCGGTTATGGATATTAATTCCAATAAAGATTTATCTTCTGCGGTGAAAAACAAAATTTCAGCGTTCAAGGAAGTTTTGGACGACCTTTTGAGTGCAAAACAATCCTTGGACCTATATGAGTTTATTAAGTATTTGTTAGAGAAATTGGAGCTGGAAAAGTATTATAACGAAAAAAACAAGGAAGAGGACATAAACAGGTGGGAAAACTCCTTGGAGCTTGTATCGCACATAAAAGAGCAGACAAAGACCAACCCAAGCCTTACCATGGAAGAATTTTTGCAGACCATAACGCTTGAAAGTGATGTGCAAGAAGAAGATACGGACAAGCTTATTGTGGGCACCATGCATTCGGTGAAAGGTCTGGAATTCAGGGCGGTGTTTATTGCGGGATGCGAGGAGGGAGTCTTTCCTTCAAGTCTGTCCATGAACGAAGAAAACGGGGTGGAAGAGGAAAGGCGTGTCATGTATGTGGCAATAACCCGAGCTAAGGAAAGGCTTTTTATCAGTTGTGCACAGAATCGCTTTAGATTTAACAGCGTACAGAGCTTAATCCCGTCAAGGTTTATATACGAGGCTATGGGAGAGCAAAAAACCCCCGAAAGCCAGCCCGCAAGAATGGGCAGAAGATTTGAGAGCATAAAATACGAGACGGCGTTCCCGTCCACGCCCTCAACCCCTACCTACAATCCCAAGCCCCAAATACAAGGCAAACGGGAAAAGGTCTATAACAAGGACACAAAAGGCTTTGTCGCTGGTGCGAAAATAACGCATAAAAAATACGGCGAGGGAACAATTCTTGTAGTGACGGGAGAAGGAATGTCCAAAACCGCCACAATAGCCTTTGAAGGATTGGGTATAAAAAAATTCGCATTGGCAAATGCTCCCATAGCATTGAAATAGAGGTGTGTATGCAGAGAATGAAAGAGCTTGTGGACAAGCTCAACAGATACGCAAAAGAATATTATGAACTTGACAACCCCACAATCAGCGACAAGGAATATGACCAGCTGTATGACGAATTGGTTAAACTTGAAGAGTCCACGGGGATTATTCTGCCGAACTCCCCCACGCATAGAGTGGGAGGAAAGCCCTTGGATAGGTTCAAGCGTCATACCCATAGGCAAAGGCTTTATTCACTGGATAAGGCGAAAGACCAGCAAGGGCTCAAAAGCTATTTTCAAAGAGTAAAGAAGATACTTGGATTTGTGCCCGAAATGACCTTAGAGCATAAATTCGACGGGCTAACCCTTTCATTAAGCTATGAAAATGGAGAGCTGGTCACAGCGGCGACAAGAGGTGACGGTATTGTGGGAGAGGATGTCACCCCGCAGGTAAGAACAATAAGAAGTGTACCTTTGGTCATTCCCTATAAAGGCTTTATTGAAATACAGGGCGAGGCGATAATGCGGCTTTCAGTGTTTGAAGAGTATAACAAGACCGCAAAAGAACCGCTAAAAAACGCAAGAAACGCCGCAGCTGGTGCAATAAGGAACCTTGACCCAAAGGTGACGGCGGAAAGAAAACTTGACTTCATGGCATACAATGTGGGATATTCAGACAAGGAATTTTTAAGCCAGCAAGATGTCAGAAAGTTTCTTATAGAAAACGGTTATCAAACTGACGACATGTTCAAAATAATCAACGACACCAAGACATTGTTTGAGATGCTAAACGCCCTTGAAGAAAACCGCCCTAACTTGGACTTTTTAATCGACGGTGCAGTTCTTAAAATAGATAAGTTTGAATATAGAAAAATTTTGGGCTTCACCGAAAAATTCCCGAGGTGGGCGATAGCTTATAAGTTCATGGCGGAGGAGACCACAACGATATTGAAAGATGTCATATGGCAGGTCTCCCGTACGGGGAAAATAAATCCGTTGGCTGTTTTGGAGCCTGTTGAGCTATTAGGCGCAACGGTAAAAAGGGCAACCTTAAACAACATTTTGGATATCCAAAGAAAGGATATTAAGATAAATTCAAGGGTCTTTATTCGCAGGAGCAACGATGTCATTCCCGAGATTATGGGCGTAAGCGAACACTATCCCCATAGCGTGGATATCCTTTCGCCCGCCAAGTGTCCGTCATGCCAAAGCGAGGTCAAACAGATAGGGGCGTTTTTGTATTGTGAAAACATAGACAGCTGCGCTCCGCGTATTATTTCTGCAATCACTCACTTTGCCTCCAAACCTTGTATGGACATCGAGGGGTTGAGCGAAAAGACAGTGGAACAGCTTTATAACGAATTGAAAATCAATTCGATTGACAAACTATATGATTTGAAGAAAGAACAGCTTTTGACGCTGGAGGGTTTTAAGGACAAAAGAGCGGACAATCTCTTGACGAATATAGAAAAATCCAAAAACACCACGCTTGACAGGTTTATATTCGCGCTTGGCATAAACACCATAGGCAAAAAAGCCGCCTATCAGCTGGCAAAGAGGTTTAAGACTTTAGACGCCTTGATTAAGGCTACCAAGGAAGAAATAGTCGAGATAGACGACTTTGGGGACATTATGGCGGAAAATGTAGTGAACTTTTTCAGCGATGAGAAAAATGTTGATTTGATAAATTCGCTTTTGGGAAAAGGCGTGCGATTTGAGACAAAAGAAGAAGTTACGGACGGCGTATTTGCGGGAAGAGTGGTGGTGCTTACGGGCAGTCTAATGAATTATAAGAGAAGCCAAGCTGCAAAGATAATACAAAGCCAAGGCGGCAAGGTAAACGATTCGGTATCTAAAAGCGTAAATCTGGTCATTGCGGGGCAGGACGCCGGGAGCAAATTGAAAAAGGCGAAAAAGCTTGGCATAGAGATTCAAGACGAAGATTGGTTCATAAGACAAATTGAAAACATAAAAACAGAAGATACTAAATAAACAAGAGGTGAATATGTTTAAGCAAATTGACATTAAGAAAATGAAATTCAACCCATTTAAATTGATTGGCGATGAATGGATGCTAATAGCGGCTGGTGACGAAAAAGCACACAACATGATGACAGCGAGCTGGGGCGGACTGGGAGTGCTATGGAATAAAAAAGTGGTGACAGTCTATATAAGACCCACCAGATATACCTTACACTTCGTGGACGCAAACGAGTATTTCTCCCTTTGCTTTTTAGGCGAAAATAAGGCTCCCCACGCTGTGTGCGGCTCAAAGAGCGGCAGAGACATTGACAAGGCGAAAGAAGCGGGTTTGACGCCTATTTTTGACAACAATACCGTATATTACAAAGAAGCAAGGCTGGTCTTTATCTGTAAAAAACTATATTTTTCCAATTTAGAAAACCAAAATTTCTTGGATAAGAAGATTGAGGATTTTTATAACAAAAACGATTATCACAAGATATTTATCGCTGAGATAGTCAAGGTCCTTGAAAAAACCGACTGAGACAAGCAAAAATCGTCTTTTATTGTGAAGAATTTGGCTGATTATGGCGGGGTATAGGTTTAATATCGCTTGTCATCGTACCGCCCTTTATGATATAATATAATTTATGAAAATAGGCAAACTCACCAACCCCGAACTCAAAGAATGCGTCTTAAATATCATAAAAAGGCGCCGACACGAAGTCAAAGTTCCGTCTTCGCTTGCTCAAGACTGTGCCTCTTTTGAAATAGACGATACTATACTCATATCTTCCGACCCTATAACTGGAGCAGAAAAGCAAGCGGGGGCGCTTGCGATAAAAGTAAACGCCAACGACATCTTAGCAGCGGGCGGAGAACCTGTTTTAGCGACTTTAACAGTACTTGCACCGCCAAATAAGAACTTAGAGGACATAAAAGAAGTCATGATGTCCGCCGAAAAGCAAGCCGAAAAATATAACCTTGAGATTGTGGGCGGACATACCGAATTCACCCAAGCGGTCAATAAAATCGTGGTCAGCGCCACAATCATAGGACGAACAAAAAAACATATTACGGCTGACTCCGCTAAGGCAGGGGACAGCATTGTCATAACCAAGAGCATTGGCATTGAGGGCACGGCGATTTTAGCTACTGATTTTGAAGAAAAACTTAAGGACTTCTTAAGCGAAAATGAGCTTGCATTAGCCAAAGATATGTCAAAACATATCAGCATTGAGAAAGAGGCTACTATCGCCAAAAAATTTCCTATAAATGCCATGCACGATATCACCGAGGGCGGAATATTCGGCGCAGTAGCCGAAATGGCGGAAGCGTCCAAAGTGGGGGCGGTCATTGATGTGAATAGCATAGAAATCAATCCTATCACCCAAAAAATCTGTTCGGTTCTTGGCGTGGATGTATACAGACTGATATCCAGCGGCAGTTTAATAATAAGCGCTCCAAACCCCGCTCCGTTGATAAATGAGCTTAGAAAAAATGGAATCCAAGCAAGCGTTGTGGGAAAATTCACAAAAGACGAACATATTATCGCTGACTTTGGAGATAGGAAAGAAAATCTTGAAACCACGAGCGATGAGCTGTTTGAGGCAATAAAGAGGTGTAAATGAAGAGCATGACGGGCTATGGAAAAGGCATAGCCGAAAAAAGCAACAGAAAGATGACCCTTGAGATTAAATCGGTAAATCATCGATACTTGGATATATGCTTTAAACTTCCAAGAGGGCTTGTCTTTTTGGAAGACAGCTTAAGAAAAGAGATAAAGAAATGGCTGAATAGAGGACACATTGAAATCTTTTGCTCTTATGAGGACAACAGAGAGGGCGCAAGCGCCATAAAGATTGACCCGATAGCGGCGAAGCAGTATCTTGAAATAAGCTATAAGCTTGAAGAAATGGGCTTTGTAAACGATATGAGCTCTTCGCAGGTTTTGAGAATGCCCGAAGTGCTTATAACCAAAGGAGCGGAGGATGATGAAAATATCATAGAAGAGCTTGCGGTTGAAGCAGCGGATAAAGCGCTTAAAGAATTGTGCCAAATGCGAGAGCGTGAGGGAAAACAGCTTAAGAATGACATTAAAATAAAACTTGACAACATAGAGGTTGTGCTTAATAAAATAAGCCAAAGGGCTCCAATCGTGTCTCAAGAAAACCGTGAAAAATTAAGGGCAAGGATTGAGGACGCCTTAAACGGCATAGATTTTGACGAGATGCGATTTGCAAACGAAGTGGCTTATTATGCGGACAGGACAGCCATTGACGAGGAAATAATACGCCTAAAAAGCCATATAGCCCAAGGCAGAAGAATACTTGAAGAAAACCAAATGGCTGGCAGAAAACTGGACTTTTTGGTACAGGAGATGAATAGAGAAGTCAACACCATTGGTTCAAAGGCAAACGATTTGGAAATCACGAATATGATTTTGGAGCTTAAGGGCGAGATAGAAAAGATAAGAGAGCAAGTTCAGAACATAGAATAAGGAGAAATCAAACCTATGAGAAAGGGCATACTTTTTGTAATTAGCGGTCCGTCGGGAGCGGGGAAAGGCACCGTTCTCAAAGAGGTTTTTAAGAAGGTGAAGGATTTGACCTATTCGGTGAGCGCTACTACAAGGAAGCCCAGACATGAGGAGAAAGAGGGCATAAACTACTTTTTCAAGACTGACGAAGAATTTGACCAAATGATAAAAAATGGCGAAATGCTTGAATATGTCAATAAATACGGAAGCAGATACGGCACGATAAAAAGCTATATTGAAAAGGTTTTGAACGAGGGAAAAGACATTATTTTGGAAATTGAGACCATAGGAGCCCAAAAGGTCAAAAAGACCCGCCTTGAGCCCGTGAGCATATTCTTAACGCCATCAAAATTGGATATACTTACTGATAGGCTGAAGTACAGAAATACAGAAAGCCCGGATTGGCAGCAAAGAAGACTGCAAATTGGCATAGAAGAGATGATGAGCGCTTATGACTATGACTATCTTGTCATAAACGACGATTTGGAGAATGCTGTTGACGAGGTGGTTGCCATAATAAAAGCTGAAAGATTAAAAGTGAAAAACAATAAAGACTTGATAGATAGAATAATAAATAAAGGAGAAAAGAAGAATGATTGATCCCCCGATTGACAAACTTATCAAAAAAGCACCTTGCAGATATGCTTTGGTGAGCGGTTTGGCAAAGAGAGCCAAGGAGCTTTTGGCGTTGGAGAGCGGAGAGCTTGAAAAGAGCGGACTCAAGGCCATAAGCCATGCCGCCAAAGAAATCTATGAGGGAAAGATTAAGGTCAAGGTCAATGAGTACTAAAGTAGTAGTATTAGGCATCACAGGCGGCATAGCCGCCTATAAGTGCTGCGACATAGTCTCAAGGCTAAGAAAGCTTGGCTATGCCGTCAAGGTCATTATGACCAAAAACGCCATGCAATTCATTACTCCATTGACATTGGAAACCCTTTCCGCCAATCAAGTTGTGACGGATATGTTCGCACCCAAAAAGAAGTACGATGTGGAACATGTCTCTCTTGCGCAGGAAGCAAGCTTATTTTTGGTGGCGCCGGCGACAGCGAACATTATTGCCAAATTTGCAAACGGTATAGCCGACGACATGCTATCCACGACATATCTTGCCAGTAAAGCTAAAAAAGTCATATGTCCGGCTATGAATACCGCGATGTACGATAACGAGATTTTTTTGGAGAACTTGAACAAACTGAAAAGCCAAGGTGCGGTTATCATAGAGCCCGAGATAGGGCGTTTGGCGTGCGGAGATGAGGGAAAGGGCAGAATGGCGGAACCCGAGACTATTGTCAAAGCCGTTGATGAGATTCTCACTCCCAATCCCGACTTTAGGGACAAGACCGTACTTATTACAGCGGGCGCAACAAAGGAATATATCGACCCCGTACGATTTATCACCAACAATTCGTCGGGGAAAATGGGCGTAGAGCTTGCCAAAGCTGTGATTGACAGAGGGGGAAAGGTTGTCTTGGTGGCTGGCAGACTCAGCGTAACCCCTCCCAAGAACGCCGAAATAATAAATGTGGAAACGACATCGGATATGCATAAGGCGGTTATGCAAAACCTATCAAGAGCCGATGTGATAATAAAAGCCGCCGCTCCGTCTGATTATAAGGCGCAAAAGGCAGATAAAAAGCTTAAAAAAGAAAAGCTGGTCTTATCGCTTGAAAAAACCGTAGATATCGCCAAAGAAATAGGGGCGGTCAAAGGCGACAGAAAACTTGTGGTTTTCGCCGCCGAAACAAACGATTTGATAGAAAACGCCAAGCAAAAATTGAAGAATAAAAATGCGGACTTGATTGTCGCAAACGACATCACAATAGAGGGAGCTGGATTCCAAGCCGACACCAATATCGCCACCATAATACGAAAAGACGGCGAACTTTTCAATTTACCAAAAATGACAAAAAGGGAATTGTCTGACATAATTTTAGACAATATTTTGAAATAATGGTCTATGAGGTCATAATAGACATAAGCAGCAGTCAAACTGACAAGATCTATGATTATTCCGCAGATTTTGAGATTCCATGCGGCAGCCGAGTATTAGTGCCTTTTGGGAAAAGGAAAATTCAAGGTTTTGTTATCGGCAAAAAAGAAGAATCATCTTATCAAACAAAGAATGTAATCAAAATTATGGACGATAAGCCGTTGATATCAATGGAAATGTTGAGCCTTGCCAAATTCCTTAGCAAAGAGCGTAACTTAAGGCTTATAGATATCTTAAGGCTGTGTATTCCTTCAAAAATTAGAGGCGGAAAAATCGGGGAGCTAAAAAAGGCTTTTATTACGCTTAAGGATGAAAAATTAATTGAAAAGATCCCCAAAAGAGCTACGGCGCAAAGAGCTATCGCCGAGCTGTTAAAAGAAAAAGGCGAATATGAAAGCGTTTTGAACAAAATGTTTTCGCCCCAATCGGTCAAGAGTCTTATTGAAAAAGGCATTGCTGAAAGGGAATATATCCGCCAATTAAGAACGCCTTATAAGAATATAGAGGGCAAAAAAACCTCTTTAACCTTAAACACCGCCCAAAAAAACGCAATAGAAAAAATTATGGAAAGCGAGGGCGAATATCTTATTCACGGGGTGACGGGAAGCGGCAAGACTGAAATATATATGAGAGTGATAGAAGAGGATCTGAAAAGGGGCAGAACGGCGATAATGCTTGTGCCCGAAATCTCTTTGACACCTCAAATGCTCAGCCTTTTTAGAGCCAGATTCGGCGATATGGTGGGATTGCTTCATAGCGGGCTTAGTGACGGAGAAAGATTCGACGAATGGCAAAGACTTTTTTATGGGGAAGCTAAAGTGGTTTTGGGTGCAAGGTCGGCAATTTTCGCTCCCCTCACAAACTTAGGGGTCATAATAATTGACGAGGAGCACGATACAAGTTACATAAGCGAATCCAACCCCAGATATTTTACGCATGAAATAGCCCGTTTTAGGCGTCAATACAACAACGCACGCCTGATTTTCGGCTCTGCCACCCCTTCTTTAGAAACTTATAAAAGGGCAAAAGAGGGAGAATACAAGTTAATCACCTTAAAGGACAGAGTAAACCAAAGAAGCCTGCCCGAAATGCAGATTGTGGACATGAGAAAAGAGATTCGCCAAGGCAATATGTCCATATTCTCAAACGCCTTGCTCAAAGAGCTTAATGAGACAATCTCACAAGGCAATCAGGCGATGCTCTTTATCAATCGGCGAGGTTTTGCCTCTTTTATAAGATGCCGTAAGTGCGGATATATCCCAAAATGCACAGACTGCGAAGTCAGCTTGACTTTCCATAAGGACGACAACAGACTAAAGTGCCACTATTGCGGAAAGCAGTTTTATAATATAGACGAATGCCCGAAATGCGGCTTTAAGCACCTTAAAGAGGGCAGAATAGGCACCCAAAAGGTCGTTGAAGAGCTTCAAAAGCTTTTTCCAGACATCCAAATCGCCAGAATGGATAACGACACAGTGAAAGGTAAAAATTCGCATATGGATATCCTTAGGTCCTTTGCTCAAGGCAAAGCCCAAGTTCTTGTGGGCACGCAAATGATAGTAAAAGGTCATGACTTCAAGGATGTGACGCTTGTGGGCATACTTGATGCGGACTTGTCTTTATATTTTCCCGATTATAGAAGCAACGAAAAGACCTTTCAGCTTATCACCCAAGTGGCGGGAAGAGCGGGCAGGGAGAAAAAACAGGGCAGAGTCATTATGCAGACCTACAATCCACATCACTATGTTTTTAGGTTTGCAAAAATCTATGACTACTATGGATTTTATGACAAGGAATCCAACGTGCGGGAGCTGACCAATTTCCCGCCTTATTCGGTGATTATAAGGATACTAATTACAAGCGAAGATAAACAAAAGGCTTTGACGGCGACAAGACAAGGGTACGATAAAATAAGGCATTTGAAAAGCCAAAATAATGATATAATAATAAGGGCGCAGGCTATGAAAGCGCCAATAAAAAGGATGATGAACAAATACAGGTTTCAGATAGTGGTCTGGATAGATTTGCAGAAAGAAAACGAGGTATTGTCTAAAATATATAGCGAAATAAGAAAAATAGAAAATAGAAATGTCAGCTGTTTTATTGAAATAAATCCTACACAAATGATGTGACGAAGAACAAAAAGAGGTGAGAATAATGGCGTTGAGAAAAATTTTCAAAGATGATGACGAAGTGCTTTTCAAAAAGTCTAAGCCCGTAGAGAAATTCGATAAAAGGCTTACGGATTTGTTAGAGGACTTAAGAGACACTATGAAAGATGCGGACGGGGTGGGACTTGCCGCCCCACAAGTGGGGCTTTTGAGAAGAGTCGCCGTCATTGAAGTGGACGATATTTATTTGGAAATGGTAAATCCTCAAATCATATCTTCGGAGGGGGAACAGATAGATGTAGAGGGCTGTTTAAGCGTTGACCCGTCCAAGAATTGCAAAGTGAAAAGACCGAAAAAGATAATGCTTGAAGCTTTTGACAGAGAGGGCAAGAAATATAAGAAAGAGCTTGAGGATATGGCGGCAAGGGCTGTTTGTCATGAGCTTGACCACCTTGACGGCATACTATTTTATCAAAAAAAATATAAGGAAAATAAAAAAGAAGCATGAGAATTATTTTTTTGGGAACGCCGCAATTTGCTGTGAAGCCGCTGGAGAGCATCTATCAAAGCCGCCATGAAGCGGTGGCGGTGGTGACCCAGCCGGATAGGGCAAAAGGACGGGGCAAAAAGGTTCAACCAAGTCCAATAAAGCTTTTTGCGCAAGAGCGTGGACTTGAGGTCTTGCAGTTTGAAAGGATAAAAGAGCCTGCGGCTATAGATAAACTAAGGTCTTATCAAGCAGACATTATGGTGAGCTGCGCTTACGGACAGATTTTTTCACAAGAGATTTTGGAGCTTACGCCCCATGGGATAATCAACATCCATGCTTCGCTTTTGCCCAAATATAGAGGTTCTTCTCCCGTGCAATGGGCGTTAATCAACGGTGAAACCCAAGTGGGTATAACCACAATGAAGACGGTTATGGAAGTGGACAAGGGAGATATGATTTTGCAAAAGGCGATTGAGCTTGAGGGTTGGGAGGACTCTCAAGATACTCTTGACAAATTGAGCCCAATCGGCGCTGAGCTTATCGTAAAGACACTTGACCTTATTGAAAATGGCACTGCAAAGTTTATAAAACAAGACGAAAATAAGGCAACATACTGCAAGATGTTAAGAAAAGAGGACGGCAAAATCGACTTTAATAAGAGCGCCAAGGAACTTGTCAATTTTATCAGAGGCATGAATCCTTGGCCGTCGTCTTATATAAACACCCAATATGGTATACTTAAAATCTTACAAGCCGAAGTCACAGATTTTGAAGACCAAAACTATCTTCATGGCGAAGTGGTCGTATCCAGCGACAAAAAAGGGCTTATCATTAAATGTGGCGAAGGCTTTTTGAATATCAAAAGAGTGCAAGGTCAAGGCGGCAAAGAAATGGACATAAAGGATTATTTAAGAGGGAAGAAAATAGAAAAGGGAATAGTTCTATGAGCCACATCAAAGCCAATTTGGCGGACTTTGATTATGAAGAGATGAGCGACATCTTAAGCGGCATGAAGCCCTTTAGAAAAGACCAGCTTTTTGACGCCGTCACACAATTTAAGAGTTATGAAGAAGTAACCAATCTTCCCAAAAGTATCATTGAAAACTTAAAAGAAAAATATTATGACCGAGCTTTGAGAGTAGAGAAAATCTTTGACAGCAAGGACAAAAGCCAAAAATATCTTTTCGCCCTCAACGATATGAACATTATCGAAGGGGTGTATATGCCCCATAATTACGGCGACACGCTTTGTGTCTCCACTCAAGTAGGGTGCAGAATGGGCTGTGCTTTTTGCGCTTCGGGTCTGAACGGGCTTGTCAGAAACCTTACCGCTGGAGAAATCCTTTCACAAGTGCTTTGCGTCAACCGTCTAAAAGGCGGAACAAAAAAATCTAGGGCAATAACAAATGTCACGCTTATGGGAAGCGGCGAGCCCCTTGACAACTTTGAAAACACAGTGAAATTCCTCAAAATGGTTTCACATCCCAAAGGGCTGAATATCAGCTTAAGGAATGTGTCTTTGTCCACCTGTGGAATAGTCCCAAGAATTATTGAGCTTGCGGATATGGGGCTGCAGGTCACTTTGAGCATATCCTTGCACGCACCCACGGACAAAAAGAGAAACGAGATTATGCCAATAAACAAAGCATATGGCTTGTTTGGCTTGATTGAGGCGGTGAAGTACTATTTTGCTAAGACCAAAAGACGGGTTATTTTTGAGTATACCTTAATCGATAATAAGAATGATGACAAAGAGAGTGCGGAGGAATTATCCAAATTAGTAAAAGGTCTGCCTTGCCACATAAATTTGATTAACTTGAACCCCATAAAGGAAAAAGGGCTTAAGGCGGCAAACAGTGGGCGAGTCAAGGAATTTATGGATATATTAGACAAAAATAACATCTCCAATACTTTGAGAAGGTCTATGGGAGCGGATATTGAGGGAGCTTGCGGTCAGCTAAGGAATTCATATGTAAAGGAGGGGAGTTTTTATTAAAGGTCAAATTATCAAAGCCGTAGCGTCAAGGTATACGGTATTGACAGAAGACAAAAAGCTTTATATTTGCCATATCCGAGGCAAGGTCAAAAGGGATATGAATATCTATGTGGGCGATTATGTGAAAATAAAGCCCTTAGAGGACGAAAAGGCGATAATAGAAAAAATCTATCCCCGAAAAAACGCCTTAATACGACCTTTTGTCAGCAATATGGACAACCTTATCATTGTTGTTGCGCCTGTGCCTAAGCCCGACTGGTTGCTTGTTGACAAATTGATAGTCAGCTGTTATATTGAAAACATCCGCCCGACGCTTTGTTTTCATAAAGCGGATTTGATAAGCCGAGAAGAGATTAAGCACTTGACAAAACCATATGAGGGAGTGATAAGGCTTGTCCAGACCTCAATAAAAGACAAAAGTATAGGCTTGAAAGAGCTATATGAGGTTATGCAGGGCGGCTTAAGCTGTTTCACAGGGCAAAGTGCGGTAGGCAAGTCCTCTATCATAAACGAAATCTTAGGCAAAGAAGTCATGGAAGTATGCGATGTCAGTCCTAAGGCACAGAGGGGCAAGAACACCACAAGGCACATTGAAATTTTTGATTGGGGCGGTGGAAGAGTGACGGATACATGCGGATTTTCGCTTTTGGAACTTGAAGAGCTTCCGCCCCAAGAATTGACATATTATTATGATGAATACATGAAACTTATGCCCGAGTGTAGATTCACAGATTGCGTTCACATCAACGAACCCGAATGCGCAGTAAAAAAAGCCGTGGAAGAGGGCAGTTTGTCAAAAGAAAGATACTTAAGGTATATATCAATCTATAACGAACTCAAGGAGAAACAAGATGAAAAATACTGAAATCAAAATCAGTCCTTCGCTTTTATCTGGAGATTTTGCAGATATGGCGAGTGCGCTCAAAAGCGTTGAAGAGTGGGGCGGAGACATGGCACATTGTGATGTCATGGACGGTGTGTTTGTCAAAAATCTTACTTTTGGCATGCCCATGATAAAGGCTTTGAGAAAGAGAACCAAACTTCCTCTTGATGTTCACCTTATGATAATAGAGCCCGAAAGATATATTGACGAATTTATTCAAAGCGGAGCGGACATCATCACCTTTCATCCCGAGGCAAGCAAAGACCCGTTAGGCACTTTGCAGAACATCAGAAGACAAGGCGTAAAATCGGGCATTGTTTTCAATCCCGATATAGAGGTCAATAGGTTCAAGCACCTATTTCCGCATTGCGACATTGTCTTAGTTATGGGCGTCTATGCCGGACGGGGCGGTCAAAAGTTTATTGAGGACACTTTGGAAAAAATCGCCGAAGTCAAAGGGATTCTTGACGAAATGAAGCTTGACATTCCCATAGAGATAGACGGCGGCATTAAGGAAGAAAATGTGGATAAAGTCATCCAAAAAGGAGCGTCAATAATTGTGGCGGGAAGTTCGGTTTTCGCCTCCCCCAACCCCAAAGAGACCATAAAAAGGCTTAGGGGGCTTACACCATAAACCGCCGCTCTGCATATAATGCAGATAAAAAGGAGCGACGCGTTATGAAAATAATCTGCATAAGTTGTCCGTCTATTTTAAGACCTCTTTTGAGACTTTTCATTAAAAGAACTAAGAACTGAAAAAGCTTGCATTAAACTGATAAATCTGTAATAATTATTTCTATGAATACAAAAGAAATGGATAAGATATTTAAGGGATTGTCTTTAATGCATCCCGAGGCGAGGTGTGAATTAAATCACAAAACGCCTTTTGAGTTGCTGGTTGCGGTGATTTTATCGGCGCAATGCACGGATATTAGAGTTAATATGATAACGGACAAGCTGTTTAAGGTCTATAATACTCCCTATCAGTTTGCCGAATTGACTCTCCAAGAACTCAAGCCGTATATATACAGCTGCGGTTTTTATAACAACAAAGGTAAGAACATAATTTCTATGAGCAAGGCGCTTGTAAAAAAGCATAACGGCAAAGTCCCCGATACCATGGAAGAGCTTACGGCTTTGGACGGCGTGGGGAGAAAGACCGCAAGCGTGGTCTTGTCGGTAGCTTTCAATAAACCTGCCATGCCCGTCGACACACATGTTTTCAGAGTATCAAGAAGACTTGGCATCGCCAGATCTTCTACGGCGGACGGTGTGGAAAAAGAACTTATGAATATTATTGAAAAAAACAATTGGCATGACTTTCACCACTATTTGATATTTCATGGAAGATATATCTGTAAAGCCAGAAAGCCTGAATGTCATAGGTGCAATTTGACTGATTATTGCGATTTTTATAAACAGCGTATAGAGGAGGACGGTAAATGAATAAATTACTTAAAAAAAGGAAGCTTGCCGAAAACATCATTGAATATGTGTTTGAAGCAAAAGATATTGTGAGAAACGCAAAAGCCGGACAGTTCGTCATACTTCGAGTGGATAAGGACGGCGAGAGGGTGCCGTTTACGATATGCGATTATAACCGAGAAAAGGGCGAGTTGACTTTACTTGTTCAAACGGTAGGATATTCTACCGCAAGATTAGCCCAGCTTGAGGTCGGGGACTATGTCCATGACCTTGTAGGACCTTTAGGCAATGCTACTGATTTAAGCCATGCGGACAGGATTTTACTGGTGGGAGGTGGCATAGGAGCGGCGGTTATCTATCCGCAGTCAAAGCAATTAAAGAAACTAAACAAAAAAGTCGATGTCATACTGGGCGCTAGAGATAAAAGTCTATTGATGTACGAAGACGAGTTTTCAAAGTATTCCGACAACCTTTATATCATGACCGATAACGGCTCAAAAGGCGAGAAAGGCTTTGTTACGGACAAGCTTAAACAGCTTATAGACAGCGGACAAAAATACGATGTGGTGTTTGCGGTAGGACCTCTTGTCATGATGAAAGCGGTCAGTAATGTCACAAAGCAATACGGCATAAGGACCATTGTCAGTATGAATTCCATAATGGTGGACGGTACGGGGATGTGCGGTGGCTGCAGAGTTACCATTGGAGGCGAGACAAAGTACGCCTGCGTGGACGGACCTGAATTTGACGGGCATGAGGTGGACTTTGACGAAGCTATTTCAAGAGCGTCGTTCTATAAAGAACACGAAAAAGAGCAATTTTGCAAAATCAAAGGATAAGGAGAGCTAAAATATGGTTATTGTAGAAAGACAGCGAACAATAGAACAAGACCCCGAGGTTAGGGCAAAAAACTTTGAAGAGGTATCCAAGGGCTTTGATGAAAAGACCATGTTGATAGAGGCAGCAAGGTGCTTAAACTGTAAGACAGCGCCATGCAAAAAAGGCTGTCCGGTGGGCGTCAATATCCCTGAATTTATCATGGAACTTCAAAAGAACAATCCTTTGAAAGCAAACGAGATAATAAAAAAGACCAACAGCCTGCCAGCGGTATGCGGGAGGGTTTGTCCCCAGGAGGTTCAATGTGAAAAATATTGTGTCAGAAAGGCGAAATTAGGCGGTTCGGTTGCCATAGGCGCTTTGGAAAGATATGCCGCTGACGCCGGACTTAAATCACAAGAAAAGGTTCAGCCCCCTAAAGAAAGAAAGAATATCAAAGTGGCGGTTGTGGGAAGCGGTCCGAGCGGTCTTTCATGTGCGGGAGAGCTTGCCATGAACGGTGCGCAAGTAACCGTATTCGAGGCTTTTCATCAAGCGGGCGGGGTGCTGGTGTACGGCATACCCGAATTCAGACTTCCCAAAGATATTGTGCAAAAAGAGATTGACAAGCTTAAGGAACTGGGAGTGGAATTCAAACTCAATACGGTTATTGGGAAGACTTTTTATGTGGAGGAACTTCTAAAAGAATACGACTTTGTGTTTATTGGAAGCGGTGCGGGACTTCCCATGTTTATGAAAATAAAAGGCGAAAGCCTAAACGGCGTATGTTCCGCCAACGAGTTTTTGACAAGGGCAAATCTTATGAAAGCGTATCTGCCCGACAGCGTAACCCCTATACAAAGAGCCAAGATATCCGTGGTGGTAGGCGGAGGGAATGTGGCTATGGACGCAGCGAGGACAGCTTTAAGGTTGGGTGCGGAAAAGGTGTATGTTGTTTATAGACGCTCCAGACAAGAAATGCCGGCAAGAGAAGACGAAATCATTCATGCCGAGGAAGAGGGCATTGAGTTTATGCTTTTAACTAATCCTGTTGAGATTCTGGGCAAGGACAAGGTCGAGGGCATAAGGTGCATAAAGATGCAGCTTGGAGAGCCCGACCAAAGCGGAAGAAGAAGACCCATTCCTATTGAAGGTTCGGAATTTGACTTGAAATGCGACCAAGTCATTATGAGCATAGGCACCAGCCCCAATCCTTTGATTAAAAACAGCACAAAGGGCTTGGAGACTACAAAATGGGGAACAATAGTTGTTGACGAGAACAACGAGACCAGCATTGAGAATGTATACGCCGGAGGAGACAGTGTCACAGGAGCGGCTACGGTCATCATGGCTATGGGCGCAGGCAGAAACGCCGCAAAAGCTATGCTGAAAAAAGCGGAGGAAAACAAATAGATGTTTATTGATGTTGCCTTTATAAACTGTAAGGCGGGAGACGGCGGCAACGGATGCGTAAGCTTTCGAAGGGAAAAATATGTTCCCAAAGGCGGTCCGGACGGCGGAGACGGCGGCAAGGGCGGCGACGTGTATTTTGAGGCAGACCCGTCTTTGAACTCATTGCGCCAATTCCGCTATAACCAGTTATTCAAAGCCGAAAACGGTGAAAACGGCAAAGGCAACAATATGACAGGTAAAGGCGGGGCGGATATTGTCATAAAAGTTCCCAGAGGCACTCTGATTAAAGACGCCGAAACAGACAAGATAATAGCCGATGTCTTTCACCCCGACGAAAAGGTTCTTGTACTTGAGGGTGGCAAGGGAGGTAGGGGCAACGCTCGATTTTGTACCGCCACAAGAAGAACACCGTCTTTTGCGGAAAACGGCGAAAAGGTCGTTAAAAGGCGTTTTAAGCTGGAGCTAAAAACAATTGCCGATGTGGGCTTGATAGGCTACCCAAATGTGGGGAAATCCACTTTGCTTTCGGTTGTCAGCAAAGCACGCCCTAAGATAGCCAATTATCCATTTACTACCTTATCGCCTAATTTGGGAGTGGTCACATATTATGACGAAAGCTTTGTGGTGGCGGATATCCCCGGTCTTATTGAGGGCGCAGGGGAAGGTGCGGGACTTGGGCATTCATTCTTAAGACATGTGGAAAGAGTACGGCTTATAGCTCATATTGTGGATATCAGCGCAAGCGAGGGCAGAGACCCCGTACAAGACTATAAGACCATAAGAGAGGAACTGAAAAGATATTCCAAAGAGCTTTATGAACTTGATGAAATAGTGATAGCGAATAAAATCGACCTTATCGCCGACTATGAAAAGATAAAGGAATTAGAAAAAGCGTCGGGGAAAGAGGTTATACCCGTAAGTGCAGTCACCACCAAAGGAGTGAAAGAGCTTATCGCCGCTTTGAGCAAGAAATTAAAAGAGCTTCCCCCCGTTCAGCCAATGGAATATGAACCTTTTGAATACGAAAAAGAGGATAAACACTCTTATAAAATAAAAAAAATTGGCGACACTTTTTATGTCAGTGGCGGTTTTGTGGAAGAGCTTGCAAGAAAGGTTTATCTTGACGATATGGAAAGTTTTGTTTATTTTCAAAGGAAAATGCGTGACAGAGGCATCATAGAAGACTTGAAATCGCAAGGCGCTAAGGACGGCGACACGGTGCGCGTTTTGGATGTGGAATTCACGCTTGTAGAGTAAAGAGGAAAAGTGTCATGGACAGTAAGGAAAGAAGCAGATTAAGCTCGTTGGCGCAAACAGTCAAGCCGGTTTTTCAAATCGGCAAAAACGGCATTAATGATATTGTCTTAAAAGAAATCGAAGATGTTCTTGAGGCAAGGGAATTGATAAAGATTAATGTATTAAAAACCGCACCCAAGGAGCCTAAAGAATTTTTGGAAGAGCTTTGCAAGGAGCTTAACGCCGAACAGGTAAACTGCGTGGGACAAAAAATAGTCTTATATAGAAAGAGCAAGAGGAATAAGAAAAAGAACTAAGACCTGTCCGCTACAAGGCAGGCTATGCTCATACCTATTGAGATAGTGGACATTACCAAATAGTATGCCCTTAAGGGCGTGAAAAAGGACAATATCGCAAGGGCAAGACCGCTGAAAAGAAAGAGTTTTGCCCTTTTTCTAATGAAGATTTGTGAAAGCTGCTGCCGAAAATCTATCTTTATTACATTTTTTGGACGGTGATAATTCTTTGTAGGAAGAGCATTTCTGGTGGCAAGATACTTTTGCACCTGCCTTGCGGGATAGAATATGAATTTATCGCTTAAAGAATAAGAAAACAATAGCACACTTCTTTGATAATTCGCTCCGATGACTTGAATTGTGGAAAAGTCTTTTTCTTCGGCGTATCGCCAAACTTTGGCTATATCGTCCATTGAGATATTAGAGAACTTGAAAAGCGGCGCAAGCAATATCTTCTTCTCTTTCTTTTCATAAATGACAAATGTATTATCTAATTGCGGATTGTATGCGATAGGGAGCGTCTTGGCAAAATGTTCAGCGGTCTTTTCTCCGCCCATAATTGCAAAACGCTTGGACATTTCCATAAAAGAAATGGTCTTTTTGTTTTTGAATCTATTCGTTGAATGAACAATAACGGTTTTGAAAAGAATATACAGTAAAAACGCTACAAATAACGCCTCTACAAACGAGTCTATAAAATAATTTGTCCATGCGAGCAAGAGCAATATGCCCAGCGTATTTATTATTATCTTATCAATCTTGTTCATTACCATTAAATATTGACAGAATTTTAAATATTAAAATATACATTTGGGCGTATTCTATACTAATCGAAAAAACCCGACAACTAAATATTGACTTTAGTATTAATAAATATTATAATAATTTTATGCTTGTACAAGACAGAATAAAGAAAACATTTCATACAAAGTGGCTGTTTTTTATTGGCATTATTGCCATAGCCGTTTTGTTAACTCTTGTTTTGTCCTCTTGTACGGGCACTTCCAGGGAGATTGCTTTTATTGTTGACGACAGCGAGGTAGAAAAGGAAGTGGAATTTGGAACTTCTTTTCCGCTGAAAGGTCTCAAAGTCTTTGTCAAATTATCCAACGGCACGATAAGAACCCTCAAGCAAGGCGAGGGAGGATATCAAGTACATATGGGCGGATACAATGAAGAATCCCCCGGAGAATACACTCTGACCATAAGCTATAAGGAATTTGATTCCTATAAGATAGTCATCACGGTGCTTGAAGAAGAGATTATTGACGAGACAATAGACCCCGATGTATACCTTGCGGGTATCGCTGTTAGAGAGAATACCGCCAAGATATTGTTTCTCTATGGCGAGGAGTTCAGCGCCGATGGCATAGTGGTGGAAAAGGTCTTTTCTAACAATACGCGAGAGCCCATAGAAGAGTCCGAATATCTTTTGATTTCCAATAACTATAAGCCGAACAATCCCGGAGAATATGTCATTGAAATTTATTACACCCCAAGCCAAGGCAGCCAGTTCTATACAGAGTATAAGGTACATGTAGCCCCGCCCGACGAATATTATCCTTTTGAGGGTATCGCACTATTGACGAACGCCGTTCAAAAAGAATTCGAAGTAGGCGAAGACTTTAATTGTGACGGTCTGATTGTAGAAAAACTATTTGTAGTCGACGGAGTGGTGCAGACAGAGACCGCGCACCCGTCCGAGATTAAAGTTCGGCTTGTTGATGGCTATGATAAAAACACCCCCGGACAGTATGCGGTTTTTGTTTCGGTAGAATATTATGAAGCCATATATGTTATAGAAGTTTTAGACTTTGTCGTCGGCATAAGAATAGAAGGCGCCAGGCAACATACCCCGATCGGCGAAGAATACGATAAGGGCAACCTAAGAGTATATGAAGTGTATGCTTCGGGAACAGATAAAGAGATAAGCGAAGATAAATATACTATCGACATGGGAGAATTTGACAATACGGTTGAGGGAAAATATACGATAACAGTAGTCTATAATGACAACCCTGAATTTACGGCGTCGTATGAGGTCACTGTTTTGTCCGAGGACTAAAAAACCCTATATGAGCAGCATTGTCCTTTGAAGCTTTTGGTCACGATTGATTATTCCCAATATCCCCTGTGCTTTGAAATCAAGTTTAATAAGCGGTCTTAGCGATTTTTCGACCTTGTCTATGTCTGAATACCTGACTAAGGTATTTTTTGAGGTATCGCTTAGTTTGGACAAGATATCCTTTCTATCCTTATTAAGTGCCAAAATAAATACATACGGTTCAGAAGAAGAGGCAAGCTCATATAGTTCTTTTGTGATTCCCAAAAGGGCATAAAGCGATATTCTTTTTATTTTCGCCATGGTGTATTTTTTTGTCTTGGCGTTTTCTAAAAACTGTTCATAGGTGTTGGAGGCGTCAGCGGCGATTTTAAGTCTGTTGTGCAGTCCTCCCGAAACATCATAGAGCTTTTCCAATTTCTGCGGGCTTATCTCTTTCATTCGGTAAAGAGCCATGTCCCCCAAAGATGTCCCAATTGATTTATACTCTTCCAAGAGGTTATAAGTAAAAGGCGGAACGAAGTTTTTCAACTCTTCAATCTTTCCCTGTCTTAGACATGACCTTATCGCCGAAGCCGAAGGATAATCGCTATCAACGCTTGCGTCGTTAAACCCGCCGCCCATTCTCTTTATGGTATGAAACTTTATTTTCATTTTTAGCCTTTTTGCCGCCATGATATAGGCGATTCCCAAGATGTTGTTGGGCTGGTCAAGAAGCCCTTCAAGCTGTCTGTAATTGGAATATTGCCTTACGAACTCATTGACGGCTTTTGCCCTAGCTTTGGGGAAGCTGTCCCCTTGGGATAAATAAAGGCTAATTTTTTCTTTTATTTGTTCGGGTTCATTTAGAAGAAGCCTTGCCATTTTCTCAAGCTTTTGGGTATCTCCGCACTCACTGCCAAAACTCAAATATTTGACATCGGGAAGCCTGGATATGATTTTCATCGCTCCAAAGGCGAAGTTATCCGCCGGGGATAGTGCAAAGACCGTTGGAAGCTCCGCTACCATATCACAGCCCAGCCTTACGGCTATGGACGCCCTTATATATTTATCCGCAATAGCGGCTTCGCCTCTTTGAGTGAAACTTCCGCTCATAACACAAAAAACGGTATCGGCTTTTGTTTCCTCTCTTGCTCTTTTCAGATGTTCAAGGTGTCCGTTTGTCAATGGATTGTATTCGCAAATAATCGCGACTGCTTTCATTTTTCCTCACTTTATTGTGTAATTGACTTGATTTTTTTGTATAAAAGAGTATAATCATATACGGTGTTTTTTATTATATACGACAAATGAAAAAAAGTAAAGTAAGGAGGCTTAGGTGTGTCGGGATTAATGGACAAAATTTTTTCAAAAGCAAAACAACTAAACAAACATATCGTTCTTCCCGAGGGGGAGGAGCCCAGAATTATTGAGGCGGCAAAGAAAATCGCCCGTTTGAAACTAGCACGCTTGACTCTGATAGGCGACAAGGACAAAATAATCAAAAAGACTGGGGAACTTGACGGAATTAATATTATCAATCCCGAAGTCAGCCCAAAGACCAATACATATGCCGAACATCTTTTCCAATTGAGAAAGTCAAAGGGGATTTCTATGGAGCAAGCCCAAGAGCTTGTCAAGGATCCCTTATATTTTGGTGTGCTTATGGTCAAGAACGGTGACGCCGACGGAATGGTAGCCGGTGCGATAAACCCAACTGGGAATGTTTTAAGACCAGCATTGCAGATAATAAAAGCTTGTTCGGGCATGAAGACGATATCAAGCTGTTTTATCATGACTCTTCCCGAGGGTTCGCCTTACGGAGAGGACGGCGTTATGATATTTGCCGACTGTGCGGTGAACATAGACCCCGACGCCGAAAGCCTTGCAGAAATCGCAATCTCCAGTGCCCATAGTGCAAGGGTTATTACGGGAATAGAGCCCGTTGTGGCGATGCTTTCTTTCTCCACTAAGGGCAGCGCAAAGCATGAGAACGCCGAAAAGGTGATTAAAGCCACAGAGCTTGTCAAGCAAAGATGCCCCGAAATGATTGTTGACGGCGAACTTCAGGCGGACGCAGCACTCAACTCAACAGTAGCGGCACTCAAAGCACCCCAAAGCCCCGTCCAAGGCAAAGCCAATGTGCTTATCTTCCCGGATTTGCAATCGGGGAATATTGGATATAAACTGGTACAAAGACTTGCCAACGCCGAGGCGATAGGACCTATCTGTCAGGGGTTTGCGAAACCTGTCAACGACCTAAGCAGGGGTTGCGATGTGGACGATGTGGTGGGAGTGGTGGCAATAACAGCTTTGCAATCAAAATAAAAGGAGAAACGCATGAAAATACTTGTTATCAACGCGGGAAGTTCCTCATTAAAATATCAGATAATAGATATGAAAGGCGAAAAGCTATTGTGTAAGGGAATCGTGGAAAGAATAGGCTTCCCCGGCTCAATGCTGGAGCATAAAATTAGAGACGAGAAATATAAGATAACCCAAAAAATGGACAACCATACTGACGCCTTGAATTTCATGCTGAACATCTTGACAAGCAAGGAATACGGAGTGATTAAAGATGTCAACGAAATTGAGGCGGTAGGGCACAGAGTGCTTATGAGCGGCGAAGACTTTGATTCCAGCGTAGTCATTGACGACAATGTAATTAAAGTCTGCAGAAAGAACTCAATCTATGGACCTTTGCACATGCCGGCGCAGACGGACTGCATTGAAGCTTGCGGACAGATTATGCCCGATATTCCTATGGTCGCGGTGTTTGACAACACCTTCCATTCCACAATGCCACCAAAAGCCTTTATGTACGCCATACCGTATGAAGACTATCAAAACTATAAATTGAGAAAATACGGTTTTCACGGCACCAGCCATAAGTATGTCTCCCAAAAGGCGATAAAATATTTGGGAAAAGAAAACTCCAGAATGATAACATGCCACTTAGGCAACGGGAGTTCGCTTGCCGCTGTTGTGAACGGCAAATGCATTGACACTTCAATGGGCTTGACACCTCTTGAGGGTCTGATAATGGGCACAAGAAGCGGAGACATCGACCCAATGGTGCTTGACCTATTGGTTAAACACAAAGGCATGAGCTTGGACGAGGCGCTGGACTCCCTAAACAAGAAGAGCGGATTCTTGGGAATTTGCGGTGTGAACGATTTTAGGGATGTGGTACACCTTGCCGAGGGCGGCAATAAGAGAGCGGCGCTTTGTCTGGATATGTTCCAATACCGCATTAAGAAATATATAGGAAGCTATTATGCCATTATGGGAGGTCTGGATGCAATCGTCTTTACGGGCGGTATAGGCGAGAATTCCGCCATTGGAAGAAAGGTCATTATGGAGGGTCTTGAACATCTTGGCATAGATTTCGACTTTGAAGCCAATAATCAACTTAAAAAAGGCAAGTTTGCGGAACTTCACAAGCCTTCCTCCAAAGTAAAGGTCTTAGTAATACCCACAAACGAGGAGCTTGTCATCGCAAGGGATACCCAAGAACTTGTAAAAAACAAATAAGCTTCAAAACCAAATCAAAAAGGTTGACAAACCTATATACATGTATTTATAATATGGTACATATGTATATTGACTTAACGAATATAGCCGAGGACAAGGAGTATGAGCTTGAGTTCCAAGCTCAGGGCGATAACGAATTGTTCGATGCAAGAAATATAGAATTCTTTTCTCCACTTAAGCTTAAGGGAACTTATCGTCTACTTAATGATGTAGTCCAACTCAAAGCAAACCTTAGCTTTACCATAAAGGCGGCGTGCGACAACTGTCTTGTGAGCGTGGAGAAAGAATACCTTATCCCAATCCAAGAGACTTTTCACAAGGACAGCGAGTCCCCCGAGGAATACGGATACAGCGGTTATAAAGTAGACTTGAGCCCTATGATAAGGGAAAAGATATTATTAAATCTTGACGGGAAAATTGTGTGTAAAGAAGACTGCAAGGGAATATGTGCGGTATGCGGAAGTGACTTGAACAAAAATGAGTGCTCATGCAAGACCGAAAGTAAAAACAATCCCTTCGCCATATTAAAATCAATAGTGGGAGGTGCGAAAAATGGCAGTACCAAAAAGTAAAGTGTCAAAACAAAGACGAAATAAAAGAGCGGCAAATTGGAAACTTTCCGCGCCCAATCTTAGCGAATGTCCGCAATGTCACGAACTAAAGCAAAGCCATAAGGTATGTCCGTTCTGCGGATACTACAAAGGCGAACAGATTGTTGTTGAAAAAGAAAAGAAAGAGGAATAATTCCATTTCAGGTTTTGACAAATAAGTCAAGATAATCTATTCAGAAAAACCAAAGTCAGGCCTATAAACCTGACTTTTGTTACCTAAAAGCCTTATTATAGGAGGACAAACATGAAAATTGTAGTCGACGCATTTGGCGGAGACCATTCCCCCGAAGAAGTGATAAAAGGCGTATCTTTAGCCTTAAACAAAGAACAAGGCTTTTCAATTGTTTTAACAGGCAAAAAAGAGACGATACAAGCTCTTATGCAAGAATACGGCTGCGACAAAGAAAGGGTGGAGATAGTCGACGCCCCCGAAGTGATAACAAACGACGACACCCCCACATTGGCTTTAAGGCAAAAGACAAATTCATCCTTGGTCAAATGTTTTGATATCTTAAACGCGAGCGAAGACGCCAAGTCTATGGTGACTGCAGGCAGCACGGGTGCCGCCCTTACGGGTGCGGTGCTGATGCTCAAGAGAATAAAGGGCATCTTAAGACCCGGTCTTGCGCCGCTTCTTCCCGCCATAAAAAATAAAAATCAAGTTATGCTCATTGATTGCGGAGCTATCGCCGACCCCAAACCTCAAAACCTTGTGCAATTTGCGAAAATGGGCTCTGCCTTTATGAAGGCTGTCGCCAAGGTGGAAAACCCCAGAGTTGGGCTATTGTCCAACGGCTCTGAAGACAGCAAGGGCAATGAAAGAAATAAAGAAGCGTTTGAGCTGTTAAAACAAGCGGACATAAACTTCTTAGGAAACCTTGAGGGCAGGGATATCATAAGCGGAGACTATGATGTGGTGGTCGCCGACGGTTTTAGCGGAAATATCGCCCTAAAGGCTTGCGAGGGAACAGCTCTTGGAATCTTCAAATTGATAAAAGACGGCATAATGAAAGGCGGCTTAAGGGCGAAACTGGGATACCTATTGCTTAAATCAGTATTTAAGCAAATAAAAACAAAAATGGACTATAACGACAACGGCGGAGCGGTTTTGTTGGGACTCAAAAAAATTGTCATAAAATCCCACGGCTCCAGCAAGGCAAAGTCTATCTGTGCGTCAATTTTACAAGCCAAACAAATGGTAGACGCCAAGGTTGTGGAAAAAATAGAGGAAGTGATTGAAATTGAATCAAGCCGACAAGATTGAAAAAATGATAGGGTATCAATTCAAAAATAAAGCCATTCTTAAGCAGGTTTTCACCCATACATCCTATGCCAACGAGCATAACATTCCGTCTTATGAGCGGTTGGAGTTTTTGGGCGACGCCGTTTTGGAATATATCATCACAACCGAACTTTACAAAAGGTTTCCTCATTTGGACGAGGGGAAGCTGACCAAAGCAAGGGCATATTTGGTGTCATGCGGCTATTTGAGTAATAAAATAAAAGAGACCTCCCTTATCGAATTTATGCTTGTGGGCGAGGGCACCATCCAAAACGATATGCGCCTTAGCCACAATATGCATTGCGATTTATTCGAGGCGATAGTGGGCGGTATCCTTATTGACAACGATTTTGATATCTCAAAGGCAAGGGAATTTATCCTAAGGTTTCTTAAAGAGGATATTATAAAAGCAGGGACGAAGGGCAGCTTCAAGGACTATAAGTCCCTTTTATTGGAAATGTGTGCCAAAAAAGGCAAAAAAGCTGAGTTTTCCTTAATAAATAAAGAAAAGAGGCTGAATGAGGACTTTATTGTGGAATTGTCGATAGAGGGAAAAAGAGTCTCTGTCGCCCATGCGAAAAACAAAAAAGAGGCGGAGAAAAAAGCCGCACAGGCTTATTTTGAAACACTTGAATAAGGTTTTTTCGCAAGCCTTACAAATAGCCTATTTAATCTCAATTATTATAGCCATTAAGGTCTTTATATAGCTTTTTTTATAGTAAAGAGAAAGTCTTTTCTGGTTTTAATCGGGAACAAATTTTTTTTGTAAATTACCAAGATTTGTTGTATTTTTTTCTTGACTTTGAATATAATAATGTTATAATGATTTTAGCACTCAACAATCATGACTGCTAACAGATAATGACAGCAACCGCTAACAAGGTTGCATAAGGAATGTTATGGACAAGGAGAAGTTATCCGAAAGAAAGGAAAAAATACTCAAGGCTGTTGTGGACGAGTACATAAAAAGTGCTCTTCCCGTATCTTCGGGTGAAATTAAGAACAAGCACTTTAATGACATCAGCTCCGCCACAATAAGGTCTGAACTTTCCGCTCTTGAGGATATGGGATATCTTATTCAGCCGCATGTTTCGGCGGGGAGAATACCGTCCAAAAAGGCGTATAAAAAGTATATCGACCAGTTTATGGTGAAGATTCCGCTTACGCAAGCCGAAATCGAAAAAATCAACAAGTCCCTCAAGCAAAGGTTTTCAGGCGTTGAGGAGATAGTGGAGACAACGGCAAAAGTCATTAGCGATATCACCAACTATACTTCTATTATTGTTCTAAACGATATCAACAAAGTTAAAATTAAGGAAATAAAGCTTGTCGACCTTGACAAGCATTCCGCCTTAGTGATTATTATTACCGACAGCGGCATAATTAGGGATAAAACAATAAAGGTCAAAAACGAAATAGACACCGTCTATATTAGAGACGCTAACGCTATGCTCAACAAGATATTTGAGGGCAGGACCATATCTGAAATAAAGAGCTTTGACGCTATTGTGGAAAAAGAGCTCAAAGACTTTAAGGAACTGTACGACAGTATATTAGAAATCTTAGATAGCTATGCACAAAACAAACAAGACAATGTCATTATTGAGGGGGCGTCCAAGTTTTTGGAGCATTCAGAATATGATTTAGACGCGGCGAAGAACTTCCTTTCGGTCATAGACACCAAAGAAAAGCTGGCGGAAATCATAGACCAAAACGATGATATTGAGTTTTCGGTAAAGATAGGAAAGGACGAATCTTGCGGTTTGGATAAGTGCGCCATTGTCACTGCAAAATACAAAATCAACGGTAAAGATATCGGTCATGCGGGAGTCATAGGTCCCGAAAGAATGGACTACTCAAAAGTGGTGTCTGTATTAAGTTATGTGGGGAAAACTCTGAAAAGAATAGCTAACGGAGGTAATAATGACAAAGAAAAAGAATGAGGATTTATCTTGCCAAAAGACCGAAGTGAAACAAGAGCAGGTTCAAGACATTGAGAGCAAGGAAGAAGCTCAAAAAGAAGACATCAATAAGCTCTTAGAACAAGCAAGGCAAGAGGCGGAAGACTATAAGGACCATCTGCAAAGACTGCAAGCGGAATTTGACAACTACAAAAAAAGGACGGCGGAAAGCTCCTTGTGTTCGAGGATAGACGGCATTTGCGATGTCATAATAGAGCTTATACCCGCAATCGACAATTTGGAGCGAGGCATAGAGGCAGTCAAG
Organism: Clostridiales bacterium; assembly: GCA_012838805.1. GTDB lineage: Bacteria > Bacillota > Clostridia > Christensenellales > DTU072 > DTU072. The sequence continues at coordinate 104,536 of DUON01000019.1, forward strand.
GACAAGTCGGCAAAAACGGGAATGGAACTGATACTAAAACAGCTTAGAAAAGTCCTTAATAAATTTGATGTATGCGAGATTAAGGCACTTGGCGAATGTTTTAACCCCGACATTCACCATGCGGTTGCAAAAGACGAAGAGAGCGAAAGCGAAAATGAAAATAAGGTAACCGAAGTATACCTTAAGGGATACCAAAGAAAAACAAAAGTTCTTAGACCAGCCATGGTCAAAGTAACTAAATAACAATAAAAAAAATAGTATAAAAAAGGAGATATATTTATGGGAAAAATAATAGGAATTGATTTAGGCACAACAAATTCATGCGTAGCGGTTATGGAAGGCGGCGAGCCTGCGGTTATACCAAATTCAGAGGGAGCAAGAACCACCCCATCCGTCGTAGCGTTCTCAAAGGACGGAGAAAGGCTTGTGGGACAGGTCGCAAAAAGGCAAGCGATAGTCAATCCCGACAAGACCATAACTTCCATAAAAAGAGAAATGGGCACGAATTATAAAGTAAAAATAGACGACAAGACATATACTCCGCCGGAGATATCCGCAATGATTTTACAAAAGCTTAAGAACGACGCCGAGCAGTATTTGGGACAGAAGATAACCAAGGCGGTTATTACCGTACCCGCATACTTTTCAGACTCCCAAAGACAGGCGACCAAGGACGCGGGCAGAATTGCCGGCTTAGAGGTGTTGAGAATAATCAATGAGCCTACCGCTGCGGCGCTGGCATATGGTCTGGACAAAGAAAACAAGTCACAAAAAATACTCATATACGACTTGGGCGGAGGCACTTTTGATGTCAGCATACTTGAACTTGGAGACGGAGTGTTCGAAGTGCTTGCAACCAATGGAGATACCAGACTTGGCGGAGACGATTTTGACAATGAGATTATGAATTGGATTGTTACCGAATTTAAGAATTCGGACGGCATAGACCTCAGCAAAGACAAAATGGCGATGCAAAGAGTAAAAGAAGCTGCGGAAAGAGCCAAGATAGACCTTTCAGGTATGACCAAGGCATCCATAAATCTGCCCTTTATTACGGTGGGACCCAATGGACCTTTGCATATAGATTTGGAACTGACAAGAGCTAAGTTTGAGGCTATGACGGCTCACCTTGTCAAAAAGACAATGGAACCCGCCAAGCAGGCTATGAAAGACGCCAAAGTATCCGAAAAGGACATTAACAAAGTAGTGCTTGTGGGCGGTTCAACCAGAATTCCTGCGGTTATCGAGGCTGTCAAGAACTTGACCGGAAAAGAGCCGTACAAGGGCATAAACCCCGACGAATGTGTGGCTTTGGGTGCAGCGATACAAGCGGGTGTGCTTGCGGGAGATGTCAAGGATGTATTACTGCTTGATGTCACTCCGCTGTCGCTTGGAATCGAGACCATGGGCGGTGTGGCTACAAAACTTATTGAAAGGAACACCACCATTCCCACCAAGAAATCTCAAATATTCTCAACAGCCGCAGACAATCAAACATCGGTTGATATCCATGTCATTCAAGGCGAAAGAGCCATGGCGGCGGACAATAAGACCTTGGGCAGGTTCGAGCTTACTGGCATACCTCCAGCAAGAAGAGGCGTTCCTCAAATCGAGGTCACATTTGATATAGACGCCAACGGTATTGTCAATGTATCCGCCGTAGACAAAGGCACAGGAAAATCCAATAATATCACTATCACCGCATCCAGCAACCTTAGCGAAGAAGATATCGACAGAGCGATTAAGGAAGCGGAGAAATACGCCGAGGAAGACAAAAAGAGAAAAGAGCTTATTGACGCTAAAAACAATGCTGAACACCTTATACTTGCCGTGGAAAGAACAATTGAAGAATCGGGCGACAAAATAACCGAGGACGAAAAGAAAACACTTGAAGAAGCGGCTAAGAACGCAAAAGACAAATTAAAGGATGCCATGACGGCAGAGGAAGTGAGACAAATCACAGAGGAGCTTGGCAGACAGACAAACGACATAGTAGCCAAACTCTATCAACAACAAGCGCAACAAGCTCAACCCAACGATGACACAGACAAGGATGATGAAAGCACTATTAACATCGACCCAGACGACATTAAATAATCATGGCAAAAAAAGATTATTATGAGATTTTAGGAGTATCCAGAAGCGCGAGCGCGGACGAAATAAAGTCCGCGTATCGCCGCATGGCAAAAAAATATCATCCTGACTTATATTCCATGAAATCCGAAGAAGAAAGAAAAAACGCCGAACAGAAGTTCAAAGAAGTTCAGCATGCCTATGCTGTGCTTTCCGACCCGCAAAAAAAACAAACTTATGACCAATTTGGAACAGAAGACGGTCCTTCAATGGAAGGCTTTGGCGGATTCAATCCTTTTGGCGGCGGAGGTTTTACGGGCGATTTCGCTGACGATATCATAAACAATATCTTTAACGCTTTTACGGGAGGCGGCGCTACCAGACGGCGCTATGAAAGAGACGGCGACGATATAGAAACCGTTTTGAACTTGACTTTTGAAGAGGCTTGTTTCGGCATTGAGAAAGAAATTACTTTCACCAGAGTGGAAAAATGCAAAACATGTGGCGGAACGGGAGCTAAGAACGCCTCTGACATAAAGACCTGCCCCAAGTGTGGCGGAGCGGGTACTATTAGGGTTGGGCAAAGAACGCCTTTTGGCATGATGCAGACCACAAGGACATGCGACCGTTGCGGCGGCGAGGGCAAAATAATCGAAGAAAAGTGCCAAGACTGCAAGGGCAGGGGGCGAGTAAAGAGACAAAGAACCATAAAAGTCAAGATACCCGCAGGCGTGGACAACGGACAAATGCTCACAATGCGGGGCGAGGGCAACGCTGCCTACACCCCGAACGGCGCAAATGGCAATCTTATTATTATCTTCAAAGTGGCGCCCCATGAAATATTCACAAGAGACAAGTATAACCTTCATTTGGAGATGCCGATTACATTTATGGAAGCTGTTTTGGGCGCGCGAGTGGATGTACCCACCCTTGACGGTGTTATAAAAATAGATATACCCGAAGGCACTCAGCACGGCTCTATTATCAGAATAAAAGGCAAAGGCATCAAGTACTTAAGGAAAGAGCTATACGGGGACTTGTATATAAAAATAATAGTGGACATTCCCAAGAGCTTGAGTCCCAGTCAAAGGAGCAAACTCAAAGAAGTCGAAAAGGCGTTGGAAAAAGCCAATTATGAAAAGGTCCAAAAGTTCAGAAAGAAAAGAAAGGGATTATGAAAAAGGTTTGGAAAAAAATAACCGTAACGACTGATACCCAAGGCTCAGAACTCACCGCTGATGCCTTTTTTTCTATTGGCTTAAACGGTGTGGAGATTCAGGACAAAAACGATATTAAGGATATAATCAAACAAAAGAAGATGTGGGACTATATAGACGAATCGCTGATAACAAGTTCGCCCGACTTTGTAAAGGTCAGCGGTTTTATCGCGGAAGAGAATATAACGGAGAAATTAAAAGAATTAAAAGAGATATTGAAACTTTACGGCATAAATGGCGATATCACAATTACCGACATCAATGACGACACATGGTATGAGAACTGGAAGAAGTTTTATACCCCTATCGTTGCGGGGAGCTTTGTCATAACGCCTGAATGGCTTGAATATGAAAACAAAGACAACCTTATTGAGATTAAGATAGATCCCGGCATGGCGTTCGGCACTGGAGAGCATGAGACTACGAGGATGTGCCTTGAGCTTATGTCTGAATTGAATTTCCACAACAAATCCGTTATCGATATAGGTTGCGGAAGCGGCATTTTGGGGATTGCCGCATTGAAAAAAGGTGCTAAAAGCTGTTATATGAGCGATATCGATTCCGTCGCAGTCAAGGCGGCGAAAGCAAACGCCAAACTCAATAACATAAACGCCCAAATAGAGCTTGCTGACATTTTTAAGAAAAAGGATATCAAAGCCGACATCATATTGGCTAATTTGACTGCGGATTTACTGATAAAGCTCTATAAAGATATAAGAAATTATATAGAAAAAGGCGGCATAGCGATTTTATCGGGCATAATCAACGATAGAACCCAAGAGACCTTAACGGCTTATTTAAGTCAAGGTTTTTCATTGATAAGAAAGTTAAGTCTTGGGGAATGGACGGCTTTTTCGGCGGAGGTCAAATGGAATTAAAAAGGTTTTTCTCTTTTGAGCCGATAAAAAACAACCGCATAGTCCTTAAGGGCAATGAATTTTTTCATGCGGTAAAGGTATGCAGATTAAAGAAAGGATTTAAGATTATCGTCAACAACAATACTGAAAATGACTATTATTGCACAATAGAAAATATCGAAAAAACTTTTCTGACAGCGGTCATTGACGAAATAAAGGTTAATGACACTTTTGCTGATACCAATATAACGCTGTTTATCGCTATGTGCAAAGATATGGACACCGTAGTTCAAAAGGCGGTGGAAATGGGCGTGACAAGGCTTGTTCCGTTTTTCTCTAAGAATACCAATGAGAAAAAATTAAAAAAGGACAGGCTTGAAAAAATCGTTTTGGAAAGCTCCAAGCAGTGCGGCAGACCCAACCTTATGGTACTGGAAGATATTTGTGAATTTGAAGATGCCATAGAAAGAGCGCAAGAGTTCGACAAAGCCCTTATTTACTTTGAGCTTGAAAGGGAGGAAAAGACCGCAAGCCATTTATCCCCTAAAGATGAAAAACTTGGGATAATGATTGGTAGCGAGGGCGGTTTTGACCTTGAAGAAATCCAAAAGGCGGAAAAGGCGGGCTGGAAAACCGCAACGCTGGGCAAGAGGATATTAAGGGTGGCGACAGCGGTGGTGGCGGCGCTGGCATTGTGTTTGCAGGGAATGGATAAGATATGAAAGCCGTAGTGTTCAATATAGGCTGCAAGGTCAATCAATATGAAAGCGATAAGATAATCCAAGCGCTTGAAGAAAGGGGTTTTGAAGTCTTTTCACACTTTGCATTTGCGGATATTTATATAATAAACACCTGTGCAGTAACCGCCGAAGCGGAAAGAAAATCACGGCAGGCGGTCAAAAGATGCCTTGCGCATAATCCCGAGGGCAGAATTTATATCTGTGGGTGTTCTTCACAAAACGACCCCGTACAGTTTGAAAAAAAAGGCGTCTATTATGTTTGCGGCGTGGATAAGAAAAAGCTGCTTGAAAGAATAGACAATGACTTTCTTTTTTGTATCCCCAATCGGAACATTCTCTTAAAGCCCAAAGATAGAACGAGGGCTTATGTGAAAATTCAAGACGGCTGCAATAATTATTGTTCGTATTGTATCATACCGTATTTAAGGGGCGTCAGCAGGTCAAGAGCCGTGGAAGAAATTGTACAAGAGGTCAAGGCCTTAAGCCAGTCCACAAAGGAAATAGTCATTGTGGGCATCAACTTGTCGCTCTATGGTAAGGACATTCAAGAATCTTTGGCGGGGCTGATAAGGAAATTGAAAGATATCGATGTCAGAATAAGACTTGGCTCATTTTATGCGGAGAGCATAGACAGAGAACTCTTAGACAGTCTTTTTTCATTAAAGCAGTTTTGTCCGCATTTTCATCTCTCTTTACAGAGCGGCGACGACCAAACTCTTAAGGCGATGAATAGAAGATACAATACCGACACATACGCCAAAAAGATAGAGCTTATCCGCTCTTATGATAAAAACGCCGCTATCACAACAGATATCATTGTGGGCTATCCCACCGAGAATGACAAAATGTTTGAAAACAGCGTAAATTTTGTGAAAAACATGAAATTCGGCGATATACACATTTTCCCCTATTCCCAAAGAAAGAGAACAAAAGCGGCTGATTTAACTCCCCTTAAGCCCGAAATAGTCAAAGAAAGAGTCGCAGTCATGACTAAGACAAAAAGACAATTGATAAATGAGTACTTATCTGCTAATATTAATAAAGAGCAGACCGTTCTCTTTGAAGAGGAAGAGCATGGTATAAAAAGCGGGTATTCGGAAAGGTATATCAGAATATACGCAAAGACGGATAGAGATTTGGCAAAGGTCATGCCAAAAGAATTCTATAAAGACGGATTGAAAGGAGAGGTGAGAATATGAAGAAAGACTGTGTTTTTTGCAAGATAATAGCGGGAGAGATACCGTCAGAGAAAGTATACGAAGACAATTTGATGATTATCATTAAGGACATCAATCCGCAGGTAAAAAAGCATTTTTTGCTTATCCCCAAAAAGCATTATGCGAATATTGTGGAGATGTCCCTTGAAGAGGCGGTGGAGCTTGGCGAAAGCCTAAAGACCCTTTCCACATTGGTGGACGATTTAGGTCTTCAAGACGGCTTTAGGCTTGTCAGCAATAAGGGCGGAAACGCCAGGCAAACGGTAGAACACCTGCATATCCATATCTTAGGCGGAGAGCTCTTAAGCGATAAAATGGGATAATCAAAAAGCCAAAAAATCTTAGGAAAAAATAAAAATGGGCGTGTCTTAAAAAGACAGCCCATTTTTAATTTATTTAAGCGAAAGGAATAAAAATTATGCGTTATTTATCTTTTTTTGAGTCTTAAGACACCTTGTGCAAACATATTCTCTCTTAACAGAGCCGTTATCTTTTGTGAATGCTATTTTATGGATGTTCGCTCCCCATGTTCTTCTTGTTTTTCTATGGCTGTGGCTTACTTTATTACCGCTCATAGTTCCTTTCCCACAAATGCTGCATACTCTTGCCATTTTTTATAACCTCCTCAATTAGACTTTATGATTATACAATCAATAATGGTTTTTTGCAACAGTTTTGAGGTTAATTTTTCAATTTACTTGCAATTTATTCTCTTATATAATATGATTATAAAGTAATAAAAATAGGCAAAGGAAGAGTTATGGCGCTTAAGACATCAAACATCTATGGCGATATCACAATTTCGGACGAGGCGGTGGCGATTATTGCCAATCGTGTCGCAAGCGAGTGTTACGGCGTCGCTGAACTAGTGAGCAGAAGACTTTCGGACAGCATTTTGTCTATTTTTAATAAAGAGTCAGCCACCAAAGGCGTGAAGCTTGTCACAGTAGACAATAGGATATATATCGACCTATATGTTTTACTTATGGCTGACATAAATCAAGAAGCGGTCATAGACTCTCTGAAATCGACCGTAAAATACCATGTGGAACAATTTACGGGCATGAGAGTGAAATCGGTGAATGTGCATGCGCTTGGAGTCAAGCTTTAGAACAGTTCGCCTTTTTTTATGGACCGCTTTTTATTAAAGCGAGGGAAACAAGATGTTGACATATATAGACAATGAATTATTGAAAAAAATTATTATTGGCGCCAAACAGAACTTGGACCTCAATAAAGCTTATGTGGATAGCTTGAATGTGTTTCCCGTTCCAGACGGAGACACTGGTACAAATATGAGCTTGACCATGACTGCGACCGTTAGGGAAGTGGAACAGGAGAATACCGACAACATAGCCGACACCATACACGCTTTTTCCAAAGGGGCTTTGAAAGGTGCAAGAGGCAACAGCGGAGTTATCTTATCTCAAATTTTTAAGGGTATGGCGGAAGTCATATCCCAAGCCAAGATTATCAATACCAAGACATTTGCAAAAGCACTTTCCAACGGTTCGGACAAGGCGTATGACGCTGTCACCCACCCCAAAGAAGGTACTATCCTTACGGTTATTAGAGTTATAGGCGACTATGCCAATAAAATTGCCTTAAGAAATACTGATTTTGTGGAATTTTTCGAAAAGATTTTGCAAAAGGGCGAAGAGATCCTTCTACAAACCCCGGAGATGCTGCCGGTTCTGAAAAAAGCGGGAGTCATAGACGCGGGCGGACAAGGACTTTTATATATCTTAATCGGTATGTACAATATCATAGCCGGAAAGGAAATGACAGCCGTCGAGGAAGAGACTGAAACAATTAAAGAGACGCCCAAACAAGTCTATTTTGAAGCTGATATCCACAATCTTGACGATATCAGATACGGCTATTGTACGGAATTTTTTGTAATTAATTTGAAAAAGAGTGCCACTACGGCGGATATAGACAAGCTTAGAGACAAGCTCTCTGAACTCGGCGACAGCGTGATAGTAGTTGGGGATTTGCAGCTGGTCAAGGTCCATGTCCACACCAATAACCCCGACAAGGCGCTTTCATACGCCTTAAACCTTGGAGAGCTGGACAAACCCAAAATAGAGAATATGTTCGAACAGAACAGACAGCTTAAAAAGGAAAAAGAAAAGCAAGTCAAAAAAGCACAAGGCATGGTCAGCATAAGCAGCGGAAAGGGCTTTAAGGAACTGTTTACCGAGCTGGGTGTGGACGCGGTTTTAGAGGGTGGACAGACCATGAACCCAAGCGTATCCGATATCGTGGATATAGTCAATTCCGTACCTGCCGACACGGTGTTTATTTTCCCCAACAACAAGAACATAATACTTGCTTGTGAGCAGGCGCGAGAGCTCACCAAAAACAAATTGGTAGTGGTCGCCACCAACAATATCCCTATGGGCGTTGCGGCGGCTATGACGTTTGACTCTGAAAGCGATGTGGACGAGAATTTGAAAATTATGCAAAAAGCCGCTTGCTCAATCAAGTGTCTGCAAATCACCCATGCTGTAAGGGACACCGAACTTGACGGCTTCGAGCTTCATAACGGGGATATCATTGGATTGAAAAAACATATCCTTGCCCAAGGCAAGGACATCAATCAAGTCGCCAAAGACACCATAGAAAAAGTGATAGACGACGATATCGTGACCATTACGCTATATTACGGAGAGGATATGGACGAGGAAAAGGCAAACGAGCTTAGGGACAGCCTTTCCCATACATATCCCGACAGAGATATCATAGCGGTCTATGGAGGACAGCCGCATTATTATTACCTTATCAGCTTGGAATAGAAAATGCTAACAGTCATAAAAGGCATCGGTCAGAAAACCAAAGAAAAACTCAACAGCTTGGGTATCTTTACGCCGTATGACCTTGTTCTTTATTTACCCAAAGACTATATAGATATGAACATACAAACACATCCCTCCAATACACCCGAGGGATGTTATTGTAAATTGGATAATTGTATTGTTAAGGCGGACAAGCCTTTCAAAAAGGGGCGACTATGGATTTTCAAAGCTGAGGCGAAAACCAATGGAAATCAAAAAGTCCAAATAGTGTGGTTTAATCAAAAATATATCGCCGACAAGGTCCAAGCGGACAAGGAGTATACGATTTTTGGAAAAATAAGCCATATCGGCGGGGGCTATTCTTTTGTCAATCCTCTTATTGAAGATAAAGAAGAGGGCAAAAAAAGATTTTCAGGAATTCAGCCTATATATTCCACAAAAGGCTTGATTGCTCAACAAAATTTCAAAAAATTCGTCAAACAAGCCTTGGACGGCGGGATAAGGGTTCAAAGCGTGGTGGATGAGGATTTAGAACGAGAATTTTCTCTTATGGCATATATTCAGGCATTAAGAGAAGCCCACTATCCGTCTGATACCAAAAATATTGAAAAGGCGCGAAAAAGAATTATTTTAGAGGGACTTATTAAAAAAATGGCGGCTTTTAAGCTGGAAAAAGCCGATATGAACTCTGTCAACAAATCAAGGGAATACGACATAAAAAAGGATATATCCGAATATATAAGCTCTTTACCTTTTGAATTGAGCCCATCTCAATATACGGCAATAAATTCTTTAATAGAAAGCGTATGCAAAGACCGTCCTCTTAACGCCATACTCTTAGGGGATGTGGGAAGCGGGAAGACAGCGGTGGCGTTTGCTCTCATATATTTTGTAGTTAAGAACGGATATCAAGCGGCTTTTATGGCGCCTACAGAAATCCTTGCCAGACAGCATTTTGAAAAGGCAAAAAAAATGCTTGGTCCGCTTGGCACAAGGACGGAGCTTTTGACTTCTTCAACAAATACCCAAAACAGAGAAAAAATCCTAAACGGACTCAAAGACAAAGAAATAGATTTGCTTATTGGGACTCATTCGCTTATCGGAGAAAAGGTAAGCTTTTCTCAAATTGCACTTGCAGTTTTGGACGAACAGCACAGGTTCGGAGTGGCTGAAAGGACTGCGCTTATCGAAAAAGACAAGAGAGTGGATACGCTTACCCTTTCGGCGACTCCCATTCCAAGGACCTTAAGACTGACGGCTTTTGGAGATATCGAGCTTTACAGCATAGAAAAAAGGCATCAAAGCAATATCTCAACGCATATTGTCAAGAAAAATAAAAGGCAGGATATGTTCGCTTTTATTGCCGAGCAATGCAAAAAGGGCGAGAAAGCTTTTATTGTCGCTACAAAAATTGACGAGGACCGAAACAGCGAAAGGGATTCTGTAACGGCTTTATTTAGAGAGCTTAAAAGAGGCAAGTTCAAAGATATAAAAATTGAATGTCTTCACGGAAAAATGGACCAAAAGACAAAAGACGATATTATGAGAAGATTCGCAGGCGGGGAGATTTCGGCGATTGTCGCGACTTCTGTCATAGAAGTGGGCATCGATGTGGAAGATGCGGGCATAATGGCGATTATGGACGCCGAGAATTTTGGGCTTGCCGCTCTACATCAGCTAAGGGGCAGGGTGGGGAGAAAGGGTCAAAGGGCGTACTGCTTTCTATATACGGAAAAGGAAAACCATAACAGACTTGACATAATAGCCCAAAACGATGACGGTTTTATGATAGCGGAGAAAGATTTTGAGATAAGAGGGGGCGGAGACTTTTTGGGCTTTGAGCAAAGCGGGAAGATAGATACGGAAATAAGTTCCCAAGATATCCTTCTTGCAAGAAAGATTGTGGATAAACTTGATGTTCAAGCCTTGAGCGCAAGGCTGAAAGGCGAGGCACAAAGAAAACAAATGGACAGAATAAGTCTTACTTGACGCTGTTTGAAATAAGAATATCTTAATAAGTTTATCGGAAAATAATACCGATGGCGGCTAAAAATACTATTGATTTTATTAATTAATAATGTTATATTAATATATATATTGTTATGGTTCATAGTGCATAGGAGTTTTACTTATTATGAATAGATATTTACGGTTAATAGTAATCATTGTTTTTATCCTAACAGCGGCGGGATTGCTTATTTCATGCGAGGGCGGACCTATGCTTGTTTCCATAGAGGTTGACCCTGATACGATTAGCGAAGAATATGATGTCAGCGAATTTGAGCTTTCTTCGATTATGCTTATCTTAACATATGAGAACGAGGAAACTGAGACCATTCCCTTGCAAAGAACCATGATAAAAGCCGAGGACAAAGCAAAGCTTTCCGTATCTGGAGACCATACAATTACCGTTACCTATAAGCAAAGAACCACTACTTTTATCTTAAAATTAAGAGAGGGCATCTCAGGACTGTATAAGGTCATCTTCAAAGACGAAAACGGCAACCAATTGGGCGAGACCCAGTACATAGAGCCGGGTGGAACGGCGCTGGCGCCTGAAGTTCCCGACAAGCCCGAATACGCCTTTAATGGCTGGATAGACCAAAGAGGAGTGTATTCATTTTTTGATAACATTTATGAAGACAAGGTCTTTACTGCGACTTATACCCCCGACTTCTATGTCATCACATTTATTCGTCCCAACGGAAGTCTTATAGCCGAGGTCAAAATCAAAAAAGGCGAGAGTGCGGAACCTTACGCCCCGAATATCCCTACCCAGCCCGGGCTCAAAGCCATTGGCTGGAACAGGTCACTTGACGACATAACCGCAGACACCACAATAACAGCGGTTTATGTCCCCGAAAACATTACCGTCACCTTTGTTTATGGCAACGATTTTAGACCTCCGACAGTCGCGAGTTTCGCCGCCAATACAGATATCGAAGCACCCGTAAATCCTCATGTGCCGCACGCTGAATTTGTGGGCTGGTACACCAATGAGAAATTTGAGGGCGAAATGGTGGAGTTCCCATATCTGTTACAAAATGAAATCACCTTTTATGCCAAATACATATCAAGAACGGAGGGTTCGCCGGGTCTTGAATATTCCTTAACTGGAAACAATACCTATACCATAAGCGGATATAACGGACAAGACGATGTCATTGTTATTCCCGAAAAACACAATAACCTTGATGTAGTGGGAGTAGACAGACAAGCTTTTGAAAACGCCATGAACTCAAGGTTTTATGTCACTGACACCAACAACTACTTTTCCACATCTGACGGGGTGCTTTTTGATATCACCAAAGAAAGGCTGATAGCGTATCCCTCAGGCAGACAAATCAACACATACGATGTGCTGGAGAGCGTAAAATATATTGAAGACTATGCATTCGCCAATTCCAAAAATTTGGTGCAATTGAGACTGCCCGACGAAAAAAACCTGCTCTCAATCGGCGATTACGCTTTTTATAACTGCCTTCGCTTAACTCAAATAAATATCCCAATAACCGTTGAGACCATAGGCAATTTCGCTTTTTATATGGAAGAAGACAATGCCCTCGAGAGTTTGACATTCACGCTTAATAGCAATCTTCAACAAATCGGTCAAGGAGCTTTCAAAGGTCTCAACCGCTTAAAGCAAATTACATTGCCATCCAGCCGTCTTGAGAATATAGGCAGCGGCGTCTTTGAAGGATGCCAAATGCTTGAGACAATAGATATCGAAGAGGGGTCAAGCGCTAAATTCACTTCTGAAGGCGGGGCACTCTTTAATATCTCTAAAACAACGCTTATAGCCTATCCGGCGAATAACATAATTAACGAAAGAGCATTTTATATTGTTCCCAACACCGTCGAAATCATAGAGTCGGGAGCTTTTTCAGAATCCAATATCGTAGGCATACGGCTTTCGGAGTCCATTAAAGAAATAAGAAGTTATGCGTTCAACAGCCCCAAGCTTCAATACATACAGTTTATGGGCGAACTTCCAGAAACCATTGAAGCAAGCCCGTTTGGCGACTACAATCCCTCTTATATCATAATCCCCGAGGGTGTCGACCAATTCGACGAATACTTTTCAGATTATCAGATTATAATAGGTCAGCCCAATCAGACTTATGGTTATCATTCGGCAACAAGTTATCTTTATACAATAGACGACGACGAGAAGCTTATCGTTTGGGGAGTCAGAAGGTATACGGATACGGTGACCATTCCTGCCGTTATCGGCGACTACCAAGTAAAAGCGATAGGAAGCTATGCTTTCTACAACAACTTGACCATAGCTAACCTTACTATATCCGAGGGCATAGAAATCATAGACGACTTTGCGTTCTCCCGTTCCCAGCGGCTTGCAAGCGTCATTCTACCGAAAAGTCTTACCAAAATAGGGGACAACGCCTTTGCGGAGTGTTCGTCTTTAAGCCAAATTCTTGGCACAGACAATGTCGATATAGAAGATATGGAAATAGACCTTGTTATCTTGGGCAAGGAAATATTTATCGAGACTCCTTGGTACGACAGCGAAGAAAAAGAATTTCTTATGATAGGAAACTCTCTTATCAAGTATAACGGCAAGGGCTTAAGAGCGGTCATTCCGCAAAACACAAAGATTATTGCGGACAACGCCTTTATTGACAAGAGCAATTTGAGGAATGTGGTCTTGTCCGACGATTTGCAAATCATAAGCGACTATGCATTTTTCGGCTGTTCGGGACTGTTTTTTATCGAGATACCCGCAAAAGTTAATTATATTGGCTACAAAGCTTTTTATAATTGCAACAGTCTTTATAGAATAATAATGAAGTCCGACACCCCGCCCCAACTTGCCTTTACCGAAGACATCTTCACCGTCAATGCAAAATATAAGTATGGTTTTATTGAGGATGTGGATTCAGATATTTATCAAGAAAACATATATGAGTTTGGAATTTTAGTACCATATACCATAGACAGAGCGGTGCTCAATGTATACGAAAATCATCCCGCTTGGCAAGGGTACAATATTTTCCACCTGAATATGAGAAAAATCACTTTCAGCAGTGCGGGAACGCAACAGATATCGGTTGATGCCGACACTATTTACGAACCCGCCGATCCCGACCCCAGACCTGGTTATGTATTTGCGGGCTGGTATCGCAATGACAGCATAGACTACCAAAGGGAGAACGACCCGATTATCTTCCCCATTGACCTTGAAGAGGATATACCGTTTTTCGCAAGGTGGCTCAATGAAGACGAGGGTACTCAAGGTCTACAATATGATTTGATAAACGACGGCACAGAATACGGCGTGAGCGGGTACTATGGCGATTTGAGATATGTTGTGGTGCCCAACGCCTACAACGACAAGCCCGTCACAGCTATTTTGGAGGGAGCCTTCTCATCTTCTATCAATCCCACAAACTCAGAAGTTTATGAGATACTTTTGCCAAATACCATAACCACTATAGAAAGAGGAGCGTTAGAGGATACCTTGTGGTATAGTCAGTTTAGAGGCGATTTTGTATTCATAAACGATATTCTCATAGAATACAGGGGAATGGATAGAAATGTTGTCATTCCCGAGAACATAAGGTATATTACTGCGAATGCGTTCAAAGATAATAATTTTATCAAGACAATCGAATTCTCACCAGATATACAGACGCTTCCTTATCAGACAGCGTATAATTGCATAAACCTTGAAAGCATTGCCCTGCCCGAAAACCTTATTGAGATTAAGGAAATGGCGTTTATGGGTTGTGTCTCCCTTGAAAACATAGTATTCCCAGAGAGTCTTGAAACAGTCGCCCCGAATGCCTTTGAGAACACAAAATGGCTGTATAACTATATCGATGATGTGGTTATCATAAACGATATTTTGTATAAATATAAAGGCAAGCAGCAGACGCTGCATATCCCCAACATAATAAAAAAGATAGGCAAGGAAGCTTTTTTCGAAAACACAAACTTAAGGGATGTATACATTCCCCAGTCCGTTGAGTTCATAGGTGAAAGTGCCTTTGAAGGCTGCAGCAGTCTGGAATATCTACAAATTGAAGACAACAGCCAGCTTAAGAAAATCGAGAACAGAGCGTTCTATGGTTGCAGCATTATGGAAGATTTCATAATGGGCGCAAACAGCAAAATAGAACATATAGGTGACTTTGCCTTTGCGTATTGTTCACTGCTTATGTATGTGAACTTCCCTTCGACCTTGACCTATTTGGGCGAGGGTGCTTATTTCGATTCGGGCGTGGCATTTGCCAAATTCGCAAGCGGCTGTAGGCTTTCTTCTATTGAAAAGGAAACCTTTAGCAATTGCAGAAATCTAAAAACAGTGTCGTTCGGCGAGGGAACAATGCTTTCTATCATTAAGGAAAGCGCTTTTGAAAACTGTAAGAACCTTATAAGCGTGATTATCCCTGAATCTAATAGCCTGCTTATCGAAATACTTCAAAGAGCGTTCAACAATTGCACTTCGCTTATCAATGTCACTTTGCCGTCCAGCCTTATGGATATAGGCGACGACGCGTTTACCGACACGCAATATTTGAAAAGCGATAGCAAAGAGCATGTGACGATAGGAAGCGTGCTTATGAAATACAACGGAACGGATTCTATCGTCCATATATCTTCGGAGATTGCGGCTATTAGCAAGGGCGCATTTAAGGGGAATACGCATATAAGAGAAATTGTCATGGCACAAGGTTCGAAACTTTTTGCTATCGGCGAAGAAGCGTTTATGGACTGTGTCAACCTTGAAAGTGTAAATTTCCCGTCCACTATTACTTATGTTGGCAAGGACGCTATGCTCAATACTGCATGGATGAACAAATATGTGGATGACTATGTGGTCATAAACGATATCTTGATTAAATACAAGGGCGACGACTATCAGGCGATTGTTCCCAATACCGTATCTGTAATCGGAATAGAGGCTTTCGCCAATAATACTAAGCTTAGGAATATAGAAATCGGAAACAGCGTGACCAGCATTATGGAAAGGGCGTTCAACGGCATGAGTGGGCAGTCTTCCATTACTATGCTAAGAAGCGCTCCCCCTATGCTTGCATTAGATAACGACATACCCGGTACGGTATATGTGGAGACAAACGCCGTCTTTAATAATTATCGTGAAGATTCGTCATGGGTAAGGTTTGTTAACGACCCTGCGGTATCCATAATGGTCAAATACGAGATTACATTTAAATTGATGAAAGAGGGTGCCTCTATGGAATTCTTGTCCATAGAAACAAATGCTCTCTATACCGAGCCCATTCCCGTTTGTGAGGGATATACCTTTGTCGGCTGGTATAAGAACTATGACGCGCATGCCGGGGAATACACCGATTTGATAACCATGCCTTTTATCCCAGAAAGCGATATCACCCTTTATGCACAATGGATAGACAACAGTACGGGCACTATCTATAATGTTGTAGTCAATGAAGATATTCAACCCGTTGGGGGTGAAGAGGGAACATATATTGTGGAATATAGAGGTTTTGACCGCCATGTTATGATACCCTCCATATTCTCGGACAAGAATATCATAGGTATCGCAAAGTATAACGACGGTAGCAGAGAACTTAAAGCTTTTTCAGACAATGAGCATATTGAAGAGATTACATTCGTTGAGGGCTATGACGACGGGGAACAATTTGTCGAAGGTTCTACCATAAGGTTTATTTTAGAGGGTGCGTTTGAGAACGCCATAAACCTTAAAAGAATAGTATTGCCGTCTTCTTTGGAGTACATCGGACCTAACGCTTTTCGCAATTGCGTCAACCTTGAAGAAGTTATCTTCACATCTTCTTCCACCCCCGTAGTAATAGCCGAGAATGCGTTCTATAGCTGTTCGGCTTTGAAGAGCATCACATTTGAGGAGAATATATACGCTATTGGAGAAAACGCCTTTGGCGGATGCGACGAACTCACCACCATATACATGAACGGCGACGAACCGCCTCAAGTCAACCAACCCTTTGAGATAAACGAGGGATTGAAGATTTATGTAAATAGAAGCGTAGACGACCTTATTGTAGAAAAATACAAGAACGAATGGCCGCTTTACGAAGACTATATCTATCCCAAGCCCTTGTCCTAAGAAAAGAATAAGGGTATTTATCGATTTATTAAATATCCTTATTATAAGAGGTGATTATGTACAAATTCAGACTTCCAGAAGGCACTCAGGATTATTTGCCTGATTCATTATATAACAAAAAGAAAATTCAGGAAAAAATAATGAGCGTCTTCAGAAACAACGCTTATCAAAAGATACAGACCCCAAAGCTTGAATATTATGATGTTTTTACAAGCGGCGTTGGAGCAGTTCCCGACAACAAGCTCTTTAAGCTCACAGATACCGACGGCTCTTTATTGGTCTTAAGAGCGGACATGACACTTCCCATTGCCCGCATAGTATCCACCAAAATGCAATTGGACTTTCCTTTACGGCTTTGCTATCTTGCCGACTCTTTTAATTTCATTACCGAAAGGAATCGAATGAGGGAATTCACTCAAGCGGGTATTGAGCTTTACGGCGTACCCGGACCAGAGGGCGATGCCGAAGTCATTGCCCTTGCCATAAAAGCCCTTTTGAGCGCGGGACTCACAGACTTTCAAATAGAAATAGGACAGGTGGATATCCTCAAAGGCTTGCTTCACCAAGCCAACATCCCCGAAGACAAACAGAAGGAGATTATTTCGGCGGTGGATAAGAAGAACTTCATAGACGCCGATATTGACCCCGAGGTTGCCAAGACCATAGACAAGATAACCATGTTATATGGCGATATTACGGTTTTGAAAGAAGCCGGCGAGCTTGTACACAACAAGACCAGCGTGGATGCTCTGTTATGGCTTTTTGAGGTGCGCCAGATATTGGCGGAATATAACCTTGAACAATATATTTCCTTTGATTTAGGATTGGTGAACTCTTTTTCCTATTATTCTGGAGTGGTGTTCAAGGGCATAACAAGGCATTTTGGCGCTCCTATTCTTGGCGGCGGACGCTATGACAAGCTTTGTCAAGCGTTCAACAGGAATATCCCGGCGACAGGGTTTGCGATAGGCATAAGAGACCTTATGCAGGCTTTGGAGGAAAGCGGCGGATATCAACAAGAAAAGACAACCCCAGATTTAGTAATAGGCGTTGCAGACAGTTATACGGCACTTGGTGCAAGTCGAAAAATAGCCGATAACGCCATTGAAAAAGGGCTGGTCGTGGATTTGCTATACAAGACCAACAAGGAACTCACAAAGCTTTATTCACAAAAAAAGAACATAGACAACATTTTATTTGTCAACAGCCAAGGAAAGATTGAGGAGGACCTAAATTGATAACAATTGCTCTTGCCAAGGGAAGACTTGCGGAAAAAGCCGTCGAAATACTGGAAGAATGCGGTATAATGTGCGACGAGCTCAAGACTCCCTCCCGAAAGCTTATCTTAAAAGACAACAGCGGGCTTTATAATTTTATTATGGTGAAACCCGCCGATGTGCCCACATATGTGGAGTACGGCGTGGCGGATATAGGCGTATGCGGCAAGGATACGCTTTTGGAAGAGGACAAGAACATATACGAGCTGTTAGACTTGAAATATGGTGCTTGCAGATTATGCGTGGCGGGATATGCGGACAGGGACTTTAGGTTCATAGACACCCTAAGAGTCGCCACAAAATTTGTCAATATCGCCCGAAAATATTTTCATAAAAAACAAAGAAACATTGAGATAATCAAGCTTTCAGGCTCTGTTGAGCTTGGACCCGCCATAGGTCTTAGCGATGTCATAGTAGATATAGTGGAGAGCGGAAAAACCTTAGCGGAAAACAACCTGTCCGTACTTGAAGAGATAGCCCCCGTATCCGCCCGCTTGGTCTCCAACAAGGTCAGCCTAAAAACAAAAGGCGACATCATACGCCCCTTAGTCGCATGTATCAAGGAGGTCATAAACCGCTAAAGATGATAAAGATATACTACTATCCTGAAGATAGCGTGGAAAAGGTCCTCAAAAAATCAAATTTTGATTTTCCAAATATTGAAAAAACTGTTAGGGAAATACTTGACGACATCAAGAAAAGAAGGGACAAAGCGCTTTTTGAATATACCCAGAAATTTGACGGTTTAAGCTTAAATCAGAAAACCATAAAAGTAACCAAAGAAGAAATTCAAGCCGCCTATGAAAAGGTTCAGCCCGAACAGTTAAACGCCATAAAAAGGGCGGCGGAGAATGTGTATGACTATCATGTAAGATACAGAGAGAAGCCAGTTTTCGGCGAGGACAACGGCAGACAGACGGGATTTCTTATCAGACCTCTTGAAACAGTGGGCATATATGTTCCGGGCGGTACAGCCGCTTATCCGTCATCAGTATTGATGTGTGCTTTGCCTGCTAAAGCCGTCGGCGTCAACAGAATAATTATGTGTTCGCCTAAGATAGAGAATCCGCTTACGCTTGTTGCTGCTGAAGAATGTGGCGTGGATGAGATTTATAGAGTAGGCGGAGCCCAAGCGATAGGAGCTATGGCGTACGGTACAGACAGTATCCCCAAAGTTGACATTATCGCAGGTCCGGGCAATATCTATGTGACCATGGCGAAAAAGCTGGTTTTTGGCGAAGTCAAAATAGATATGATAGCCGGACCGTCCGAAATACTTGTGATTGCGGATAGATTTTCCCATCCCGAGACTGTTGCGGCGGATTTACTTTCACAAGCCGAACATGACAAATTGTCAAGGTCTATACTTATCACTGACAACGCTCTCTTGGCAAAGCAAGTAAAGAAAGAGATAACAAAACAAACAGCAGCGCTTGACAGAAAGGATATAGTCAAAGCGTCACTCACAGAGGGCGGGGCTATAATCGTGACCGAAAATATTATGGAAGCGGTGGAGCTTTCTAATCAGATAGCACCCGAACACCTTATCTTAATGGTAAGGGACTATAAGAAGTATTTAGGGTACATAACCAATGCCGGAGCTGTTTTTGCGGGATACCATTCTCCGGAATCCCTTGGAGATTATTATGCAGGACCTTCCCATGTTTTGCCCACAAGCGGCGCGGCAAAGTACTTTGAAGTCTTGAATACAAACACCTTCACAAAGAAAATAAGTTTTATCAATTATTCAAAGCAAGAATTAGAAAAAGCGGCGGAGGATATCATTACGCTTGCCGATGCCGAAGGACTGAAAGCGCATGCCAACGCCGTAAAAGTAAGATTAGGAGAAGAAAAATGAGAAAGGCAAAAATGAAAAGAACAACCAAAGAGACGGATATATCCATTGAATTTAATCTTGACGGAAAGGGTTTTGCCAATATAGACAGCGGTATAGGGTTTTTTGACCATATGCTGACGCTTTTCACTGTCCATGGCGATTTTGACTTATCCTTGCGGTGTAAGGGAGATGTCCAAGTGGACTCTCACCACAGCGTCGAGGACATAGGAATACTGCTTGGCAAATGTATAAAAGAGGCTTTAGGCGACAGAAAGGGCATACAAAGGTATGCAAGTGTAACCATACCTATGGACGAATCGCTATGTTCCGCCACGATAGATGTATCGGGAAGACCGTATATGGCCTATAATGCGGAAAGGCTCTCCCATGCTTTTTCAAGCGATTTTGACTTTCAGCTTGTGGAAGAATTTATGAGGGCTTTGGCTATAAATGGAGGCTTGACCTTGCACATTAATTTGCACTATGGCAGCAACTATCACCATATGGCGGAGGCAATCTTCAAATCGGTCGCAAGAGCCCTTAAACAAGCTGTCCAAATAGTAAGCGACAAAATTCCTTCCTCAAAAGGAACATTGGACTGAAAAACCATTCAGAATTGTTTAAGCAATCAAAGCAGAACTAAATATGATTTTAATCTCTAAATAAATATAACGGCTTCAATTTTTAGCAAGATTTAGATAATAGTTTTGCCAAACCGTAAAAAGCCGAACACGCAAAAAGCGGTTTCATTTAAGACAACTATAAAGAGGTATTGAATATGAAAATATTCCCCGCTGTGGATATACTGGATAACAAAGCAGTCAGACTCATAAAGGGCAGAAGAGAAGATGTGACCATATACGGCGACCCCTTAGAAATGGCACATAAATGGGCTGATATGGGAGCCCAATACTTGCATATAGTGGACCTAAACGCCGCTTTTGGAGAACCCAACAAAAATGACGACATTTTGAAAAAGATAGCTTCTGATGTCAAGATTACGCTTGAAATCGGGGGCGGAATGCGAAGTCAGGACAGAGTTAAGTATGTTCTGGACGAACTGGGTTTCAATAGAATAGTGCTTGGCACAAGCATTGTCACCAATAGGGCACTGGTAGAAAACCTTGCAAAAATTTATGGTAAGAGGATAGTGGCAGGGCTTGACGCTCAAGATGGTTTATTGCGTATAAAAGGCTGGCTGGAGCAAAGCCGCTTTACCCCGCTTGAAACCGCCTTATGGCTTAAAGAATTAGGCGTTGGGGACATTATATTCACCGATATATCCCGAGACGGCACACAAAAAGGCGTGAATTTAGAAAGCGTGATAGAGCTTCAAAAGAAAAGCCGAATGAATGTCATAGCTTCGGGCGGAGTGGGGAGCTTGGAAGATTTATTGAGGCTTAAGGAAAAGGGCGCCTATGGCGCTATTATCGGAAAGGCTCTATATGGCAACAAGATAGACTTAAGGGAGGCTTTAAGGGTATGCAGATAAAAAGGATAATACCCTGTCTTGACATCTACAAAGGCAGAGTGGTCAAGGGCGTCAATTTTGAAAACCTAAAGGATGCGGGCGACCCCGTAGAGATTGCAAAAAAGTATAACGATATGAAAGCCGACGAAATAGTATTCTTGGATATTTCGGCGTCCCTTGAGAACAGAAGAACTATGCTTGATGTTATGAAAAGAGCGGCAAAAGAGGTCACAATACCCCTTACGGTAGGTGGTGGAATTAGGAATATAGACGATATAAGGGATATACTCAATGCAGGGGTTGACAAAATCAGCATAAATTCCTCAGCTGTCAAAACCCCCGATTTAATTAAAGAGGCGTCTATAAGGTTCGGCTCACAAAGAATTGTGGTGGCGATTGATGCGAAAAAAAGCCAAGACGGCGTCTTTGAGGTATTCATAAACGGTGGGAAAGTAAATACAGGGCTTGACGCTGTGGAATGGGCAAAAACATGCGAGAGCTTGGGGGCGGGTGAGATACTTTTGACTTCCATGGACAAAGACGGTGTTAAGTCGGGATATGACTTGGAGCTGACAAGGAAAGTCAGCGAGGCAGTCAATATTCCCGTCATAGCTTCGGGCGGAGCCGGAAAAAAGGAAGATTTTTATGATGTCCTAAGCGACAAGGGCAAGGCTTCGGCAGCGCTTGCAGCGTCGCTCTTTCACTTTAACGAGCTTGAAATAGGAAAGTTAAAGCAATATTTGAAGAGTAAAGGCATATCGGTAAGAATATAAAGGAGAAGAAAGATGAAATTTGACGACAAAGGGCTGATCGTCGCCATAATGCAAGACGCCTTGACGGGCGATGTGCTTATGCAGGCTTATATGAACAAAGAGGCTTTTGACAAGACTATGGAGACGGGTTATATGCACTTTTATTCAAGGAGTAGAAAGTGCCTTTGGAAAAAAGGCGAGACCAGCGGCAATGTCCAAAAAGTCGTGGGGGTCAAGATAGATTGTGACAAGGACTCTGTTCTTTTTAAGGTGCTGCCAGCTGGACCAAGCTGCCATACTGGCAATAGGACTTGTTTTTTCACTACATTGAAAGAGAACAAAGAGGCGGACTATCGCATAATATTTGATATAATGGACACTATCAAATCAAGAAGAGAAAATCCCGTGGAAGGCAGCTATACCAATTATCTTTTCGACAAGGGCTTGGACAAAATACTAAAAAAAGTGGGCGAAGAAACATCTGAAACCATTATCGCCGCAAAGAACAAGGATAAAAAAGAGCTGACAATGGAAATAAGCGACCTTATTTATCATATTCTGGTATTAATGGAGGAAGCGGATTTATCGCCAAAGGACATCTATCAAGAGCTTATCAAAAGATTTGGCAAAAAGCCAGACGAGAAATATAAAAATAGGTGAAACAAACATTAGAGAAGAAAAACTGACAAAAAATCCTTGCATTTTTTATTAAGTTTTGCTATATTATGTATATCGCTTCAGCGGCGACAAGCGGGAGTGGCTCAGCGGTAGAGCGCTGCCTTGCCAAGGCAGATGTCGCGGGTTCAAATCCCGTCTTCCGCTCCAACTATACGGCACCATAGCCAAGTGGTAAGGCAGAGGTCTGCAAAACCTTTATTCTCCAGTTCAAATCTGGATGGTGCCTCCAAAAACAAGCCGTTGTGGCGGAATAGGCAGACGCAAGGGACTTAAAATCCCTCGAAGATACCCCTTCGTATCGGTTCGAGTCCGATCAACGGCACCAAAAGCCCAAAAACTACCCCGAAACGGTAGTTTTTGTTTATTTTCAGCAATTTTTCTATGTGTGGGCAAATGACCGCAATACTATTCCCTATTTTTTTCAAACTCTGCTTTGTTGCTTAGATATCTGTAAGCGCTTAGCGTTGTCATAATATTCAATATCAATTATAATTATTATAACAAACCCCCAAACCCTAATATAATTACCGCAATAGCCAATAATAATAAAAGGCGAGTTATGAGAAAAGACCTTAACGACTATAACCAAAAAAGGGATTTTCAAAAGACAAGCGAACCCGTAGGAGAAATTAAGGAAACCAGCGAGAGCTTGATTTTTGTCGTCCAGCACCATATCGCAAGAAGAGACCATTTTGACTTTCGTCTGGAGTGGCGGGGGGCACTTTTAAGCTGGGCGGTGCCCAAAGGTCCGTCCTTTAACAGTGCCGACAAACGCCTTGCTATAAAAGTCGAAGACCACCCCATTGATTACAAAGATTTTGAGGGAACTATCCCCAAGGGCGAATACGGGGGAGGCACGGTCATGCTTTGGGACGAAGGGGAGTGGGAGCCTTACGGAGATGTGGATAAAGCCCTTGAAAAAGGCGCTTTGAAATTCGAGCTTAAGGGAAAGAGATTGAAAGGCAAATGGGCTTTGGCACGCCTTAAGGACAGCGACGACAAAAAAGAAAATTGGATATTAATTAAAGAAAAAGACGAACACGCCTTAGATAATGACGGCATTTCTCATTTTACCACAAGCATAAGAACGGGCAGAACTATGCAAGAGATTGAAAAGGGCGTAAAAAAAAACTTAACTAAAAACCCTTTTCAAGAGGCTATGCCGCAGCTTGCCAAATTGGTGGAGAAAATCCCCTTAGGCGATGATTGGCTTTATGAGCCCAAATATGACGGATATAGGATAGTCGCTTATGTACAAGAAAACAAAGTACGATTAATCACCCGAAACGGCAAGGATTTCACCCATTATTTTAATGAAATAGCTATGTCGCTTATTGGTTTTGCCAATGGGCGGGCAATGGTTTTGGACGGAGAGATGACAATAATTGACCCGTCGGGCAGGACGGATTTTCAAGCTCTTCAAAACCATATGAAAAACATTCAAAAGAGAAAGCTGACATATATTGTATTTGATATTTTGGCTTTGGACGGAAAAGACCTTAGGGACGCCCCTTTAGTGGAGAGAAAAAGAATCCTTGAAGAGCTTATGACCTCAGCCCCAAAGAACCTCTTTTATTCACAACATGTAAAAGGACAGGGAAAGGAATGCTTTTTTGCCGCATGCCAAACAGGAATGGAAGGGATCATCGGCAAAAAACCGCAATCTAAGTATACAGGAACAAGAAACGGCGATTGGATAAAGTTAAAGTGCGACAATCGTCAAGAATTTGTTATTGGCGGGTATACGCTTTCAGAAAAGAAAACCGAGGGCATAAGTTCGCTTATACTGGGCGTTTATAAAGACGGAGACTTGGTCTATGTGGGACGGGCGGGAACAGGCTTTACACAGGCGGTTATGAAAGAGCTTGAAACAAAATTCAAAGACATCATAAGAGACGCCCCGCCGTTTAAGGTATCGCCTGAAATAAGAGGCGGAGAAAGGGTTTTTTGGCTAGAGCCCAAGTACGCCGCCGAGGTCAAGTTTGCCGAATGGACAAAGGAAGGATTGTTAAGACAGGCAAGCTATAAAGGCTTACGACAAGACAAAGACCCCAAAGAAATAGCCAGAGAAAGGCAAGAAAACCAAAAAATTGAGAGGACGGAAATGAAAAATCAGAATATACTTGACAAAATAAAAATCACAAGCCCCGACAAGATAATATTTGAAGAAGAGAAAATCACCAAAAAAGAAGTCATTGAATATTACTCAAAAGTATCAGACAGAATGCTCCCTTATATAAAGGGCAGAATTTTATCAATAGTTCGCTGCCCAAAAGGTGTAGAAGAGGCTTGTTTTTTTAAGAAACATCCCGGACCGAGTTCAAAAAACATCAAGACCATACCAATAACCACAAAAGAGGGCAAGCAAGACGAATATTTTTATATAGATGACGCCTTGGGGCTGGTCAGCGAAGCGCAAATGGGCACTTTGGAGTTCCATACTTGGTCAAGCCGTGTGGAGACTCTGGAAAAACCCGATATTATGGTATTCGACCTTGACCCGGACGAAAAAATGGGTTTGGAAAAAGTCCGTCAAGGTGTCAGGGACTTGAAAAGCGTTTTGGACGAGCTTTCCTTGAAGTCTTACCTAAAGACAAGCGGCGGCAAAGGCTATCATGTGGTAGTTCCGTTCAAGCCCAATGCTGATTGGGGTGTGTTTTATGATTTCGCTAAAAATGTGGCGCAGGTTATGGAAAGAAAATGGCAAGACCGCTATACAAGCAACATGAGGATTAAAAGCCGCGAGGGCAAAATCTTTATTGATTGGATAAGAAACGGCAGAGGTGCCACAAGCGTAGCGCCATATTCCCTAAGAGCAAGAAAAGGTGCTAAAGTCAGCATGCCCATAACTTGGGAGGAACTGGACACAGTTGCCCCCGACGGGGTGGATATGCATTTGGCGCTAAAGAGGCTTCAGCAGTCCGACCCATGGTTAGGCTTTTTTGAAAACAGTCAAAGATTGGGTTAAGAAGAATAAGAAATATTTATCATTTTGCTTGAATGCCCAATATATATATGATATAATACCATTGTTATTCAGGGCGGGGTGAAAGTCCCCACCGGCGGTCAAAGTCCGCGAGCCATAAAGGCTGATTGGGTGGAATTCCCAAACCGACGGTCACAGTCCGGATGAAAGAATACATATAAACACAACAAAAGCCATACGCCCTGTAATTGATTTTATAGGGCTTTTGTTATGTAAAGGAGCGAAATGAAAAAGCTAAACCTCAAAACCAAAATTACATCCATGTATCTTGCGAAAACTGCCGTGCTATCAGTCTTGTCTTTTGTATTATACGCATTTGCAAAGTTTCCTCTGCCGTTTATGTTCCCGTCATTTTTGGATATGCAGTTTTCAGAACTCCCTGCACTTCTTGCCGGCTTTGCCATGGGACCTCTATCCGGCTGTATAGTCATTGTCATAAGATGTCTGTTAAAAATGACCATGACAACAACGGGCTTTGTGGGAGAGCTTACCGACCTTGTTTTGGGGCTTTCATTTGTGCTCCCCGCGTCGCTTATATATAAATATCGAAAAAGTAAAAAATCCGCCATAGTAGCCTTGGGCGTAGGAACGGTTTGTTCAATAGTCGTATCGGTGGTTCTCAACCGTTTTGTGTCCATACCTTTTTATGTCAGCGTATTTTTCGACGGGAACTGGAACATCTTGCTGAATATGGTAAGACCGCTATATCCCAATATCACAAAACAAAATTTCTATACCTACTATCTTTTGGCGGCTGTGGTTCCGTTTAATATCTTAAGAAGTGGCATCACCGCTTTATTGACCTTTTTATTATACAAAAAACTGTCAAGAATTCTACATTGGGAGATGCCAAAGTCCCGTCCCGCCCAAACAGAAGGGGAAAACCAATTGCCAACGGGAAAAGATTAAGATATAATCTATTTATGAAATTCATTTCAAAGAGCATACTTGAAACATATGCGCTTGCCGAACAAGTTGCAAAAAAGCTTTCGGGCGGGGAGATTATCACGCTGGAGGGCGATTTAGGTGTGGGAAAAACCACCTTTACCAAAGGGCTTGCAAGGGCTTTGGAAGTCAAAGAAGAGATACTTTCCCCCACTTTTATTATGATGAGGCAGTACAAGGGCAGGCTCAAGATTTATCACTATGACCTTTACCGCATAGAGGACGAAGAAGAGCTTGAAGAATTGGGCATTAAAGAAAATCTGTATGATACAGGCGCTGTATCGGTTATTGAATGGAACAAGTTCAAGGATTTACCCAAAAAGCCCATAAGGATAAAAATAGAGCGTATAGACGACAACACAAGGAGCTTTGAAATAGAATGAATTTTTTGGCGATAGACACCACAATGGACTGCATAGCGATAGCCATATCATACGGCGAAAAGAAAATCACTAAACTTATCAATGAAGGCAAAAAAAGACACAACACTATACTTCTTAGCGCCATAGAAAATCTGCTTACAGACAACGATATAAAGCTTGAAGATATGGACGCCTTTGGCGTTGTGGTCGGACCGGGCTCTTTCACGGGCATAAGGGTGGGAGTGGCTGTTATCAACGCCATGAGTATGGCGTTAAAGAAACCCATAATAGGGATGACAGCCTTGGAACTTGCTAAAATAAATTATCCCGATGAAGATATATTATCACTTATCGACTGCCGACACCAAAACTATTACGCCGCATACTTTAAGGGCGAAAGCGTAGAATACCTTGCTCTCAACCAAACAGAGCTTAAAGATATCCCAGCCAAAAAAGTCCTGATAGAAAAGCCCGACCCAAATTTGCTATATTTAACCATGAACAAAAAGATTTCCCAAAAAGACTTTATAAAAAAAGCCAAGCCTTTTTACTTAAAAAAATCTTCGGCAGAAAGAGAAAATGAACGAAAGACCTCCCAAAAGTGAATTTAAGGATACCCAAAACATAGTTTTCACAAATTTAGGATATGAACATCTTGAACAGATTGCCGAACTGGAGCGGCAATGTTTCGCTATGGATGCTTGGAGCTTGGAGCTGTTGAAAGGGGAGCTTGAAGACAAATCCAAGCATTATTTTGTAGCGTTGGAAAAAAATATTGTTTTAGCTTATGGCGGATACGCACAAATCCTTGACGAGGCTCATATTATGAATATAGCCGTGAAAAAGGGTTATAGAAATATGGGCTTAGCCAAGGGGATAATAAGCCTCCTTATTGACGACGCCAAAAAAAGAGGAATCAAAAGGGCGACCCTTGAAGTTAATGAAACCAATACCGCGGCAATAAACCTATATGAGAAGTTCGGCTTTAAGCTTTTCGGCAAAAGAAAAAATTATTATCAGAATACCCATGACGCTTTAATATATTGGAAGGAGCTTTAGGAGGGTATTATCTTAATAAATCATACCCGTTTCGGCAAAGGAGAGGAGATTATTTTCCTGCACGGCTGGGGCGGCGGCGTTGACAGCTTTATAGGGCTTGCCAAACAGCTTTCCAACCATTTCAAAGTCACGCTTGTGGATTTTTACGGGCATGGCAAAACGCCTTTTCCGGACAAAGTCCTCACACTTGACGACTATGTTAAATCCGTTGTAGATATCATTCAGCACTACAAGATGAAATCGGTAACGCTTATTGCCCATTCTTTCGGAGGTAGAGTAGCGCTCAAGCTTGCCTATAAATACGGCTATATGTTGGATAAGCTCATTCTCATAGACTCCGCCGGCATAAGACCAAGACGGGGGCTCAAATATTATTCTAAGGTGCTTTTACATAAAACCCTAAAAAAACTTAAAATTAAGCGCCAAATGGGCTCAGCGGATTACAGAAAGCTAAACGGCGTTCAAAAGAGGACTTTTGTCAATATCGTCAACGAGGACTTGACTGATATCTTAAATCAAATCACCCTGCCCACTCTGATAATATGGGGGAACAAAGACAAGGAAACGCCCATATATATGGCAAGGAAGCTTCATCGAAAACTTTGTTCCAGCGGCTTGGTGGTTATCAAAGAGGCCGGGCATTTTTGTTATCTGGAAAAGCCCGCCAAGGTATTGATAATCATCAGAAGTTTTTTGTCAGAGGGGTAGGCGTATGGTATATCTTCAAGCGGTTTTGTATTTTGGTCTAATGACCGCATACGGTTTTCATTATTTGACAATGCTTCAGCAGACGGGATACAAGTACAAAGCCAATTTGAAAAGCCAGTCTTTTTTTCTGTTTAATTCAATACTTCTTTTGAGCGGCGGCATTGTCATAACAACGCTTTGTGCATTTCTGGATGTGATAAAAAATTCCATAATCATAAGCTCTTTTTTATATGTTATGCTTTTCTATCTTGCCATAAGCTATTTTTTGAAAAGGCAGAAATTTGTGTTCACGCCAAGGGGAAGAAGGCTTTTTAGCTTGTATGTCTTATTCTGTTTGATACTCTCAACGTTTTTTTTCATAAAAATTCAGTACCTACTTTTCGTAACGCTGTTTGTTACTTTATTTTTGTCTCCTTTTTTATGTCTGTTATGCTTAATAATAACACAGCCTTTTGAGACCAAAAAAAACAATAGATTTATCGCAGCCGCCAAAGAAAAGCTCTCTCAAAACAGTACGCTTATAAAAGTGGGCATAACGGGAAGTTTTGCAAAGACCAGCTGTAAATACATTCTAAGTGAAATGTTGCAGACGGCATATAATGTCCACCCCACAGAGGCGAGCTACAATACCCCGCTTGGCATAGCCAAATCCGTTTGCGATCTCAACAAGGCGGCAGATGTTTTCATTGCGGAAATGGGTGCAAGAAAACAAGGCGATATAAAAGAGCTTATGGATATCGTCAAGCCAAGATATGCAATTATGACGGGGGTGACATGTCAGCATTTGGAGACTTTCCGCACCGTTGAGAACATATTCAAGGAGAAGGAACAGCTTGTGAAATGCCTTCCCGCAGACGGATTTTGTGTGTTTAACGGTGAGAACACCTATTCCAAATATATGTATAACAAGGCGAAGATAGAAAAAAGGCTTGTAGGCTTTGACGAGAGTTTTGATATCTATGCCGAAAATGTAAAGACCGACCAAAACGGCAGCTCTTTTGATATGGCAATCGACGGCGAAAGGCTCAAGTGCCGAACCAGACTTCTGGGAAAGCATAATATTATCAATATACTGCTATGCTCTGCTTTAGCCAAACAACTTGGCATCACAAATTCGGACTTAAGAAAAGCCATAATATCCCTTGAGCCTCCGCCCCACCGGCTTCAAGTCATAAAAAGCCCGAACGGCATAACAATAATAGATGACAGCTATAACTGTAATCTGGAGGGAGCTATATGCGCTTTGGAGACGCTTGATGCTTTTGAGGGAAGAAAGGTTGTCTTTTCGCAAGGCATAATCGAACTTGGTCCAAAGCAAAAGGAAACCAATAAATATTTGGGCTATCTTATCTCAAAGGTGGCTGATATGGTTATTCTGTGCGGTGAAAACAGCCATTATATAAAAGAGGGGCTTATGGACAGAAATTTTCAAGGAAATATTCATGTTTATAAGTCTTTGCTTAAGGCTCAAAAAGACTTTCTCAACATATTAAAGCAAGGCGACACGCTGCTTATACAAAACGACTTGCCCGATTACTATTAACAAGGAGGGGGAATGAAAGGACAAATAATTATTGTTTATGGCGGTACGAGCTGCGAGCACGATATATCAATAATAACAGCTTTATACGCTTACAATGCGGCGAATTTGCAAGCGTACGAAAAAACGCTTGTGTATCTCAGGAACGGAGAATTCTTTATAGGAGACAAGCTTAAGGATATCAGCTCTTACATAGATTTTCAAAAATCTTGCTTCGATAGAGTGTTTTTTTATAAGGGCGGAATGTATAGATACAAAAAACCCAAAAAGTGTTTTCTTGAAGTGGACTGTGCCTTGATATGCGCTCATGGCGGAGAGGGCGAGAACGGAGCTTTGCAAGGCTACTTTGAAATAGCCGACATAGCCTATACTTCCGCAAAGGTATATTCCAGCAGTCTGCTTATGGATAAAGTCAAGACCAAAAAAGCACTTGAATATAAGGGGTATAGTGTTTTGCCTTATTGCGTTGTAAAAAAAGAAGGAGACTGCAATTATTGTCAGATAGAGGAAAAACTTGGATATCCTGTCATTATTAAACCCGCCAGACTGGGCTCCAGCATAGGCATTGCCAAGGCAAAAAACAGAGAGGAGCTTGACCTTGCGGTGGAAACTGGACTCATGTATGACGACAAGCTGCTTGTGGAAAAGTGCCTTGACGACTTTATGGAAATAAATATCGCCGCCATGAAAAGCAAAGGCGAGACTATACTCAGTATACCCGAAAGACCGATTATAGACGGAGACTTTTTGACTTTTGAAGACAAATATGTGGTGATTGACAAATGCAGCCTCAAAAAAGAAATCCCTGCGAAAATAGCCAAAAGGCTGGAGTCTAAACTTAACTTAATATCCCAAAAGCTATATGAAGATTTTGAGCTGGACGGAGTGGTGAGAATAGATTATTTGATAAAAGACAAAGAAATCTTTGTCAACGAAATAAACACCATTCCCGGTTCTTTGGCATATTACCTATTTGCCCCTAAAGATATCAATATGACAAAATTAGTAAATATCCTTGTGGAAGAGGCTATAGAATACCATAAAAAGCAAAAGAAATTGATAAAAAACTTCTCGTCAAATATATTGAGCCATTACAACGGTAATAAAGTTCCGCCGATTAAAAAATAGGATAATCCATAAAAAAGGTTGTTGATATTTTCTATGTTCTGCTTCATTAAATGAAGCAGAACACAACTTATCCAACCTCTTTTTTGAGTTCTTTCTTTTGTTTTTCAATAAGTTCCACAAGGTTGGACAAGACCTTTTTTCGGGACTGCCACCAATCTCTTGACCATACACGGACAATCTTCCAGCCTCTACTCTCTAAGAATTTTATCCGATAGACATCTCTTTCAAGTATGCTGTCGCTTGCCCGAAAAGCTTGATAATCGCATTCAATCCCAAGGATATATCTATTGAGGGTTGTGTCATACACGCCTAATGAAAGTTTATAGTCCGTATTCCCAAGATTGGTATATACCACATATCCCAGTTTTTCAAGCTCTTGTTTTATCTGTTCTTCATATGCGCCGCAAAAGTCGTCGGATTTTGGTTTGTTCTCAAAGCCCGACAACAGGAATTTGATTTCATTTTCATTTTTATCACTTACAGCCCTGACATATTGAAGATATTTCTTTAATAGCTTTGGTCCGTTGTTTTTGGTGTTTTCTATTTTGTCAAGCTCTTCCGGCTCTATGCTTGTAACCACATAGATTTTCTTTTTTGCCCTTGTTATGGCGACATTAAGACGGTTTTCTCCGCCCTCTATGGACAAAGAGCCGAACTGCGCCACCACTCTGTCATAAACATTTTTTGCATATCCTATGCTGAAGATTATTATATCCCGCTCGTCACCTTGCACATTTTCCAAGTTCTTAACAAATAAAGATGCGTTTTCGCCGTCGACAACTCTGTTTCTCTCTTTTTCAAGCTGTTTGCGGAAAGAGGGGAATTTTTCGGCTTCCAAATCCAATAAGTCTTCGATATACTCTTTTTGCTCAATATTAAAAGTGACTATTCCTATGGACTCATTTTGTTTTCTATCACGGAAAATATTCTTGACAAGTTTCACCACAGTTGCCGCTTCTTCATGGTTGTGCCTAAGCTTCCAGCTACCTTTGACTTTTATCCTTTCTATGGGCGGATTCGCATAATCTCTTGTGATGTTCGGTGCAATTTGCAATTTGTTTTCATAAAAAGCCATATTCGAAAAGTCTATGAGTTCGGAGCTGTTGCTGCGGTAGTGATAGGAGAGGTTTACCCTTTGATATTTTGCTGCGGCAAGGTCCAAAAGCGATTCGACTTCCAAAGCCGCCTGCGTGGACAAGTCCATATTGTAATCAAAGCTATCGTCACCAAGATATCTTCTTACAAATCCGCTTGTGGGTCTTAATTGTTTATTGTCGCCCGCCACCACCACTCTTGCTCCTCTATAAATAGACGGAATGGCGGCTTCTATGAATATCTGAGAGGCTTCGTCAAACACCACCAAATCGAACAGATTCTTTTTCAACGGCAAAATTGTACTCACCGCTTGTGGCGAAAGCAGCCAGCACGGGAAAAGGCGAAAGAGATATTCATGGAAGTATTCCAGCATTCTTCTGACCGGCCACAAGCCCCTTAGTTTTTCTATTTGATAAAGATAGTCTTTTCGGCACTCATCGCTATTATAAAATTCCGCATACTCATAAGAAAACTTATCCATGGCAAGAGCTTTTGACAACTCCCGTTGTTCTGCCTTAAGGTTCAATATCCTTTCCCGTAAGGAATCAAACATAACGGTTTTAGAAAGCCTTTCTTCGAAATAGTCAT
Source organism: Clostridiales bacterium (assembly GCA_012838805.1). Taxonomy (GTDB): domain Bacteria; phylum Bacillota; class Clostridia; order Christensenellales; family DTU072; genus DTU072. The sequence goes on from DUON01000019.1 coordinate 137,959, forward strand.
TATTTTTTATTATCTCATGATAAATCCTTATCGGCATAATGCTCTCAATTGCAGTTTGAAAAGATACAAGGTCCTTGGCGCTGTTTTGATATGCGAAATCCAAAATCTCCAAAACGCTTTGGTTAAGCGAGCCAAGCTCTTTTTTCATATCCCTAACGGTGACATAGTTTTCAAGTGCTTCAATAAGCTTTTTTATCAGTTCCATATTGCCGTTCAATAGTCCGCCGATAGCAAGGGCATATCCTTCTTTATCCAAAACCTTTTTCAAAAGCGAATACTGTTGGGAATATTCCTCCAAAGCGTGTTTGGCGATATTGAGGTCAATCATAATATCTTGGCTTAGGCTGTTGAATTTCATCTTCAGAATGGGATAAATAAACCACAAGACAGGGAAAGCCGAAATAGATACCCACTTGGAAAGAACGGGATGTTTTATTTTGGTTATTATATCCGCCACCCGCTGTATTGACTTTCTGCTGGAAGCGGCGTCCTCTAAATAAAATGTGGTGAGATATCGGCTGTAAGTATATTTAGAAAAGTCAAAAGGCTTTATTTTTTCGCTCAAAAGCTTTGTCAAGAAAGCGTGTGCCTCTTTGAGCTTATGCATATCGAGGTCGTCTTTTATATGTTCGACCATGGGATTGTCTTTTATCAGCTGGATTTTTGCGGTGTAAAGCCTTGGAAGATTCTTATCTTTTATCACGGTTAAATCGTCCAGCAGCTCTTGATAGTTTCTATTAATGATATTCGTGCCTTTCATAGCCTTATAGAACTTATAGTCTTTTGTGTCTTTACCGATATTATAGCTTTTGGCGTACATCTCTTGAAGGCTCAGCCCAAAAGGAGTTTTAGTGAATAGGGTGTCGCTTATAGTCTTTAAGGTCTCAACCTCTTTGTTAATATCCATTTCGTTTTTGTCATATCTTACTTGGCTGTCGGCAAAGTTATTCGCCATGGTCAGAGTGTGCGCTTGTTTTATGCGGTCAAAGAAATAAAGCTTGTCTTTTTCGGGGTCGGGCAGCAGCATAGCTTTGGAATTTAGTTTATTAAGTCGGGAAAAGACCACATCCAGCGCAGCTCTTTTTTGGCTGACCACAAGCACTTTCTTATTCTTGCATAGGGCGTCGCTTATGATATTTACTATGGTCTGGCTTTTTCCCGTTCCCGGCGGACCGTAGATTACCACATTGTCATGGCGGTTTATCTGATCTATTGCGTTTTCTTGAGCATAGTCAAGGTCGTTTATGGCATAGGGCGGGAGAAAGATTTCTTTTCTTCTTTTTTTCAATGCAGGAGAGCGTCCCTTTAGCAGCGTCTCCAAAGCCGGTGTGGAAAGGTTGTTTTTTTCTAACAGTAAATAGTCATTATAAATAGCGTTCGCTAAGGGGAATCTGCCGAGGACTGCCATATTCTTAAGCTCCAAGCCGTCGTTTTGGATATCTTTGCTTAAATCAAAGGCAAGAAAGCTCTTTCGTTTTTGGTATTTTATTTTGAATCCGTTTTGATTAAGGTGCTCTACCACATCAAAAGCATTTCTAAACACCTCTTCATGCAAGGGGTCGAACTCTTGAACAATGCCGTCGATTTTGATATTGTATTCCTTGGCGTAAGCGAGCGCAAAGCTCTTGTTGAGCATAACGGGCTGATTGGGAATGGACTTGAGCTTTGCCGTATCTTTCTCCACTTCTATTTGGACAGGGAAGAGTATAAGCGGCGCTTTTATTTGAATATCTTGCCCGATGATGCCCGCAACAAAAGGATAGCCTATATACAGCTCATATCTGCCCGTTTCTTTCTCCAGTTCTTCCACTTCTCTCTTAAGATATTTCAAATCCGCAAGATGCCTTGCCTGCAAGACCGTCTCTAACGGCTTTTCGTCTTCATGTGGAATAAAGCCCACCTGTTTTGCCAATTTCTTTATTATCTTGTCATTAATGATTATATAATTTCTTTTCTTTTGCCAAAGAAAACTCTCAAAATCTTCAATAGAATCCAAGACAGCCCCTAAATCATAGCTATATTTTTTCACTATCCGCCTTAAGAACAAGCTTCGGTTTCTTCCGCTTATTTCGATAAGCCTTTCTTTATATTTTTTATAAATCGTCTGCATAACAATATTCCTTATTAATCCTTAACTTAAATTATTGCACAATAGCCAAGTTTATAAATGTCAAAAAGCGTAAAAAGTTATATTTGTTTGTCAAAAAGTTTTTTATATTGCTCCTTGTCAGAGCGTATATCATCCCCGTTATGCTTGACAAAGGTAACAAAAAATGTAAATATATTAGTATTATATTTGAATACATAGGAGAATGTTATATGAGCCTTGCGGATAAAATTTTTATAGAGAACTGCCAAGATATTTTAGAAAACGGATCTTGGGACAAGGGCTTGGAAGTAAGACCCAAGTGGGAAGACGGCGAAGCGGCTCATACAATCAAAAAGTTCGGAATGGTCACCAGATACGACCTAAGCAAGGAATTTCCTATCATCACTATTAGAAAGACCAATTTTCAAGCGGCGCTGGACGAGATACTTTGGATTTGGCAAAAAAAGTCCAATAATATAAAAGACCTCAACAGCTCCATTTGGGATTCATGGGCGGACGAAAATGGCTCAATAGGCAAGGCATACGGCTATCAACTAAGCCAAAAGCACATATACCCCGAAGGCGAATTTGACCAAGTAGATAGGATATTGTATGACTTGAAGCACAATCCCCACAGCCGAAGAATTATCGCCAATATGTACAACCACTCTGACCTTCACCAAATGAATTTATATCCTTGTGCATATTCTTTGACTCTCAACACTTGCGGGAACAAACTCAACGCCATACTCAACCAAAGGTCTCAAGATATGGTGGTGGCGAACAACTGGAATGTCACGCAGTACAGCGCGTTATTGATTATGTTTGCTCAAGTCAGCGGTCTTGAAGTTGGGGAGCTTGTGCATGTGGTGGCGGACGCCCATATATACGACAGGCACATTCCCATTTTGAAAGAGATTATGCAAAGAAAGCAATACCCTGCGCCGAAGCTAATAGTAAACAAGGACATAAAAGACTTCTACAAGTTTAAGGTGGAAGATTTTGAGCTTATAGATTACAAATACACCCCGTTGGGCGTAAAATTACCGGTGGCGATATGAAGACAATAGTAGCGGTTGATAAAAACTGGGGCATAGGCAAGAATAACGACCTCTTATTTCACTTAAAAGAGGATATGAGTTTTTTCAAGAAAATGACATTAGGAAAGGTCATAGTCATGGGCAGCAATACCTTGATGTCCCTTCCCGGCTGTAAACCCTTAAAAAACAGAATAAACATCGTGCTTTTCCCCGGTGGCGAAAAAAGACAAGACTGCATAGTCGTGGATTCTCTGGACGAGCTTATTGAGGAATTAAAAAAATATGACAGCGACGATATCTTTATTGTGGGCGGAGCCATGTTTTATAAGACCATGCTTCCTTACTGTGACACCGCCTATATCACAAAGGTGGACGCAGACGGCGGAGCAACCCATTTTTTTGAAAACCTTGACCAAAAAGAGGAATGGGAGCTTGTGGAAGAGAGCGACGAGATTTTGGACAACGGATATAAAATTAGATTTACTACATATAAAAACAATTGGGTAAAACAATATAAGCAAACGGAGGACTCTTAATGCAAAAAATAAAAATGACAACCCCTTTGGTAGAGCTTGACGGCGACGAGATGACAAGGATAATATGGCAAAAGATAAAAGACAAACTTTTGCTTCCCCATATCGATTTGAGAACCGAGTACTATGACCTTGGATTGGAAAATAGGGAAAAGACCAAAGACCAAGTGACGATAGATTCGGCGAACGCCATAAAAAAATATGGCGTGGGCGTCAAGTGCGCCACAATCACCCCAAACGCCCAAAGAGTAGAGGAATACAACCTTTCAAAGATGTGGAAGTCCCCCAACGGCACAATAAGGGCGATATTGGACGGAACGGTCTTTCGAGCCCCGATTTTAGCCAGGGGCATAAAAGTATATATCCCCACATGGACAAAGCCCATAACAATAGCCCGTCATGCATACGGCGATGTATATAGCGGAGTAGAGGCATATACAAATACGCAAGGCAAGGCGGAAATTATCATGCCTGACGGGAGCAAAAAGACCATTTGCAATTTTGACGGTGCGGGAATTGTGCAAGCTATGCACAATAAGGACGAATCCATAAAGTCTTTTGCAAGAAGCTGTATGAATTATGCTCTTGATACCAAGCAAGATTTATGGTTTGCCACAAAGGACACCATAAGCAAAATCTATGACCACAGGTTTAAGGACATCTTTCAAGAAATATACGAAAGTGAGTATAAGGAAAAGTTTGAAAAAGCCGGCATAGAATATTTTTATACCCTTATTGACGACGCTGTGGCGAGGGTTGTCAGGTCCAATGGTGGGTTTATTTGGGCGTGCAAAAACTATGACGGTGATGTCATGAGCGATATGGTGGCAACAGTTTTTGGCTCTCTTGCCATGATGACTTCAGTCTTGGTTTCCCCCAAAGGCTATTATGAATACGAGGCGGCGCATGGCACTGTGACAAGACATTATTATAACCACTTGAAAGGACAAGTCACTTCTACCAATCCCATGGCAACGATTTTCGCTTGGACGGGAGCGCTTAGGAAAAGAGGGGAACTTGACGGTCTAAAGGACCTTATGGAGTTTGCCAATAAACTGGAAAGGGCGTCGGTACAAACGATAGAAGAGGGCTTTATGACTAAAGACCTTATAAGTTTATTTGAATCTGATGTTGAGCCCAAAGCCGCCACTACCGACGAATTTTTAGACGCCATAGCCAAAAGACTATAAAAAAAGAAAAGGCTTTAGATATGAAAATACAAACCTTAAAAGTAGGATATCTACAAACCAATTCTTATATCGTCACATGCGATACGCAGAAAGAGGCGGCTGTCATAGATCCCGGCGGCGACTATGAAAAGATAAGAGCTTATCTTGAAAGAAACGGAAAAACAGCCGAGGCGGTGCTTTTAACCCACGGTCATTTTGACCATATTCTGGCGGCGAAAAAGCTTCAGGACGACGGCGCAAAGGTCTATATAAACACTCTTGACAAAGACTTTTTGGCAAACCCCAAAAGTATAAGTTTTGGTTTTAGAACACAGCCGTTTTCAGCCGATGTACTTTTTAATGACGGTGACATAATAACCGTCGGTACACTTCAATTTAAGGTCTTGCATACCCCCGGACATACCAAGGGCAGCAGCTGTTTTATTATCGGAGACACAATTTTCACCGGAGACACTATGTTTTATCAAGACTATGGCAGAACAGACTTTCCCGGCGGTTCACAAGCAGATATGGAAAACAGCTTAAGAAAGCTTTTGAACTTGCATGGAGATTATAATATATTGCCTGGTCACATGCGGGAGAGCACCTTAGAACATGAAAGAAAATACAACCCAATTGTTCTATGAAAACCATAAGAGTAAGATTTATATTTGATAGAGAAGATTATCTCAACGATGTTCAAGAGATACCCCGAGCCTTCAGCCCTTATCTTGTCATTGACAACGAGGCGGAAGGCTTTTTAAGTCTTAAGTATTCCTATGAAGAAGGCATTTTTAACTTAACTGTGGAATCAAGTTTTGCAAAAAGCCTATCAAAAAGTATACCCGTTGACGAAAGCGATAAATTAGCTTATAAGAAACAAAGCAAAACCTTTATAAAAAACATCCTATATGACTATATAAGCACCTCATTGGGCATAGAGTTACCCTACGGGAGCCTTACGGGCGTAAGACCAACAAAGCTATTCAGAGAGCTTCAGGAAGCCAAAGGCAACGCTTTGGATACCTTAATAAATGATTATAGGGTATCCGCAAACAAAGCAAATCTTATAAAAACTGTCGTAATGAACCAAGAATGTCTTTATCAAAAGGACAAAAACCTACGAGACATCTTTGTCAACATTCCCATTTGTCCGTCAAGGTGCAATTATTGCTCCTTTATAAGCAGCCGCCTAAGCCATGTAAAGAATCTTTTGGCAAGCTATGTCGAGTGCGTAAGGCGGGAGTTGGAACGGATAAATCAATATATCTCCAAAGACAATTTAAGCGTCAGAAGCATATATGTGGGCGGCGGCACTCCCACTTGCATAGGAGAAGAGTATTTGAACGCTATTCTCTCTTCATTAAAGGACTACAATTGTGAATTCACCGTCGAGGCGGGAAGACCAGACGCCATAGATGACGATATCTTAAGATGTATGCGCCAAAACAATGTCACCAGGATTTCCGTCAACCCCCAGAGCATGAACCGAAAGACCTTGAAAAAAATTGGGCGCAACCATACCGTTGAGGATGTCTATAAAGCTGTGGAAAAAGCAAAAAGGCAAGGTTTTATAATAAATATGGATATTATCGCTCTATTGGAGGACGAAACCTTAACCGATTTTGAAAATACAGTGGAGAAAGTTTTGGCTTTGGACACTGAAAACATCACCGTCCACACCTTGTCCATAAAAAGAGGGGCAGAGATTTCCGACCAGATAAGAAGCGAGTTCGGCTTGGCGTCAAAAATGGTCGATTACGCCCATAAAAGGCTTATGGCAAGCGGTTATCGCCCTTATTATATGTACAGACAAAAAAATATCGCCGATAATCTGGAAAACACAGGCTTTGCAAAACCCTCTAAGGAATGCATCTATAATATCGATGTCATGGAAGAAAGCATTGGTATCTTGGGGGCGGGAGCGGGGGCGATGTCAAAATTCTTATATGACTCAAACCGCATAGAACGCGCCTACAATCCCAAAGGCATTAAGGAATATATAAAGAGAATAGACGAAGTCGTCGCAAAGAAAAACTTTTGTTGAAAGGCGGACTCATTTATTTTATTTTATTATTGATTAATCTTTTTCAGTATGTTATATTATATATTATAGGAGTTTCGCGTAGGTGTTTTCATCTGCGCTTTAGACAAGTGTAATGACAGGAGACATTTCATGAGAAAACCATTTGTTAAGCTAATTTTGCCGTTACTTATCATCATTCTTTCTTTCACCATTGTGGCTTGCACGGGAGCGAACGAAGAGGACGAGGGCGGCTCAGACGAAATTAAAGATGTCGTATCCATCAGCATAGATTCCTCCACAATACCCACAAGTGCGATAGCCGGTCAAGTAGACCTATCACAAATAAAACTCTTGGTACTGACAAAAAGCGGCGAAGTGGTATCAATCAGCCTTACCGAAGATATGATAGCCACTTTTGACAAAAACAAGCTTAACAGAGTGGGAACTCACCATATCAATGTAGTTTATGGCGGAATGACCGTCAAATTTATCCTTTACATAAAAGAAGCTCCAGTGGTCGAACATGTCATTACCATACACGACGGGGCACCGCTTGGCGAGGAATTGGGAGAGAACAATATTTGGTCCGGCTCTTTTCCCAAAGGTTCGAGAATCGCCATAAGGGCACGAGACCGAGACGACGAAGGATATTATTTCCATTCTTGGCGCATTGAAGGTCAAGTCTATAACGAGAATCAGTCATGTTACATAGATATCAATAGAAACATTGTCATTTATGCCCACTATGAGATTATGACTTTCCAAGTGCTGTTTGACAGCCAAGGCGGCGACTATGTACGCCAAATGAATACCAGAATTATTGAAGAAAGCCCAGTTACTAACAAAACGGAGTGTGTTTTCCTCGGCTGGATGGAAAAGGACACCCAGACCATGGTCACTTTCCCGTATACTGTCACAAAGAATACAACTTTAGTAGCGGTATGGGAAGAGCTGGGGCTTGTTTTTGACAAAACCCCGGCGGATAACGGTTATACTGTTGTCGACTATGTATATACGGGCAGCAGAACAAGCCTGACCATACCCGAAAAGCACAATGATATTAATGTTATCGCTATCGACAAAGACGCTTTCAAAAACGCCACCACTCTTCAAGACCTCACTTTGCCGAGGTATCTTGAAAAGATAGACGACTATGCGTTTGTGAATTGCGTAAACCTTTTGAATATAAACGCACATCCCCAAAGTGAATATTTCACCTCAATAAACGGTGTGCTCTACAAGGATGACACGCTTGTGGCATATCCCGCAGGTCGCATGGGCGTCAATTTTGACTTTAACTTATTGCCTTCGACTATTACAAAAATAGGCACTGCGGCGTTCTATAACGCCAATCTTGGCAGCATAGATATCAGCTCCCATATCCAGTCAATAGGCGACGACGCCTTTAATTCCAGAACGATAGACAATGTGGTTTTCCACTCTGCCGCTCCCTCATTCATGGGCAACAACCTCTTCAACGACAATATAAACCACATCTTTGTCAGAAATATGCAACATATGGACGGGTTCCTTAATCTCAATGACAGTGTCTTTGTAAAAGAACCTAGTATATATCCGCAAAAGGTCAATGTAATGAAAGCAAAGATTAAGGAATATCAGACCATAACCATTGGAGCGTATCAAAATACCTTTATGTATAGGGTTATCACAAGGGATACTGGCGGCGTTCAAGCCGAGTCCTTGGAGATTTTCGCCGCAGACAGAAGTCTTAAGCAAATCTCTATCCCCACAGTAAATATAATATCAAGACAAATCACATCCATAGGAAGATACGCTTTCAGCTATTGCTATAACCTTGAAACGCTGACTGTGCCTCACCAGTCCAGCGTGGACAGAATCTTACAGGGTGCGTTCGACAACACCAAATGGCAGATAGAACGAAACCACAACCATATCATAGACGATATGATTATTATCAACGGTATTTTATTTAGGGCTTTGGACAACAGAAGCGAGTATGTCATTCCCCATGTCGTCCAAAAAGTAGCCGAAGAAAGCTTCCAAAATATGGACAAACTGACAAAAGTCCAATTCGCCACCGACAGCAACGGACAGCTGAGAGTGACCTCTATCGAGGCGAACGCCTTTAAAGACTGCATTAATTTGAATAATATAATTATACCCCATACCGTAAACCGTATCGGAAAGAGTGCGTTTGAAAACACCCGCTTAAGAAGCTTTTACATTCAAGATACTGTGGAAAGACCCTCTCAGCTTTTGAGAATAGAGGATTTCGCATTTAGAAACGCCGTCGAGCTTACCGAGATTTCATTGGGCAACTTTGTCAACCATATTGGCTTGGGAGTATTCAACGGATGCTTCTCTCTTGAAAGGATAATGATAAACCAAAGCCCGTCCACCAACAGCGAGTATTTTGTGGTCAAAGAGGGCGTCTTATACCAGAAAAACAAAGATTTGGTGGGTGAGATAGACAACTTTGGACAGATTTTGCACACTTACCCCGCAGGTAGAATAGCCGATGTGTACGAACTGCCCCTTGTCGGTATGACAGGCGTCACCCATATATTGCCGTACGCTTTTTATTACAGCAATATCACGGCGATAAAAGCGCCCTCTACCTTGGCATTCATTCAGGAAAACGCTATTATTGTTCCCCAGCTTGTATATATTGAGTTCAGCTCCGAGATTCCCGTGCCCACTTTCTCCAGGCTGTTCCCTGAATACAGTGCGCAATATGTAATAATAAACGAGCACGACACCGCCGATTACTCCACCTTTGGGTTCCCAGAAGGAGTTATGGTCAAGAGCAATGAAATAGATACATCCAGTCTATTGGGCATGATTGAAAACGGCGAGGGCGACAAGTTTGTCTACCGCAATGACCATAGGGGCGTCTACATCGTGGCAGCGGAACGCGCCAAGGCGTCCTTGAATGTTCCCCATAATGTAACAATTGGTGAAGATACCCTTGACATAATAGGTTTGGAAGGTCACGCCTTTAGGGGAAATATCCTTAAGGAGCTTATTCTTCCATATACCATTGAAACAATAAACGCATATGCACTTTACTATTGTACGGATTTAAGAAAGCTGACCTCCAACAGCTTGATACCTCCAGAATTGAGCTACCTATCCGAGGAAGAGCCCGAAGAGCTTATCAGTTTTCACCCCGATATATTTATAGAAAACTTGCTTATATTCGTTCCCGAAGAACAGCGGGATACATACGCCGACGAATGGCCCACCCATATTGATTTTATAATACCTATCGGGCAGTATCCTCAAGTCGTATTTGAGCCCAACGGCGGCGACGAGCCCAGAGTCATAGACCCCACCACAGGCAACGAAATCGACATTACCCAAAGAGAAGATATCCCATATCTGCCCAGAACCGAAAGAAGAGGATATATGTTTGAGGGTTGGTATGAAAATGCGGAATTTGAGGGCGAGCCCGTCACATTCCCATATACAAAATATAGGAATATTGTCCTATATGCAAAATGGGCGGTTCAGGAATTTGAAATCGTGTTCTTATCCCATGGCGGAAGTGAAATACCCAGTATGTTGGTGAGATACGGCGAATCTTATGTATTGCCCGTTCCCCAAAGAGACGGCTATAACTTCTTAGGCTGGTTTGATGCCGCAGACGAAACCCTGCAATATACCGACCACGAGGGCATAGGTCTTGGCGTTGGAGAGGGAGAGGCGAACGGAACATGGGGGCTTATCCAAAATGAGGCTTTTGAACTTGTCGCTCGCTGGCAAGAAGCTGAATATATCGTCACTTATGACCCGAACGGAGGCGAGATACTTGACGGATACGGCAATCCCGTAACCCAAAAAATTGTTACATATAACAATACCTTTACGCTTGATGTTCCTCAGAGAGAGGGATATGAGTTCAGAGGCTGGAGGGATGAATACAATACTCCCATTACCGACAATTCAGGCAAAAGCTTTGACAAGTGGCTGTTCTTTGAAAACAAGACCCTATATGCACGCTGGACAGCCTTGTCCTACAAGGTACAGTTTGACGACGGTTTTGGCGGATATTATGACCAAATTGAAGTTACCTATGGCAGCGACGATTTTGAATTTCCCGTACCTTTCAGAGAAGATTCGGTATTCTTTGGCTGGTATGACGGAGTGGGCGGAACGGGAACGCAGTATACCGACCAGTACGGAAAGGGCGTCAGAGCCTGGGATAAGGTCTCACAGAACGGCGACCCCATAACCCTATACGCTCAATGGCCGATTGATATCTCCACAATTGCGGACTTTGAATTGATAAGGAACAATCCCGAGGGCAGCTATATCCTCACCAATGATATAGTCATCAATGTGGATTGGACTCCCATTGGCATAGACGCCGACACTCCGTTTACAGGCATTTTGGACGGAAACGGCTACTCTATCCTTAATCTGACCTTGAACAGCCAGCATAATGGCTATCTGGGACTTATCGGATACAACAAGGGTATAGTCAGAAATCTGAATCTTGGCATAGTCTTTGAGGACGGGCAGCCCGATTATAGCGGCAAAGCTGAATTCAACATCTATGGAAACAAGGAATTCTATGTGGGAGGCATAGCCGGCTATAACGAAGGGCTTATCCAAAATTGCCAAGTGGCGGCTATAATAAATGTCGAGCTCAATGCAGACAACACCAATATGTATGTCGGCGGTGTGGCGGGCTATAACAGCGGAAGAATAGAAAACACCAAAGCAACCGTTGAGATTGAGGCTGAATTCGCTTACGAAGTTATTTCGGAGGGCGAGAAATATATCGGCTCAATAGCGGGCTATCACGCCTTAGAGGGCATGATTGACGGCTGCTATTATAATAGGATAATGGCTTCCGCGGGCGAATCTTTCGCCTGCGGAAACGAAGAAGAGCCCGAAACCCTTGGGGGATACTATAACACCACGGGAACGGTAAGCGACGCTTTCTTCTGGTAGAAGGTCAATAAATAGATTTTTATTGATATTTCGACGTATTTTAGTTTACATCGCCATTCAATTATGGTATATTTAATCATGTGCCTTTAGCTATGTAAGGATTCGCTCCTAAAGGATCTTACATTGCTTAAGGTGAATAAAGAAATATTTTTAGGAGGTTGGATATGGAAGATCTGACAAAACAAGCTGAAGAAAAAGCTGTTGAAAAAGAAGAAAAGGTATCTGAAAATGTCGAGCAAGAGGGCAAAGAGGAAGCCGCTAAGGTAGAAAAAGAGGAAAAGACCCTGCCCGAAGAAAAGACCGAAAAAAAGGCAAAAGAAGCCAAAAAAGCTGACAAAGAAGAAGCCAAACCCAAACAAGAAAAAGCCGAAGAGCTAGAAAACAAACCTGAACCAAAGGCTGAAACCCCTCAGGAAGAAAAGGTCGAAGAAAAGGCAGAAGAAAAGGTCGAGGAAAAAGCTGAAGAAAAGGCAGAAGAAAAGGCTGAAGAAAAGAACGAGGAAAAGGTCGAAGAAAAGGCAGAAGAAAAGACCGAAGAAAAGATCTCAGAACCCATAAAAGAAGAGACTGAAGTCGAAATTGAGGCGAAAAAAGAAGCTGCTAAAGTCGAAGAAGAAAAGACTTTGAAAGCAAAAAAGGCAAAGCCTGAAGAGAGCAAAAAAACAAAAATAATTCAAAAGTTCAGAAGAGCTGAAAACGATACGGGCTCTCCCGAAGTTCAAATCGCTCTTTTGACCGAGAGAATAAACCACTTGAACGAGCATCTCTCAGTTCACAAGAAAGACTTCCACTCCAGAAGAGGACTTTTGAAAATGATAGGTAAGAGAAGAAGACTTTTGAAGTACTTGAGAATAAAGGACATCGAGAGATACAGGGCGCTTATTGCCGAACTAGGTTTGAGAAAGTAACAAACTTTTATAATTAAATAAAACGGGGTTGGTATCTCAACCCCATTTTATTATATCAGAATGAAGGTAAAGATTTTATTTTCAGGATATGGTTACTTAATTAAGGAAATAATAAAAAGAAAAATATATAATGAAACAGCTTGCTGGGAGGCAAGCGATAGGAGGACTTAATGAAAGAAAGCAAAATATTCTCTACTACTGTAGGCGGCAGAGAAATGACAGTGGAGATTGGGGGATATTGTTCTCATTCCAATGGAGAGTGTTTGATAAGGTGCGGGGATACCGTGGTCTTAACCAATGTGACTATGGCGAAAGAACCCAGAGAGGGCATAGACTATTTTCCCCTTGGCGTGGACTTTGAAGAAAAGATGTATGCAGTTGGCAAGATACCGGGCGGATTCAAGAAAAGGGAAGGGCGTCCCAGCGACAAGGCGATTATTACAAGCCGTTTAATAGACAGACCCATACGCCCGCTTTTCCCCAAAGGATTTTTTAATGATGTATCGGTTGTTGCCACAGCACTTTCGGTGGACACCAACATACCCCCCGAAGCTTTGGCTATGATTGGAAGCAGCGTTGCACTTACCATATCCGATATACCCTTTAACGGTCCAACCGGCAGCGTAGTGGTGGGCTATGTGGACGGCGAATATGTCATAAATCCCGATAATGCCCAAAGAGAGAAGTCTCTCTTAAATCTTACCGTTTCAGGCACAAAAGACGCCATAATGATGGTAGAAGCGGGAGCAATGGAGCTTGAAGAGGAAATAGTCTTGAAAGGCATACTTTTCGGTCACGAAGAAATCAAAAAGATTGTAGCTTTCATCGAAGACATTCAGAAAGAAATAGGCAAGGAAAAAATACAAATAGACTATAAGCTTCCCACAGCGGAAATAGAAAAAGCAGTGAGAGACTATTCCCAAGAAAAGATAGCTTCCATATACCAGACTTTTATAAGAAATGAAAGAGAAAAGATAGAAGACCAAGTGACCAAAGAACTTATGGACCATTTTGCGGAAATATTCCCCAATGAAATGGACCTTGTGGGCGAGGTCATTTACTCTATGAAAAAAGAATATGTCAGAAACAGAATAACCAAAGAGGGCATTAGACCCGACGGAAGAAAGCTCACCGACATCAGGGATATATGGTGCGAAGTTGGAATTCTGCCCAGAGTCCATGGAAGCGCAGTATTCACGAGAGGGCAGACACAGGCACTCACAACGACGACTTTGGGTACCATATCTGAGGTTCAGAAGCTTGAAGGACTTGACGACGAATATTTCAAAAGGTATATGCACCACTACAATATGCCCCCATATTCCACCGGCGAAGCAAAGCCTATGAGGAATCCGGGCAGAAGAGAAATTGGACATGGTGCGCTTGCTGAAAGAGCCCTTGAGCCAGTGCTTCCCACCGAAGACTGCTTCCCCTATGCCATAAGAACGGTTTCGGAGATTCTTTCCAGTAACGGCTCTACTTCCCAAGCCAGCGTTTGCGGGTCGTCATTATCTCTTATGGACGCCGGCGTGCCCATAAAAGCTCCCGTTGCGGGAATAGCTATGGGACTTATTAAGGATGAAGATACAGGCAAAATCTCCGTTATGTCCGACATTCAAGGTCTTGAGGACTTTTATGGGGACATGGACTTTAAGGTAGCAGGCACAAAGGACGGAATAACTGCTATTCAAATGGATATTAAGATTAAGGGCATTGATGAAGAGATTCTCACCAAAGCCCTTGAACAAGCAAGGGTAGGAAGACTGCATATCCTTGAAAAGATGAATGAAGTCTTGGACAAACCCCGCAAGAGCCTTAACAAATACGCTCCCAAGATTATCAGTTTCTTTATTGACCCCGAAAAGATAAAGGATGTTATCGGCAGCGGCGGCAAGGTGATAAACAAAATAATTGAAGAGACAGGCGTCAAGATTGACATAAACGATGAGGGCGAAGTATTCATAGCGTCATGCTACAACGAGGGTGCGGAAAAGGCGAAAGCGATTATTATGTCCATAGTAAAAGAACCTGAAGTCGGCGAAGTCTTTGAGGGCAAGGTCGTTAGGATTATGCAATTTGGAGCGTTTGTGCAAATCACCCCACAAAAGGACGGCATGATTCACATCTCAAAACTTGCACGCAGAAAGGTGAACAAAGTCGAAGATGTAGTCAATATCAACGACACCGTAAAGGTCGAAGTCATAAAGGTAGACGACAAAGGCAGAATCGACTTGAAATTAATAGAAAAACTATAATCCGCATCCAAAAGGGGTGGGATATCCGCTATAGCTCACAAATTGACAGCACTTTGAGTAAAAACGGATATATTTATTAATAGCTCATAACAAAAGTACAATATTGCCCGTCAAGGGCAATATTTATTTTGTGATAGAGAAAATATCACTTTTAAGAAAAAACCTAAAGCTTAAAAAACTTTCTATACAAAAATACAAAGCCTAATATCGTTTTTCTATAAGAAAAACATATCTAATTAGAAATCGCTTAAGTTAAATATCGTTCAATTACTCAACTACACCTCTTCCATAAAGAAGTGTAAAAGGGGTGAAAGTTCCGCTTCAATATGAAGCGGAACTTATCTTTTCATATTCTTAATTGCCTGCTGTACTTTATCGCTTTGTATAAGGAACAAAGAGCCAGCTGTACCCATTAACAAACCAATTAAAAAACCACTTCTCATAAAAAAACCTCCCTTATAAGTATGTGTATAAAGGAGGTTATATATATTTAGCAATATTTGGTTACTTTTCGTATTCTTGAGGCAAGAAATCCTCAAATATGATATTGCCCACACCGCTTTGGCGGGCGGTTTGGATATGGTCAGCGGACTTTATCGTCCAACTAAGCAGCTTCATGCCGTTTTTATTGACAGTATCTGCAACAACGGGAGTGGGCAGGTATTTTATATTAAACGCCAAAAAGTCAATCTTATACTTTCCGCATACCCTTTGAATTACTGTGTCATAAATGCGGTCGGGAATGGACTTTCCAAAATGGGTGGCAAGAAAGCCGATTAAGAATTCGGGTGCGTTCTGGCTGTACCACCTGACTGTGGACGGCGCAAAGCCTTGAACCGCAATCCAATCCTCATGCCCCTTAATAAGCTCATAGACCTTTTCTTCAAGTTTGCCTTTGGAGTATGACATCTTTATTTCAATTAAGAGTTTGGTTTTGCCTTGACACAGCTTAATGACATCTTTCAAAAGCGGAATTTTCTCACCATTGGGAAGAAAATATTTCTTGTTTCTCAAATCTTCGCTGGTCAAATCCTTTATTTTAATTGATTCCTTACACATCCTCTTCAAATTCGAATCATGAAATACTACCACTTCGTCGTCAGCCAAAAGCCGCACATCCAGCTCAATATAGTAGTTTTCTTTTAAGGCTCTTTTGAAAGCGCCCATTGAATTTTCAGGGACTTGTTTGTCATGAAGACCTCTATGCGCAAACGGTCTTTCTGTTATCCACATTTATGTATACCTCCAAAATATTTTTCTATTTAATATCCAAGTTCTTGGTCTATGACAATGATATAGACATTTTTTCCGCTGGTGGGGTGGTGCTGAATGACTGTTGCCTTGCACATAGTGTCAGGGCTGAAGCAGTATTCGCATTTTCCAGTGACCTTGCAAGGGGTCTTTTTGTCAAGTCTTACGGCGTTAGGGGGTGCGGCTTGGTCACGGCATCTTCTGATTCCTTCCTCTATGTCGGCTACGATTTTGTTCTTGCCTGCAACAACCAATATGTTTTCAGGTCCAAAAAGCATAGAGGCAACACGGTTTGCCCGTCCGTCGATATTGACAAGTTCTCCCGTCATCGTCAAGGCATTTGTACTGGTAATATACCAATCGGCGTCCATCATCTCTTTATAGAGCTTTTTATGATATTCTATGTCATATAAAGAACGGTGGAGCAGCTTATAATCGTCTTTTATGGCGTCCAAAAGCCCGATTTGGTCGACGGTCACGCTGCCCCCAAACCCAATGGACGAATTCTTCGGTATGAGTTCTTTTATTACTTGAATAGCTTGAGAAGAGTCTTTCACGAAAAAGGGTACGAATCCTCTTTTCTTAAGATTTTTTTCCAAAGTATCGAGTTGCATTTTTCCTCTCTTTTATTCTTTTTTTATATATAATACCACAAAAAGATTAAGGAATAAAGAGTTATAACCAAAATTTATTGCTATTTTCTTATTATTTATATATAATGTATATTACTTTTACTTACTAAAAATACCAGATTTGGAGAACGCTTTATATTTATGGATGACAGACAAAAAAATATCAGGAACTTTTGCATTGTGGCGCACATAGACCACGGCAAAAGCACGCTTGCAGACAGGATAATTCAGCTTACGGGCTCTATCTCTGAAAGGGATTTGAAAGAGCAGATTCTGGACACCATGGATTTGGAGAGAGAAAGGGGTATTACCATTAAGCTCACGCCCGTCAGAATGTTTTATAAATATAAAGACGAGGAATATATCCTGAACCTAATAGACACTCCCGGACATGTGGATTTCACTTATGAGGTATCAAGGTCGCTTGCTGCATGCGAGGGTGCAATATTGGTAGTGGATGCGGCGCAAGGCATTGAGGCGCAAACGCTGTCCAATGTTTATCTTGCTTTAGACAACGACTTGGAAATACTTCCCGTTATCAATAAAATCGACCTTCCCGCTGCAGATACCGAAAAAGTAAAAAAAGAAATCGAAGATGTGATAGGGCTGGATGCGTCTTACGCCCCATTAATAAGCGCCAAAGAGGGGACGAACATAAAAGATGTCATAGAAAAGATAATAACTATGCTTCCTCCGCCGTCGGGAGACTTAAAAAAGCCCTTAAAAGCACTTATTTTCGATTCAATGTATGACAATTATAAAGGCGCGATATGCAATATAAGAGTGGTGGACGGCTCAATAAAAGAGGGGGATATCATAAAGATGTTCTCAAACGGCAAGGTATTTGAGGTCACTGAAGTGGGCGTGTTCAGCCCCAAGATGACGCCTGTGGACAAGCTTCAAGCCGGCGATGTGGGATATGTCGCCGCAAGCATAAAAAATGTAAAGGACATCAACATAGGCGATACTCTGACCCATGCCAAGGACGGAGCTACCCAGCCCTTGAAAGGCTACAAAAAAATCAACCCCATGGTATTTGCAGGCATATATCCTGCAGACGGGGCAAGATACAACGATTTAAGAGACGCCTTGGAAAAGCTTAGCATAAACGATTCGGCATTGGTATTTGAGCCCGACAACTCAAAAGCCTTGGGATTTGGCTTCAGATGCGGTTTTTTGGGACTTTTGCATATGGAAATAATAGAAGAAAGGCTGGAGCGGGAATTTGATTTAGACCTTGTCACCACAGCCCCCAGCGTATCCTATATAGTCCACAAAGCAGACGGCAAACAAGTGGTGATCGACAACCCTACAAGCTTGCCGCCTGTTACCGAAATAGAAAAAATCATGGAACCCATAGTCAAGGCTCATATCTATTCGCCGCCCGAATATGTGGGAGCGATTATGGAATTGTGCCAAGACAAGCGAGGCAGCTTTATCGACATGACTTATTTGGATACAAAAAGAGTCAAGATAGACTACCGCATACCATTAAGCGAAATAATTTATGACTTTTTTGATTTATTGAAATCCAAAACCAGAGGCTATGCAAGCTTGGACTATGAACTGGACGGCTATCAAGAAGAGAAATTGGTCAAACTTGATATTTTGCTTAACGGTGAAATTTGCGACGCCTTAAGCCTTATCGTGCACCGTGACAAGGCGTACGCAAGAGGAAGACAAATCGCCGAAAAACTTAAGGATGTTATCCCAAGACACCTATTTGAGATACCCATACAAGCCGCTATCGGCGGAAAGGTTATTGCAAGGGAGACCGTCAAGGCACTTCGGAAAGATGTCTTGGCAAAGTGCTATGGCGGAGATATTACCAGAAAAAAGAAACTGCTGGAAAAACAAAAAGAGGGAAAAAAGAGAATGCGGCAAGTGGGCAGCGTGGAGATACCGTCGGAAGCGTTTATGTCCATTCTCAAATTAGACAAGTGATAGATACGGGAATTTATATTCATATACCTTTTTGTTTTCGCAAGTGTTCGTACTGCGATTTTTATTCCATGCCCCCGATCCCAGGTTTAATAAATGAATATGTCGGGGAACTAAAGCGGGAGATTATTCTCAATTCACAAAAGCATAGGGATAAGAGAATCGACACCATATATTTAGGCGGTGGCACGCCGAGTATTTTGGATATCAAGGACTTGGAGACGATACTATCCGTCATATATTCAAATTATAGTTGCCAAATTAAGGAAGCCACGATAGAAGTCAATCCTTGTTCGTCGAAGAACATAGATAAATACAAGGATATCGGCATAAACAGAATAAGCATAGGCGTTCAAAGCTTGGACGACAAGGTATTAAAAGTTCTTGCAAGAAGCCACACCCCAAATGATGCGTTGCAAGCTCTTGAAAATGCGTCAAAGTACTTTGACAACATAAGCGCGGACTTTATTTTGGGCGTTACGGACTCCAGCGATATAAACACTCTTTTTGAAAAGCCTTATATTGTTAAAAACATTCTGAAACACATCTCCGCTTATATTTTGAAAATTGAGAAAGGAACACCCTTAAGAAAAAAAGCCCAAATAGGGGAATATAAACCCTTAGACGACGACGAGCTTGCGAAAGCATACCAAAATGCTTATCAAGCCTTTCAGGAAAACGAGTTTTATAGGTATGAAATAAGCAATTTCGCCAAAAAAGGCTATGAATGCCTGCACAATCTGAAGTACTGGAACATGAGCCCATATTTGGGCTTCGGCGTCAATGCCCATTCTTTTGTGGACGGCAAAAGATACCATAACAAAAAAAGCCTGAACAACTACCTAAAAGGTGAGCACAGCGGAACGGGAAAGCAAGTTTATCAAAGAACTGACGAATTCACCGAAACCATAATGCTGGCGTTAAGAACTGCCCAAGGTCTGGACATAAAAAAGTTAAATAAGAATTTTCAAATAGATTTCTTAACCGAATACAAACCTAAACTTGAAAAACTCAAGGACTATCTAATAATCTCCGACGGGTTTTTAAGGATAAAAGACGAATTTTTCCTTGTACAAAACAGCATAACCGCGCGCATACTTTATTAGAAAAGGCGGTATTAACCGCCTATTCCACAACATATTCTCCGTCTTTGACATCTACTTTGATTGTCGAGCCCGACTCATAGTTATTTGATAAGATAGCCCTGCCAATAAGCGTCTCTATACGGGATTGAATATACCGTTTAAGTGGTCTTGCGCCGTAGTGTGGGTCATATCCATTGGCGGCTATAAGCCCTTTTGCGGCGTCGGTGATTTCCAATTTAAGGTGTTGTTCTTCCAACCTTTCTTTCAATTCCTCTACAAGTATTTCAATAATCGCCGTTATATCGTCCCTTGTCAACGGTCTGAAGAAAATTATTTCATTCAGTCTGTTCAAGAATTCAGGGCGAAACTGCTGTTTTAATATCTGTGAGACACCCTCTTTGGCTTCGGGCATAATCTCCCCATAAGAATCTATGCCTTCAAGAATCAAATGGCTTCCCGTATTCGAGGTCATGATTATTATAGTGTTTTTGAAGTCAACAAGTCTGCCGTGAGAATCGGTTATTCTGCCGTCATCCAGCACCTGTAAAAGGATATTAAACACATCATTATGCGCTTTTTCGATTTCGTCAAACAGAATGACCGAATAGGGTTTTCTTCTCACCGCTTCTGTAAGCTGACCTCCTTCCTCATATCCTACATATCCGGGAGGCGCTCCTACCAGCCTTGATACCGAAAACTTTTCCATATATTCGGACATATCTATTCTTATCATATTGTGTTCGTCGTCAAAGAGCGCTTCGGCAAGTGCCTTGGCTAACTCTGTTTTGCCCACGCCGGTTGGTCCAAGGAACATAAAGGAACCGATAGGGCGGTTTCTATCTGCGATACCCGCTTTGGAGCGTATAATAGCTTCAGTGACTTTAGTCACAGCCTCATCTTGCCCCACCACTCTTTTGTGTAGCGTGTCGCCCAGCCTTAGGATTTTTTGCTTTTCGCCCTCCATAAGCTTGGTCACAGGTATTCCCGTCCAGCGGGACACGATTTTGGCGATTTCTTCTTCGGTTACTTTATCCCTAAGCAAAGTTGCCTTTTCCTTATCGGTTTGGTTCTTTGTCTCTTCAAGCTGTTTTTGAAGTTCGGGGAGCTTGCCGTATCTTAGTTTTGCGGCTGTTTCATAGTCAAAGTTCCTTTGAGCGTTTTCAATCTCCGCATTGACTCTGTCTATGGCGATTTTTATATCCTGTACACGGCTTATGCCTTTTTTCTCCATTTCCCATTGTGACTTCATGGAATTGAATTGGTCACGATAGTCCGCCAAATCTTTTTGAAGTCTCTTTAACCTCTCCTTTGAAAGGGTATCGCTCTCTTTTTTAAGTGCCATTTCTTCAATTTCAAGCTGCATGATTTTTCGAGAGATTTCGTCCATTTCGGAGGGCATGGAGTCAATTTCCGTTCGGATAAGGGCACACGCCTCATCCACAAGGTCTATCGCCTTGTCGGGCAAGAATCTGTCAGTGATATAACGGTGGGAGAGCATGGCGGCGGATATAAGCGCCGCATCCTGTATCTGCACCCCGTGGAAAATCTCATATCTTTCTTTCAAGCCTCTAAGTATGGATATAGTATCCTCTAAAGTGGGTTCGGTTACCAGAACTGGCTGAAACCGTCTTTCCAAGGCGGCGTCTTTCTCAATATATTTTCTGTATTCGTCAAGGGTTGTGGCGCCTATGCAGTGCAGTTCTCCCCTTGCCAGCATTGGCTTCAAAAGGTTGCCTGCGTCCATAGCTCCCTCTGCTTTTCCCGCCCCGACTATATTATGCAATTCGTCAATAAAAAGAATTATTTGACCGTTTGAGGACTTTATTTCGTTCAAGACCGCTTTGAGCCTTTCCTCAAATTCGCCCCTGAATTTAGCTCCCGCAATCAATGAGCCCATGTCCAAAGCGAATATGGTCTTGTCTTTCAAGCCCTCGGGGACATCACCTCTTACTATCCTTAAAGCAAGCCCTTCGGCGATAGCCGTCTTGCCCACACCGGGTTCGCCGATAAGAACGGGGTTGTTCTTAGTTTTTCGGGAAAGAATGCGAATAACATCCCTTATTTCGCTGTCTCGTCCAATAACGGGGTCAAGCTTGTGCTGCCTTGCAGTCTCAACAAGGTCTATGCCGTATTTATGCAAAGCATCATAGGTCGTTTCGGGATTGTCAGAAGTGACCCTTGCATTTTTCTTTACGGCGCTAAGCTGTTCCAAAAATTTTGCTTTTGTCAAGCCTTGGCTTTTCATAAGCGTTGCCATGTCCTCAGACTTTTCAAAGATAGCCTGCATGATATGTTCCACGGAGATATATTCGTCTTTTGCCTCTTTTGCAAGCTTTTCCGCATGGTTTAAGATTTTGTCGGTTATCGGCGCTACATAGATTTTGCCCGGCTCTCTTCCCGCACCGGTGACCTTTGGGCTTTTTCTTATTTTTTCATCGATCACAGCTATCAGCCTGTCGTTGTCCACATTGCATTTTTTGACTAAAGAGGGTATAAGCCCGTTATCGTCGTCCAATAGGGCGTACAAAAGGTGTTCGGGCATAATCTCTATATTTTGGTTTTCAATGGCTATATTTTGAGCCTTAGCTATGGCTTCCATTGATTTTTGTGTTAGTTTTTGAGCGTTCATAAAATCCTCCTAAATGATATCCGCACCGCTGTTGAGGTATTCGACATACTTTTTCTCAAGGATATTTGAAGTGGGGTACTTCCCGGTGAGATATCCTTTTAATAAGTCGTCAAACATCTCAATATAGCTTGTTATGGCGTTAGCGATAGAGTCGCAAGAATAATTCTTTCCGACGGGCATTTTGAAAGTTCTAAAAAACCTGCCCTCTTCCAAATTATAGGTTATGCTGTTTTGTGGATAGTAGTGCGATAGATAAGCCGTTTCCAAACGCGTCCAAAACCTGAAGAACCTGTTTAATTCCATAAGCAAAGCCGCGCTTTGGGTGCGGAATATAACTTTAAGTTCGCCAAGCGCCTGATTGTGGTCGCGATAGAGTTCGACTTCGTACTTAATAGTGGGTCGGTACTTATAGTCCAAAGAGCTCTTAAGCGACAGCGTCGAGGAGTGCGGCTCAAAAAATGCGGAAAAAATATCCCTATTCAGCAAATCAGCCACAGCGTTAAAGATATTGTTTATGGTTTTTTCGGGGGTGGTCATGGAGACATACTCCGCCAGAATTTGGTTGACCATATTCGAGCGGTTGGTGTTTTGGCTTCTTGCCAGTTCGTCAATCTCCCTAACCACATCGTCCATTAACATCAAACTGTATAAACTTTTTTTCATAATTCTTCCTTAATATATTTCGTTATCATTATTATATCCTTGCCCATAAAACTTGTCAATGAATTTACATAAATTATCTTACGAGTTTTGACGAAATATTATAAGATTATTCTTGACAAATGCTTTTGATGTATGCGAAAATAGTATCTGTAAATGAAAAAACCTTTACACCTTGAGAAAGTATGAAAAAAATACAATTAGGTATACTCAATGATTATTATGGCAAGCTCCTGAACCCCTACCAGTCGGAGGTCATGAGAATGTACTGCGACTGTGACATGTCGCTTGCCGAGATTGCGAGCGAACTTGACATCACAAGACAGGGAGTTAGGGAAGTGATACTGCGAAGCGAAAGGAAGCTCAACGAATACGAGAACAAGCTTGGACTTATAAAAAAGGTCAAGACTATCATCAAAAATATAGAAGAGATTATTCAAAAAGACGATTTTAACGCAAAAGAGGACTTAACAAAGTTGTTAAACAGCGTCAAGGAGTTATGAAATGTTTGGAAGCTTAACCGAAAAAATAAACCATGCGTTTTCAAAAATAAGGAACAAAGGGGCTTTGAGCGAGCTTGAGGTCAAGAACGCCTTAAGAGAAGTCAGAATTGCTCTTTTGGAAGCCGATGTCAATTATATGGTGGCGAAAGGCTTTATTAAGGCGGTGACAGAAAGGGCGACGGGTGAAGATATCCTAAAAGGACTGAATCCCTCCCAGCAGGTTATTAAGATAGTAAATGACGAGCTGGTCAAGCTTATGGGCTCTACCCACAGCAAGCTGGAAGTCAGCGACAAGCCGCCCACAGTCATTATGATGTGCGGACTTCAAGGCGCAGGCAAAACCACGATGTGCGGAAAGCTTGCAAAGCTTCTTACCGGTCAGGGAAAGAAGGTCTTGCTGGTTGCCGCCGACATCTACCGCCCCGCCGCCATAAAACAGCTGCAAATAGTGGGCGAAAAGGTTAATGTTCCCGTTTTCGAAATGGGACAGAAAAACCCCGTCAAGATAGCCAAGGAGAGTGTCCATCATGCACTCAAACAAGGATATGATACGGTTATTATAGATACGGCGGGCAGACTTCATATAGACGAAGAGCTTATGACCGAACTTAAGGAAATCAAAGCCAAAGTCTCCCCGACTGAGATATTGCTTGTGGTGGACGCCATGCTTGGACAAGATTCGGTGAATGTCGCCGCGAAGTTTAATCAGATGCTGGAGATTAGCGGAGTCATACTCACAAAACTTGACGGTGACACAAGGGGCGGTGCGGCATTGTCTATAAAAGCACTTTTGAATAAGCCGATAAAGTATTGCGGCGTGGGAGAAAAGATGACGGACATTGAGCCCTTTCACCCCGACAGAATGGCAAGCCGCATATTGGGAATGGGCGATGTCTTGACGCTTATAGAAAAAGCTCAAAAGGCGATTACCGAAGAAGACGCCAAGAAATTGGCGAAAAAAATAAAGGAAAGAAGCTTTGACCTACAAGACTATCTGGACCAGCTTTCCAGCGTCAAAAAAATGGGCAATCTTTCGGATATGATGAATATGATACCCGGACTTTCTGGAAAGCTCAAGGGTGCGGATTTGAACTTGGATGAAAGACAGCTTGAAAAGACCAAAGCCATTATTCTTTCCATGACCCCCGCAGAAAGAGCCAATCCAGATATTATCAAGGGTTCAAGGAAGAAAAGAGTGGCGCTTGGCAGCGGAACGACGGTACAAGATGTCAACAGACTTTTGAATCAATTTAATCAAACGAAGAAGATGATGAAGATGTTTTCAAGCGGAAGAAAAAAATTACCATTTAATATATAAAAACAATAAAATTGGAGGATAACAAATGGCAGTAAAAATCAGATTAACCAGAATGGGAGCAAAGAAATCACCTTTCTATCGCATAGTGGCGACAGACTCCAGAAAAGCAAGAGACGGGCAGTATCTTGAACAGATTGGATACTATGACCCCACAAAAGAGCCCGCAGCACTTAAGATAGACAAGGAAATCGCCGAGAAATGGCTCAAAGTCGGCGCTCAGCCTACCGAGACCGTAAAGAGTCTTTTCAAAAGGGAAGGCATTGTCATTAATAAGGGAAAATAAGATGATTGAACTTGTAGAGTATTTAGTAAAGCAGTTTGTGGACAGTGATAATTTTGAGATAGAAAAGCTGGAGGACACCGACAAAGTTCAGTACAAAGTCTTTGTGGACAAGGACCATATCGCCAAGGTCATAGGAAAGGGCGGCAGGAACTCAAAGGCAATAAGAACAATAGTCAGAGCCGCCTCCTTAAAAATGGACAAAATCCATACCGTATTTATACAGGAGAAATAAGGCTCTATGCTTATTGTCGGCAAGGCGTTAAAGCCCCACGGAATAAAAGGCTATATCAAGGTGCAGTCTTATATGGACTCACCCCTTGAGCTTAAAAAAATAAAAGCCGTGGAGATTGAGGGTATAAAATATCCGATAGAAGATATCAAGGTGTCACCCAAAGCTGTATTAATAAAGCTCAAGGGCATAGACGATATGAACGCCGCTGAATTTTTTAGGAACAAGGAACTAAAAATTGATAGACGGTCCGCTCCCGACCCGCCCAAGGGAAGACACTATGTCAGCGACCTTTTGGGAAGTAGGGTGTATATCGAGAATCAGCTTGTGGGAGAACTTACGGATATCTTGCAATACGGTAGTGCCGATGTATACCAGGTCAAAGGCGAAAAGAGCCTTATGTTCTCTTATGCGGGAGATGTGATTGAAAAAATCGATACGGCAACTAAAGAAATCTTTTTGAACAAAGAAGAGCTTGAAAAGGTGGCGGTCTATGAAGATTGATGTACTCACGCTTTATACTGAAATTTATGATGTATTCAAAAGCGGCATTATCGGAAAAGCTCTTGACAAGAAGATATTTGAGCTTAATGTCCATAACATAAGAGAATTTTCTAAAGACAAGCATAAAAGGTGCGACGATTATCCTTTTGGCGGGGGCGCAGGAATGGTTATGACTCCGCAACCGCTGCATGACGCTATCACAAAGATCGACCCCGAGCATACCGCAAAGAGGATTTACTTGAGCCCCAAAGGAAAGCGGTTTGACCAAAAGACAGCACTTTCCCTTTCTAAGGAAAAACACCTTATGTTCATAAACGGAAGTTACGAGGGTGTGGACCAAAGGATACTTGATATGGATGTGGATATGGAACTATCTATCGGCGACTATGTCTTGACATCAGGCGACTATGCCACAATTGTTATCATAAACGCCATAAGCCGTTACATAAAAGGTGTATTGGGCTCTGACGAGTCTACCAAAGAAGAGAGTTTTTCAAACGGTCTCTTAGAGTATCCGCAGTATACCAGACCGCAGAAATTTATGGGCTTGGAAGTGCCCGAAGTGCTTTTAAGCGGCAACCATGCTGAAATACAAAAGTGGAGAAAACAAAAAAGCATAGAAATCACAAAAGTCAAAAGACCCGACTTATTGGAGGAATAAAGTGCGTATCCATTGGTTTCCCGGACATATGACAAAAGCCTTTCGATTGATAGAAAGGGAAATGAAGCTTGTATCAAGCGTTATTTATGTCTTGGACGCAAGGGCGCCTTTATCTTGCATAAACCCAGAGTTTGACAAGCTGATAAACACAAAACCCACGCTTTATATACTCAACAAGGCTGATTTGGTAGCCCAAAGCGATATTTTAGAATGGATAGACTATTTTAACAGAAAGTCTATAAAATGCCTTCAAACCGTCAGCGTCCAAAGAGGGGCGTCAAGAAAACAAATATTTGACGCCTTAAAGGAAATCAATGCCGACTATTTGAAAAAATTCGACCAAAAGGGTGTGCGAAAGACCATAAGGGCAATGGTCATAGGCGTGCCCAATTCAGGAAAAAGTGCGCTTATCAACAGCCTTTTAGGCAGAAAAAAGACCGTAACGGGCAACAAACCGGGAGTGACACGAGGCAAGCAATGGATTGCGGTTGATAAGTACATTGAACTTATGGATACACCGGGAACATTATATCCCGACTTTAAGGACCAGACAAAAGCACGAAACCTTGCCATTATCGGAAGCATAAGTGACGATGTGGTAGATATGACCGAACTTGCGGGGGAGCTGATAGACTTTCTTAAAAAGGAATATCCCCAAAACCTAAAAGAAAGATATAAGCTTGACGACTTAAGCGTAGATACTGCTGGTATTCTCTATGAGATTGGGCAGAAAAGGGGCTTTATTGTCAAGGGTGGCGAGGTGGACATTCAGCAGACGGCAAAAGCCGTAATAGTGGACTTTAGAAAAAACGCCTTAGGCAAGATTATTATGGAAAAAGCAAATGAACTTATTGAGGTATGAAAAAGAGCTCTTAAAGAGAGGCCTTAATCTTATATGCGGCATAGACGAGGCGGGCAGAGGACCTCTTGCAGGTCCGGTCATGGTGGGCGCTGCTATTATGGATATGGACAACATCATACCCGATGTGGATGACTCAAAAAAGCTGTCCGAAAAAGAACGGGAAAGGCTGTATGACGAAATAGTGGCGGCGGCAATAGGCTATGCGACGGTAGCAGTGGACTGTGATATTATCGACGAAATAAATATCTTGAACGCAACGAAAAGAGGCATGAGGGCGGTCGTGGACAAGCTCTTTCCATTGCCGGATATCTTGCTTGTGGACGCTGTGGAAGATGACTTCTCCTTGCCCAGCATATCTATCATAAAAGGCGACGCCAAGAGCTACTCAATCGCTGCGGCGTCTATCCTTGCCAAGGTGGAAAGGGATAGGCTTATGCGAAAGTATGCTGAGATTTATCCCGAATACGGCTTTGAAAAGCACAAAGGCTATCCCACAAAATTACATATCGAACGGCTTAAGAAGTACGGACCTTGCCCCATTCACAGAAAGAGCTTTATAAAGAACTTTTTTGATTAAAGAGGGGATATGGATAAATATTATGAGGGCGTAAGAGCCGAAGTCAAGGCGAAAAATTTTTTAATAAAGAATGGCTACCAAATCCTTGACGAAAATGTATCTTATAAAAATACAGGGGAGCTTGACCTTGTGGCAAAAGACGGACAAGAGCTTGTCTTTATAGAGGTCAGATACCGAAAGGACGACAGCTTTGGTCATCCGCTGGAGACCTTGACCAAGTCAAAAATAAACAGAATAATCAAGGCGGCAAGACTGTATCTTTGCGAAAAAAGCATAAGTTTTTCGGGCATAAGGTTTGATGTGGTATCTGTTACGGATATGGGGGAAGAACTGATTAAGAATGCGTTTTTTGCCCGTTGGAATTGACAGACGGACTTGTTGAAAAAGAAAAACAATCCTTTATGGATAATAATAAAAATATAAAAAATAGAAATATATCTATTTTGCTTGAAGAATTTTCATTCTTTTGATATTATTATATAGACTTTGCAGCAGTCCTATACGAGTGGCGGTATGAAATCGCCTTAATCCAAGCCTCGCACGAATGCTGTCATACAAATGGAGGTAAGTCATGAACATTATTCAAACTGTTGAACAGGAGGGTTTGAGAACAGATCATCCTGATTTTAGGGTAGGCGACAGAATAAAAGTATTCGTAAAAGTCGTCGAGGGCGCAAGAGAGAGATTGCAAGCGTTTGAGGGTCTTGTTATTGCCAAGAAGAACGGCGGCATAAGAGAGACCTTTACGGTCAGAAGAATTTCTTTTGGCGTCGGCGTTGAGAGGACATTCCCCCTTCATTCCCCCAAAATCGACCATATCGAAATTGTCAGAAAAGGCAAGGTCAGAAGGGCCAAGCTCTACTATATGAGGGGCAGAACTGGAAAGGCGGCAAAAATTAAAGCCAAATCCTTACACCAATAACAACGCTAATTAAAAAATGCAACTGTTCTTATATGGAATGGTTGCATTTTATTTTATGAGGAAGCAAGATGAAAAAAATAATATTGACAGTAGCCATACTCACTTTAATAGCTGTTTTTTGCATAGGCTGTTCGGGTGTCAATGTGGATGTGCTTCAAGGTGGCGATTTCGAATACGAAGATACCGCCGCGATGAGGGAGCATTGGACGCTTAGGTCGGGCGCGCAGTCGGACACAGCGGATGTGTTTTCTGTAGCAGACGGGACATTGACTATCAATACTTCAAGTGCGGGCTGGGCTTATGTAGCGCAAGAAGTCAAATTGAGGAGCAATTCTTATTACAAGGTCACCTATACCTTTACTATTAGTTCAATGTCCCTTTACGGCGACAAAACTACATTTGACGGCTTGCATATCGGCTTTTTGGAAGACAGGGACTTCAATATCGGCGAAACCGACGAAGGTCCGATAAAACCCGTCCTTCACAGAAGCTCTACAACTACAGATGTGACTGCGGATTTCTATTTTAAGACCGATTATGTGAAAAAATCTTCCTTGACTATATTTGTAGGCAGTGAAGAAAACCCCGTAAACGCCAATGTAAAAATAAGAGACATCACCCTTGAAAGGGTAAAAAGAAATCAAGTGCCTACGGTCATAGATCCCGACAGCGGCAAAGAGGTCTTGACATTTTTCAAATTGGATACAAGCATCTTTGGTGCGGCAAGCGACAAAAACATTGTATTTATCGTTTTGGGTGCGGTGTTTGCCGTCATTGTAGGTTATGCGGTTTATATGATTTATAGAAGAAACATGGCTTTGGAGAGCGAATATAAGAACGACTTCTTAACAAAGCTTAAAGAATCCAGCAAGCTGCCTATCATTATGGTTATTGGTTTTGCACTGCTGATTAGGCTTTTGATAGCGGGCATAGGTTCGTTGATAGCTGGGCTATCTGAAGCCGCCTATTTAGGCTTTAATGTAGAAGCCGAGGCGACCCAAGCAAGTTTTTTGGCTAATTACGGAACGGTATATATGGATTCGACCTTGGCGGCGTACGCCCAAAAATATTCTCTGACCTACCAAGCTATGCGCCCCACTCCGTTGTTATACTATATCCTCACATTAGCCGGGCTTTTATCAAAACTCTTTAACGGCTCTACCGTGCTTACCACATTCTTCATTAAACTGTTTGCGATAGCCGCCGATGTGGGAGTTATTGTCATTATCTATAAATTATTAGACAAGAGATTAGGCAACATTTCGGCGCTGCTTTTCGCCTCTTTATATGCAGCGCTGCCCGTTGTGTTCTCCATGTCTGCAGCATGGGGCATGAGTGAATCCATAACAGTATTCTTAATTATGCTCACCATGTACTTTATTTTGAAAAACAATTATTGGGGAGTGGCGATATCGTATTTTGCGGCGTTTCTATTCTCAATAAACGCAGTCTATATGCTGCCCATTGTGATATTTTATGCCGTCAGCCAGTATATCAACCGCCCCAAACTGCGTCTTTCAATCCTATTGAGCGTAATAGGCGGATTTGCTCTTTTTTATGCTTTAAGTACGCCATTCTATCTATTGGATATTCAAGGCGGCTCTCCGTTTGTTGCCGTCAGCCGCTATTTTGACGCTTTATTTAATGAAAACAATTATTACACCATGAATGCGTTTAACTTCCAAGCGCTTTTGAAGAACAACTTTGAAGAGGTGACCACCGAATCGCTTGTGATAACAATTTTGTTTGTGGTGTTCGTAATCGGGCTTGTGGCAGCGGGATATTTCCGCAACAAAAACCGTATGGAGCTTTTGCTTTTGGGTTCGCTTTTGATAGTCATGCTCTTTACTTTCACCAACAGAATGACCCCTGTCACTATATATATGGCGATACCCATGATGTACCTATACGCCGCTATGGCAAGCGAAAAGAGAGTATTCTTCTCCGCTATCGCTTTTTCGGCGTTTATGTTTATCAATACAAGCTATGTGTTTATGGTAGCGGGTTACAGTGCGACGGGTGTGGAACAGCTGACATACGACAACGCCATGATGTATGTCTTTGGAGCAATAAACATCCTTTTGACGGGATATTTTATCTATGTGGTGTATGACATTGTAGCAAGCCGAAAGGCATCAATAATAAGACCTTTGGAGATGCCCTATCTCAAATACCTGCAAAATACAGGCAGAAGAATAAAAAAAGGCTTTAGGGACCTAAAAGCCAAATTCTCAAGATAACACTGGCCGCCTCTAAACGAGGCGGTTTTTTTTGAGGAGGTTGTCTTTTTTCTAATCTTAGTATTTCAAAATATGTTATTAATTTCTTAAAAATAACATAATCAACAAATCATCCGAAAAGAATGTATCGTAAAAATAATAATGAAATAATAGTAGAAATAACTTCGGCTGTACCTGTATCGGTAAATATGGTTATCTCTATATTTACGCCATAATTTTGAATATCCTATTTTTTATTAAATCAATTTAAGCCGCATGAAGAGAATATTCAAAATTAAAAAAAGTATTGATTTGATAATTGAAGTGTAATATAATTAAAAACAGAAGAACTTTCGAGGAAAAACTTTCATAAGCTGTTCGCGGTTTCCATTTTTTCAAAAAATGGAAATTTTATTAGCATTAAATACTCGGCTTATAACATATTAAGCCTGTTATAATCTACGAAAAATAAGGAGGTATGCGATGAGTAAAACAGTACAAAGTTGCTGTTGTTCGACAAAAGAAAAGACCCAGAAAGAGAAATATGACGAAATCGCCAATGTCATAGAACTCTATAAGGGCAAAGACGGAAGTCTTATTCAAGTTCTGCACTTGGCACAGGAGATTTATGGGTATCTTCCGTTGGAACTACAAAAATTCATTTCTCAAAGGATGTCCATTCCGCTTTCCAAGATTTCGGGAGTTATCAGCTTTTATTCCTTTTTTTCCACAGCACCGCGCGGAAAACATACCATAAGGGTTTGTATGGGTACAGCATGCTATGTCAGAGGAGGCAAGAGCATTGTGGAAAAGCTCAAAGAGATTCTTGGGGTGGAGATTGGCGGCACCACCGAGGACGGCAAGTTTACTTTTGAGATTGCCCGATGTATTGGAGCTTGCGGCCTTGCGCCGGCGGTGATGATTGACGATGTGGTATATAAGCAAGTGAATGTCAACAAGCTTGAATCCATACTCTCAAAGTATTAATTAGAGGAGGAAATTTGATGATGAAAGACAGAAAAATAATTAATCTTGCGGACCTTGAAAGGATAAAAAAAGAATATGCCTCAATGATTGAGAGATATAAGCACCAAGTTTTGATTTGCAGCGGAGCGGGTTGCGTGTCCTCAAATTGTGCGGAAATAAAAGAAGCCGTCATTGAGGAATTAAGAGCCAACAACCTTGAAGACAATGTCTTGGTCACGGAAACTGGATGCATGGGCACATGCGCAGTAGGACCTGTTATGCTTATTTTGCCTGAACGCACATTTTACACCGATTTAACAGCCGATACAGCCAAGGAAGTAATAGTCAGTCATATCATAAAGAACAAGATTCTTGAAGAGCATACCTTCTATGATCATTCCTTAAACAAGCATGTTCCCAAGATTGACGACATTGATTTTTTCAAAGAGCAGGTGAAAATTGCACTTAGAAATTGCGGAATAATAGAATACAACAATATCGATGCTTACATAGCCCGCAAGGGATATTTTGCCGCTTATGAGTGTTTGACCAAGAAGAAAGGGATCGATATCATTGAAGAGCTTAAAAAATCCGGCTTAAGAGGACGGGGCGGCGCAGGATTCCCTACATATATCAAGTGGAAAGCCGGCATGGAAGCCAAAAGCGACCAAAAATACATAGTCTGCAACGCCGACGAAGGCGACCCCGGCGCATTTATGGACAGAAGCATACTTGAGGGCGATCCGCACACCGTTATTGAGGGTATGATTTTAGGCGGTTACGCCATAGGCGCGAACAAGGGATATATCTATATCAGAGCCGAATATCCCATCGCCGTTGATAGAATCACACAAGCCATTGAACAGGCATATTCAAGAGGGCTTTTAGGCAAGGATATATTCTGTTCTGGCTTTGACTTTGACTTGGAGATAAGAATAGGCGCAGGTGCTTTTGTATGCGGCGAAGAGACATCGCTTATGTCGTCTATCGAGGGAGAGAGAGGCGAGCCCCGACAAAAACCTCCATTCCCGTTCCAAAGAGGACTTTTTGGCAAGCCAACGATTATCAACAATGTGGAGACCCTTGCGGTTATACCTATAATAATGTATAAAGGCGGTTTTTGGTATTCACAGTACGGAACGGATAAGAGCAAGGGCACAAAGGTCTTTGCCTTAGCCGGCGATGTGGTCAATACTGGTATAGTCGAAGTCCCCATAGGAATGTCGGTGGGGGATATCCTCTTTAATATCGGCGGCGGCATGAGAGGCAAGAAGAAATTCAAGGCTGTGCAAATCGGTGGTCCGTCGGGCGGATGCGTGACCCAAGACAACCTCAATGTGTCCACCGATTATGAATCCTTAAGCGAGCTTGGAGCGATTATGGGCTCAGGCGGTTTTATCGCCATGAATGAAGACACCTGCTTGGTGGATACCGCAAGGTATTTTATGGACTTTATACAAGACGAGTCTTGCGGAAAGTGTCTGCCTTGCAGAGTGGGTACAAAGAGAATGTTAGAAATTTTAGAGAGAATAACCAGAGGCGAGGGCATGGAAGGAGACATAGAACTTCTTCAAGAACTTGGCGAAACCATTAAAGAAACCGCAATGTGCGGTCTTGGGCAAACCGCCCCCAATCCCGTTTTAAGCACTATCAATTACTTCCGTGAGGAATACGAAGAGCACATAAAGAACAAATACTGCCGAGCTGGGGTCTGTGCTGAATTATTCATTTCACCTTGCGAAAACACCTGCCCCGCAAATGTCAATGTACCCGGCTATATGGCACTTGTCAGCGTGGGAAGATTTGTGGACGCCTATAACCTTATAAGAAGAGAGAACCCATTCCCGGCGACATGCGGCAGAATTTGCACAAGACCTTGCGAATCCAAGTGCAGAAGAGCCACCCTTGACGAATCAGTAGCGATATGCGATTTGAAGAGATTTGTAGCCGATTTTGCCCATAAGAACGAAAAGGCTTGCCGAAACGAAATAGTTTTCCCCAGAAACGGCAAACATATAGCGGTTATCGGAGCAGGAGCGTCCGGGCTGACATGTGCCCACTATCTCAACAACATTGGTTATACCGTCGATGTGTTCGAGGCGGAGTCCATAGCCGGAGGAGTTTTGGCTTTCGGCATACCCGAATACAGACTGCCTCAAGAAGTCTTGCAGCACGAGATTGACCTTATTAGAGAAGAGGGCGTAAATATAAAATTAAATACCGAAGTGGGCAAAGACATCAAGTTTGAGGATATAAGAGAGAAGTACGACGCAGTATATGTCGCCACAGGCACACAATTCCCACAAAAGGTCAACATCTTTGGGGAGAACTTGGAGGGAGTCATACACGGAATAAATTTCCTTAAGAGAGTGAACCTAAATCAAGATATTAATATCGGGGATACCGTTGCCGTTATCGGCGGGGGGAATACCGCTGTGGATTCGGCAAGAACCGCATTAAGGCTTGGTGCAAAGAAAGTCATGATTTTATATAGGCGCACGAGGGACGCCATGCCCGCTTATGAGTCCGAAGTCCAAGAAGCTTTGGAAGAGGGCATTGAGCTATTTGAGCTTGTCGCTCCCGTAAGGTTCCTTAACGGCAAGAGTGGCAGGGTGTCCAAGATTGAGTGTGTGAGAATGAGGCTTGGCGACTTTGACAAGAGCGGAAGAAGGCGTTCGGTTGTGGTCGAGAACTCCAATTTCTTTATAGATGCCGACACCGTTATACCCGCTATCAGCCAATATTCAGACTTGCCCTTTATTAGAAAGGACGAAATCAGCGTGACAAAATGGGGCACATTCGTTATCGACGACGACACGCTTATGACAACTATGGAGGGAGTATTTGCGGGCGGCGATGTGGCAAGAGGTCCGGATACCGTAATACAGGCAATAGCGGACGGAAAGAAAGCCGCCATATCCATAGACAAGTACTTGGGCGGAAAAGGCAAGCTCAACAAAGGTCCTAAGATAAAGATTCCCGACAATTTCGACGATGACGAAATAGTATATCATGAAAGATTTGAGCAAGAAATCCTTGCCCCCGAAAAGAGAAAAGACAATTTTGACGAAGTTATTTTGGGCTATCACAAACTCAACGCTATGGCTGAAGCCATGAGATGTCTTCGTTGCGACAGGAGGTAAGCAATGGTAAACTTAAAAATAAACAATAAAGAAGTAAAAGTTCCCAAGGGAACGACGATTATTCAAGCGGCAAAAAAGAACAATATCTATATCCCAAATCTATGTTATCTGGAGGGGGTACACCAATTGGGCTCATGCAGGATTTGTGTTGTCGAAGTCAAAGGCGCGAAAACCTTGCAGGCGGCTTGTATGACCCAAGTCACCGAGGGTATGGAAGTATTCACCAACACCCAAAAAGTCAGAAAAGCACGCAAAGTTCTATATGAGCTTTTGCTGTCCGACCACTCAAAAGAATGCCTTAGCTGTAAGAGAAATCAGAATTGCGAACTTCAAGAACTTGGGAATATCATAGGCATTGAGGAAAGCCGCTTTGAGGGCGAGCGTTCGGACAACAGCATAGACTGTTCAGTGTCTATAACAAGAGATATGGCAAAATGCGTACTCTGCAGAAGATGCGCAACGATTTGCAATGAAATTCAAGGCGTAGGAGCTATAAACGCCCAGAACAGAGGTTTCAAGACAAGCATAAGCCCCGCCATGGAACTGCCCATTGGTGATGTCAATTGTATATTCTGTGGACAATGCACCAAGGTATGTCCGGTGGGAGCGCTTAAGGAAACGGACAGCGTTAATGAGGTATGGGAAGCGCTTTATAATCCCAAGAAAAGGGTGGTGGTTCAGACAGCACCGGCCATAAGAGTGGCGATAGGCGAAGAGTTCGGCTTGGAGCCCGGTTCAAGAGTTACTGGAAAGCTTGCGGCGGCTTTGAGGGCATTGGGGTTTGACGATGTGTTTGACACGAACTTTACCGCAGACCTTACCATACTTGAAGAAGGTACGGAGCTTCTGACAAGACTTATGAACTATGCCGAAGGCAAGGAAACGGCGCTGCCTATGATAACAAGCTGCAGCCCCGGCTGGATAAAGTACATAGAACACACATTCCCCGACGAGCTGGACCACCTCTCCACCTGTAAATCTCCCCACACCATGATGGGCGCTCTTGTCAAGTCCTATTATGCTCAAAAAATAAACAAGCGCTCCAAAGACATGTTTGTAGTGTCCGTAATGCCCTGCACAGCGAAGAAATTTGAGATTAAAAGAAGAGAAATGCAAAATGACGGCTTTCCCAATGTCGATGCAGTGATTACCACAAGGGAGCTTGCCGCTATGATTAAAGAAGCGGGCATAGACTTTGTTAATCTTGAAGAGGAAGAGTTCGATACCCCATTGGGCTTTTCTTCGGGAGCGGCGGATATCTTCGGCGTGACCGGCGGAGTTATGGAGGCGGCGCTTAGGACTGCTTATGAAATCGTTACAGGAAAAGAACTGCCCTTTGATAAGCTTCATGTCAAGCCGATTATCGGTTTTGACAATATCAAAAGCGCAGAGATTACCATAAAGAATCCCAAGCCCGAATTCAAGGCAATTGACGGTGTGACCGTAAAAGTGGCGGTCACAAGCGGCACTAAAGGCGCAAGGGAGCTTATGGAAGAGGTCGCCAAAGCAAAGTCGCCTTATCATTTTATTGAGGTTATGGGCTGTCCGGGCGGATGTATTATGGGCGGCGGTCAACCAAGGAGCGAAGACCCCGATATCAGAAATAAGCGTCTTAAGGGTATTTATGACGAAGACGAGAGCAAGAAGATTAGAAAGTCCCACGAAAACCCGTACATCAACGAGCTTTATAAAGAATTTTTGGGCAAGCCCAATAGCCATAAGTCCCATGAATACTTGCATACGCATTATGTAAAGAGAGGCGAATTCAACGAAAAGACGGACGAAAGGTTCATGGTCAGCAAAACCGCACATCAGCCAACTCCAAACGACTATACCGAAAAAAGAATTTATAAGACAAGCGTTGACGAGCAGAACGGCGAGAACCACAACGAATCCGCTAAAATTGCGGCACTTTCGGCAGAGAACGCCCGCCTCAAACATGAAGTCGAAGATGCGCATAAGACCCTTGAGATGTTCAAACAAATAATAATGGATTATGCGAATAAGGAATAACTATTTATAAGGAATAAGATGCTGTCTTTTCATGACAGCGTCTTATTCTATGGTAATATCTTATAGAAAATATTAAAAAAATTTTTCAAAAGTTTGTTTATTAGAGCAAAAATATCTTACCGATAGAAAAAAATTCAAGGCTGTTCCAAACCAAGAACAGCCTTAACAATTTCCAGCATACACAAAATTAAGATATTTTTTGGCTATTTCAACAAATTCATAAATCTTTCTGACGGGGGTAGGGGAGAGGTGCGAATATTTATACCTCGGAAAAAATCTTGTGATGTGAAGAGGAATGTCCTTATCTATTGCCATAAGCCATTTTGACAAAGCGGTTATCTCCTCTTGGCTGTCGTTTTCATTAGGCACGACAAGGACAGTCACTTCCACATGACAATGCCTACTTGCAAGCTCAATTGTGCTTTTGACAGAGTCCAAGTCTCCATGGATTTTTTTATAGAATTCAGGATTAAAACTCTTTAAGTCAATGTTCATGGCGTCTATATACGGCAACACCTTTTCAAG
This sequence comes from Clostridiales bacterium, assembly GCA_012838805.1. Classification (GTDB taxonomy): domain Bacteria; phylum Bacillota; class Clostridia; order Christensenellales; family DTU072; genus DTU072. The sequence goes on from DUON01000019.1 coordinate 175,843, forward strand.
GATATTCGTATTGACATATCCATTGGTCACAACGACAGTTGCAAGATTTTTTTCTTTACAAAGCTTTGCGGTATCCCGTACATATTCCCAGCCGATTAAAGGTTCGTTATAAGTAAAGGCAACGCCCGAACAATTGTTTAATTGCAAGGCTTTTTCTATCAAATCTTCTTTTTCTATATCAACGGTTTGTGCGGTTTCACCGCACATAGAAATAGAATGATTTTGACAAAAAGGACACCTTAAATTACAACCAAAGCTCCCGACAGACAAGACATATGTGTTTGGCAAAAAGCGGTATAAAGGTTTTTTTTCAATTGGGTCGAGAGCTATTGAGGTAATCTTGCCATAGTTTATGCTTACGCTTTCGCCCCCTATATTTTTCCTTGCACGGCAGAACCCAATCTGATTTTCTTCAAGGCGACAAAAGTTAGGGCAGACATCGCAAATTATTTTCATTGGTGTCTCACTACCTTAAACCTTTCCAAAGAGTACTTTTCATGAGGCATAATCCCAGCTTTTTGCAAGGCTATCGACACTTGATAATCCACGGTATCCACTCCTTCGAGATTGGGAAGCAAGAGCCCTCTTCGGTATCCTTTAGATACGATTACGCCATATTTTTCGGGGTCGAGTTCGGCTTTGCCATCAATCTTTTCGGGAGGGAAGAGTTCGTCCACGCTATATTCAAGGTCCTCAAGCTCTTCTATCGTGACGGCATTGAATCTTGGGTCGTCCGAACAAGAGCTTATAGCGTTATAGATTATCTCTTCTGCGACGCTGTCCCGTAAGGGGGCGATTGTGCCGATACAACCCCTTAGGTTTCCGTGCTTTTTCAAACTGACAAAGACCCCAGCTTTTTTGTTTTTCAATTCGTCACTCAAATCTTCAGGGACAGATGGAATCTTTTTATTTTTTACATAGTATTCCACGGCATATCGAGCGAGAGCAACATATTCGTCTTCTTTTTTCATTTTTTTATCCTCAAAGTTTTTATATTTTTCTACAAAACATCTCTTGGAATTCTGACCTTTGGCAATAAAAGCTCCCACAGCGTATCCCACGCCGAAAGTATCTTGATAGCTTAATAGACGGCTTTTTACATCCAGCTTATCCAAAAACCCAGCAAGCATAACAAGAGACTTAAAACCGCACTCGGCGGCTTGTCGAACGATATAAGAGGGGATATCAAACAACTTGGAAAAGTCTCCGCTATCAATAATTTTTATGATTTCCTTGTCGAATTCCACGCCTTCTCTAGTGAAACCATAAGGTCCTTTTTCTTTCAACCTATGAGAAAGGTCACCGCTTGCCACGAACACAGTATCTTTGTTATTCCTCAAGGCGGCTTTTTGAATTGCGATGCCCAGTCCATAATGGTCAATTAAAGAAAGCCCGCTTAAGCTGATATGCACAAGCTCATAGTCCGTATACGCCTGATTAATAAAATATAGCGGTATGACTGCGCCGTGGTCAAAAAACAGGTCTTTATGCCCCAAACTGCCGGAGGGAATGTGCATAGTGCGTGCTTCGGCGGCGATAAGTTCAGCTAACGCCTTATCGCACTTGACATCCACGCTAATGCTTTTTGCTCTAAAAGAAGACAAGTCGCCCTTAAAACGCTCTTTTGAAAAGATGTGAAAATAATCATGATAACAGTTCCCATGAGGTGACACTAATACAATCCTTGCGGGTTTGATATTGGCTATTATTCGGGCTATCTCATGAAAACTATCTATTGTGTTTTGAATTTTTTGCTCCTCCCCATGCCCAATTTCTTTCATAATAATAGGCGGGTGCGGAACAATAAAAGCGGCCTTAATCGCCATAAATTATCCTCCCTTATACAATAGTTTTTATACTTAAATTATTATATCATACTATAAAGCCTTTTTACATCTAAATCATTATATCACACAAAAGAAGTATGGACAATAAGCGGATAAAATAATAAACACCCATATTTAGTTATCAAAGAAAAGTTACCCCAAAAGACCCAAAAGAGGCAAGAAAAGAATTTTGAATAAAATACATTTTCAGAAGCAAGCCTAATACAAATAGACGAAGATTTTATTATACGAAAGAAAATTTTTATTCAGATTTTCGGCGATAATCATAATTATACATCGAATTATTTTACTACACGGCATTTTTATTGTATAATCTTAGAGGTGAGAAATTTATTTATTTAGGAGCGTTTATGGAAAGGCTTATCGGAACAGTCTCAATAGGTATAAGAGCCCCGATTATTATGCAGGGCGACGATATCGTACAAATAGTATGCGACAGCGTACTTAAAGCTTGCGAACAAGCTAACATTGACTTAAACGACAGGGATATCGTGGCGCTTACCGAGTCCATAGTCGCACGAGCGCAGGGAAACTATGTCACCGTGGATATGATAGCCAAAGACATCCAAGAAAAATTTAATTCTCCCAACGCCTTGGGAGTAGTCTTTCCGATACTGTCCAGAAACCGCTTCGCCCCTTGCTTAAAGGGTATAGCCCGAGCGGTCAAAAAGATTTATCTTATGCTGAGCTATCCCTCCGACGAAGTGGGGAACCATATCGCTGATATTGACATACTTGACGAAAGGGGCATTAATCCCTATACAGATGTCCTGACCGAACAAGACTACCGCCAAATTTTCGGCAGCCACAAGCACCCCTTTACCGGAATTGATTACATAGAGTATTACAAGGATATTATTGAAAGCCAAGGCAGCCAACCCGAGATTATTTTGGCGAACGACCCAAGAGAAATCTTGAAGTATGTCAAGGATGTACTATCTTGTGACATACACTCAAGACACCGCACAAAGCGGATTCTTGAAAAGAACGGTGCGAACATAGTCAAGGGCATGTTTGAAATTATGAACAAACCCAATGAGGACGGCGGCTATAACGAGAGATACGGGCTTTTAGGATGCAATAAAGCCACCGAAGAGAAAATAAAGCTCTTTCCAAGAGACTGTTTTGCCATCGTTGAAAATATCCAAAAAGAGTTCAAAAAGCGTACGGGCAAGGACATAGAAGTTATGATATACGGTGACGGAGCGTTCAAAGACCCTGTAGGAAAAATTTGGGAGCTTGCCGACCCCGTGGTGTCTCCCGGATATACAAAAGGTCTTGAGGGAAGACCCAATGAAATAAAGCTAAAATACCTTGCCGACAACAATTTTTCCGACTTGAAAGGCGAAAATCTAAAACAAGCGGTCTCTGAGTACATAAGGAACAAAAAAGAAACTTTGAATGACGACGCCCAAGGCACAACCCCAAGGCGGCTTACCGACCTTTTGGGTTCGCTAAGCGATTTAACTTCGGGCAGTGGCGACAAGGGCACCCCCATTGTCTTGATTCAAAATTATTTTGACAATTTTTCTAATTAAGGCAAAAATTAACCATAATTTAGCCTAATAAAATCTTTACAAGCTTGACGCAAAAGAGTCAACAATTTTGGTAAAATCTATATCCTAATAGATTATCATATTCAAATATAATCAAAATTCATATCTCCAGTAATTATTAAATAGCAAAAACCTTTAAATTTTCATAGGTCAGATTTTTTATACTCATTGCCAATATCGTATTTTAATAGTATAATATAAAAAAATGATATAAGGAGAAGGAATTATGAACATTGCTAAAAGGCTGTATTCACGAGCCTATCAGAAAGTTTTCAAATTGGTCATGCCCTTATTGCCATGGCGGAAGCCCGAGCTTATCGAAGGGGGCATAGCCGCCTTACCCAAGTTCATCAAAAAAAAGTGCATTGATTCTGTTCTTCTGGTTACCGATAAAGGAATCTCTTCATTAGGGCTTACGACACCGCTGATAAAAGGGCTTAAGGAATTAAGCATCAAATGTGCGGTCTATGACAAAACCGTCCCTAACCCCACAATAGACAATATCGAAGAAGGCTTGAAAGTGTATCATGAGAACAAATGTTCGGCGATTATAGCATTTGGCGGCGGTTCTCCTATGGACTGTGCCAAAATCATAGGCGCAAGGGTAGCACGCCCCAATAAGAGCGTACAGAAGATGAAAGGCATTTTGAAAATACTCAAACCCACGCCTCCTATATTCGCCGTACCCACCACAGCTGGAACGGGCAGCGAGGCGACTTTGGCAGCGGTCATTACCAACAGCAAAACCCATGAAAAGTATCCTATCAATGACCCGGTACTAATCCCCAAATATGCAGTTTTGGACCCCGAAATCACAGTTAAGTTACCCAAACACATCACTTCGACCACAGGCATGGACGCCCTTACTCATGCGGTGGAAGCTTACATAGGCGGCAGCAACACCAAAGAAACCAAAGAAATGGCAAAAGCCGCAGTCAAGCTTATATTCGAAAACCTCAAGAAAGCGTATGACAACGGAGAAGATATAGAGGCGCGCAAAAACATGCAGCTTGCGTCATACTATGCTGGCATAGCTTTCACAAGGGCATATGTTGGATATGTCCACGCCGTCGCCCATACCTTAGGCGGTTTCTATAATGCTCCTCATGGGCTGGCGAATGCAGTTATTCTACCTTATTTTCTTGAAGAATATGGCGAAAAGGTATGGAAAAGTCTTGCCGAGCTTGCGGATGTTGCGGGCATAGAGGGTGCAAGCGACGAAGAAAAATGCGCAAACTTCATTAAGGCGGTAAAAGATTTGAACAAGTATATGCTCATTCCCGAAAAGCTTGATTTTATTAAAGAAGAGGACATACCGCTTATGGCTAAAAGAGCGGATGCGGAAGGCAATCCGCTTTATCCTGTACCCGTCCTTATGGATAGGCAAAAGCTTGAACAGATGTACTATAAGATTATGAAATAGGGTTTAGTTATGAAAAAAGCTTTAATTGTAGGTATTTGCGGTTTTGTAGGCTCACATTTAGCATGTCACTTAATCGACGAGGGCTTAACGGTAGAGGGGCTGGATATCATTCAAAATACCTTGAACGAGCGTCTGAAAGGACTTATTGCCGATAAAAAAGTCAAGGTACATAGGGGCAGCCTTACCGATTTTGATTTTTCCAAACTTTCCAAGTATGACTATATATATCAGCTTGCGGGCAAGGTCAGCGCTTGGGGCGACTTAAAGGAATTTAATAAAATAAATGTAGACGGCACAAAAAGAGTGATTGACTTTGCAAAAAGCATAGGGAGCAAGGTTTTGGTTTATTTAAGCTCTACCGCTGTTTACGGATATTACGGTTATACGGACCTTAAGGAAGACGCCCCCAAAAGACCAATGAATAACCCTTATCCGCTGTCCAAACTTGCCGCCGAAGAAATGACAAAAAGCTATTCAAAACAGATTGGACAAAACTATGTCGTCATAAGACCGGGGAATGTGTATGGCGAATACGATATGACCAGTTCTTATGATATCTATAAGCTTGTATTCAAGGGCAAAATGCCCGTGATAGACAAGGGAAAGTACAAGAGCTGTTTTGTCTATGTCAAAAACCTTGTCAAAGGCATCTATCAAGCGAGTGTGACTCCCGAGGCTTATAACGAGGACTACAACCTTACCGACGGCTGTGGAGAGACTTTGAGGGAGTACCTGACGCATGCGGCGAAAGGCTTGGGCGTCAAGCCCTCTTTCATAAGTGTTCCTGCGCCAATAAGCAAGCTGACTGCGACGACTATTGAAGGCGTCTATAAGCTCTTAAAAATAAAAAGCATGCCGCTTATCACGATGTTTTCGGTTTTACAAAACTGCAGCGACTATCATTTCTCCATTGAGAAAGCAAAGTCCGCTTTCGGCTACAACCCTGAAATAAGCCTTGAGGAAGGCACTAAAAGGACGGCAGACTGGTTTAAGACCATGCCCCAAGACATCAAAGTGAAAAGGTGAAGAAAGTGTTGCAAAAGATAAAAAAAGAGTTCTTGAACATTTTTGAGAAAGCCGACAAAAGGGCTGTATATACCATTCTTTGGATGACCTTGATTATCACATTATATTTTTATTTTGGCATACAAGATTTTTTTGAAAAGACTTTCAATGTTCCGTCTGAAAAAATGACCTATTACAAATATGTCTATCACAACTTCATGGCGTTTTTCTTTTTCTTTATGTTGTCAGTTCCCTTTGTAAAGTTCGCCTTGAAACAGAAAATCACCGACACGGGCTTAAGGGTAGAAAACAAAGCTCTTACCCTAAAACTGATTATCGCCTCCGCCGTTATTGCACCGATTTGCGGATTTGTTGCGGCTTTGGACAAGCAAATGGCGGCGACTTATCCTCTGGGCGGAGAAATGATATTCCTTAATTTTGGCTTTTTCGTCTTGTATTATTCCTCCTATATCGCCTACTATTTTGGTTGGGAGTATCTTTTCCGCGGACTGGGCTTATTTAATATCGGCTCACGCTACGGAGCGGCATTGGCTATAAGCGTCACCACCATGGTGTCCGCACTTATCCATTCGAGTATTGCGGGCTTTGGAAAACCCTTTTCCGAGACCTTTTCGGCGATAGCAGGCGGAATAATATTTGGCTATATGACCTACAAGGCAAAAAACATTTATCCTGCTTTGACCGCCCATTTTATGCTGGGATTTAGTATGGATATGTTTATAAAATTATTATCTTGAAATAAGGAGAATGATATGCAAATAGCGATAGTGACAGGCGCATCTTCGGGTATAGGCAAAGAGACGGCGCACACCCTTATTAAAAACGGTTACAAGGTATATGGTCTGAGCCGTACTGCTTCCGACAAGGAAATAGAATTCATAAAATGTGATTTGACTATTTCCGACGACATTAAAAACGCCGTAAGCCAGATTATCGAGAAAGAGGGCAGAATAGACCTTTTGGTCAACAATGCAGGCATGGGCATATCCGGCTCTATTGAAAACACTACGATTGACAAAGCAAGGTATATATTTGATGTCAACTTATTTGGCGCTTTTGAGCTTGCCAAAGCGGTCATTCCATATATGCGAGAGGCAGGCGGAGGAAGAATAATCAATATTAGTTCCCTTGCCGCAAAGGTTTATCTTCCCTTTCAAGGCTTTTATTCGTCCACAAAGGCAGCCTTGAATATGCTTTTCAACTCCCTTCAGCTTGAGGTATTGCCTTTTAATATCTATGTTACCAACATTATGCCGGGGGACATTAAGACGGCATTTACCCAAAACCGCCAAAAGAATACTTTGGAGGAGGGGGTATATTTTGAGAGAATGAAAAGGTCTCTTGCGGTTATGGAAAGAGACGAACAGAACGGCATGCCTCCCCAAGCGGTAGCAAACCTTGTCTTAAAAGCCGCCAAAGCCCGCCGTCCCAAACTCAATATGGTGGTTGGCACAAGATACAGGATATTGGATTTCCTTATGAAGATTCTGCCCGAATCGTTAGTAAAAGCAATAATTTATAAAATCTACGGATAATAATCAATATAAATGAACGACTATATAGACCAACTACTACAAAAATCCAAAGTGATAAAAGAAAGGTATGACGAGCTAAAAGAGCTGACAACGGCATCCGAGATTATCGCCCATAACAGCTATTGGCTTAGACTTGTCAATGAGCAAAAATCCATAGAGGACATAGCCTTTTTTCATGAACGGCTTGCATATGCCCTTAAAGAAAAAGAAATATGTCTTAATCTAAAAAGCAATACCCAATACGATAAGCTCATAGACGAAGAAATCTCCGCTCTTGATATTCAGATTAAAGAGCTTGCGAAAGAGCTTAGACAACTTATTGCAAAGGAATCAGAGGACCAGACCGCCATAATTGAGCTTATACCCGACACGAAAAAGAGCGAGAAATTCTCCCAAGAGCTTATTAGCATATACAAAAACTTTTTTGAGCTTGAGGGATATACCTTTGAAGAAGAAAGGGTTTTCACAAAAAGCGGAACTTTGAAAAAAGTAGAGCTTAAAGTCTTTGGCAAGGGGGCATATTCACTATTAAAAGGCGAAAGCGGTATTCACAAAGCCCCAAGTCCGCTAAACGCCGCTTGCAAGGTGATAGTCATGCCCCAAAGGCTGAATGTAGACATCGACATAAGCCCTTCAGATATCAAGACGGATATCTTTCATTCAAGCGGAGCGGGCGGACAGCACATAAACAAGGTAGAAACGGCGGTGCGTCTGACTCATATCCCCACGGGAATTACGGCAGTTTGCCAAGATACAAGGTCGCAGCACAAGAACAGAGAAAAGGCATTTGAAAACTTGACAAAAAAGGTTAAGCTTCACTATCAAAAAATATCCCAAGAAAAATACGACAGACAAAAGAAAGCTTTGATGAAAGAAAACACTATTATCAGAATATACGACTATCTAAGGAACAAAGCCATAGACCAAAAAACAAATTTAGAAAAAAACTTGGACGAAGTCAAGGCGGGGGATATCCGAATTTTTATAGAAAATATTTAAGAATAATTAAAAAAGTTTATATTAATCTATTAAAGCGTATATTATTTTTATTTTTTATGTTAAAATCTTGGAAGAGGAGAGATTATGCCCCAAGGTCTGAATTTAATCATCGATATCGATGCAAGGAAAAGCTACCTTACTTCGCAAACCCGAGTTTACAAGACCCAAAGATTTATTGAAAAGACTTCGGGGTTTTTCTCAATTGATAAATTCATATCCAAGCTTGCCGAGGGCGTTATTCGTTCCTTGTCCGTTATCATGAAGTATGCTGAAAAGAATGCGTCTACGGATATGGACTGCTTTAAGATAGAAACTTTGGACAAAGTCCACGCTTTTTATATCAAGCTGGGGCTTCAGACGCCGACACAATCTGGGGTTCAAACCCAAAGCAAATTCAACAAAGAGGATATAATATTTTATGATTACTTTGACGCCGAGGACATCAAGCGCCAAAACGACCAAAGGCTGGTACTCATAAGCCAAGACGATTTTCAAATATCCTTGACCAGCCATAAGGATATGGTGGAAAAAAGTCTGTTCAGCAAGCTGTATATCTTGTCCAATGAGGACGGCATGAATTTTCCGCTTCTCAACGCTGAACAAAGGGAGATAGTGACCATAGAAGACAAAAATACGCTTGTCCAAGGGGTTGCGGGAAGCGGCAAGACCAACATCTGCATAAGCAAAATTATATTCGCCGCAATTAGGGGCTATAAGGGCAAAGTGCTTTATACCACCTATTCGAGGGGCTTATTATTGGACACCCTTAACAAAATTCGCGTTTTTAGACAAAATATTACATCATTTATATCGGACTATAAAGAGGGGCTTATCGTCTTTGTTGACAAAAACTATAAGAAAGCTGTCGAGAACAAGCTTGGTATTTTCTTGACCGTTGACGAAAGGGATAAGATAATTTCGCAAGTGGAAAGTATAGTCGAGTTCTTAGACAACAAGACCGATTATTTTCTACTTGAAGATATGTATAAGATATATATCGATAAGGATATTCGCATAGCGGACGAGAATTACTTTATAAAAAAATACACGACCAACATAAAAAACCACCAATTAAAGGGTAAACTTGAAAAAATCAAATACCTATCCGCAGAAGTCATTTATAAAGAAATCTTTGGCATGATACTTGGCTCTTGCGAATATGAAAACCCAATACGAACAATGAGCCTTGAGGAATATATAGACAAGCGCAAGGACAGTTTTTCCAAGAGGGAATGTGAAATAATTTTTTCAATAGCCCAAGATTATAAAAAGCACCTGATAGAAAACAACCTATACGACAACAACAGCATAAGCCGAACTCTTATTCAGAATATAGACAAGATGCAAAGGTATTCTCTTGCCATAATCGATGAGGTTCAGGACATGACCCAAGTCTCCTTGTGCCTTATGAAAAAAATCAGCTTAAAGCTGTTTTGCGTAGGCGACGCTCTTCAAATGATAAACCCGACTTACTTCAGCTTCGCTTATTTGAAAAGGCTATTATTTGAAAAAGATATTGTATCCGTTGCCGAGCTCTACCACAATTACCGCAATACGGGAAAGATAGTGGACATTATCGACAAACTGGGCGAGCTTAATATCAAACAATTCGGAACTCACAGCTTTGTCTTAAAAGGAAAGAGCATGGATGCAGGGCTTGGGGCGGCGGCGGTTTATGTCAAGGATAAGGACTTTTTGCAAAGCGTTGCGAAACAGAAGTTCGACAATTTTACCGTTGTGACCGCCACCCAAAAACAAAAGGAAAAATTAAGGTCTGTTTTGAAAAAGCAAGAGATACTCACAGTATCCGAAATAAAAGGATTGGAAAGAGATACGGTGATTCTCTACAATATCCTAAGCGACAATTACGATAAATGGCAAAGGCTGAAAAAGACGCTTATCAACCGAAAAACTTCAGACGAAAATTCCGTTTACAGATATTATTTTAATCTTTTTTATGTGGGAGTGTCGCGGGCAAAGAACTATCTCTATGTCGCTGAAGAGCGAAATATCGACCTGTTCGACAACTTTTTCATTAGCACATTCGACATCCTTTCCACAAGCCAAGCGATAGAAAATTTAACCCAAGTAGTCGCCAAAACCGAAATCGATTTGGACGAGATAGTACAAAGAATTGAAGAGTTCCTAAAGCACGAGCAATACGACAACGCACGGTTTGCTTGCAATAAGATATTGGACGATGTGACAAGAACATATTGGCTTAACAAAATCGACATCTACGAAAAACACATCAAACATGGCGATTATCGAGAGGCTGGCATAAGCTTTTGGCAAAAAGGCTATACCGAGGACGCCAAGAAACAGTTTGAGTTTTCAAAGGACGATATACTGATTGAGCTTGTGGATATGTGTTCTACAAATGAAAGGAGCAAGGCGCTTGACATTGACATTATCCAATATTATCCTTTTGTCAAGGACAACCAGACGGCAAAGAGACTTATCGAAGAGTCTGTGCAAAATGATTTAAGAGGTTTGAGAGAGAACCAAAAACAAATAGACAACAAATTTAAGCAAATAAAGGAGTCAATAAAATGAATAAAAGCGACATACAGATATTGATCGATAGCTTTAAGGGCTATCGTGACTTGCTTTCTCCCATACAAAAAAATCTAAGCGACTTTGTTCAGACCTTTGAATTCATAAGATTTGATATAGAAAAGCTAAACACCGCCTTTGAGGGAGATATGAAGGGGAATTTGGATAAGATTTATAAGAACCTTTCACGCCAGGCTGAGCAAGCGTCCGACCTTTTCCAAAGAATTGACACCTTTGTAGGCTTAACCGAAAAATACACTCAAGATGTCACAAGGCTTGTGGATATCTTTGAAAAGGTAGAGAAAAGGATAAAGGCGGTGAACGAGCTGGAGCAAAGGGCGGAAGAGCAGATAGCCAGACTGGACGAGCTTGTTGAGGAAAAAAAGAAAAGCTACAACATCAAGGAACTTCAAAGGACTTTGGAGAATTACAACGCCAATGTCCAAAAGGTAAGCGAATTTATCAATAAAGATGTCGCCGAGAGCTTGAACGAAAACTATAAGAAATTGGAGAGCATAAAAAGAGAGAACGAAGTACTTTCCAAGAGGATAGAGGAAGAACATACCAATGTTGAAATCCTTTTGACAACCTATACCGCAACCAACGAGCTTTTGAAGAAAATCACTGAAAAACAAGATGTCAATCAAGCATATATCTTTGATATCCTTGACAAATGGGCGGAAGAACGCAAAATAAAGACTAAAAAGAAGTAATATGCAAGAATTGCTCACCGCCATAAAAAAAGACGATTTGGCGACTTTTAAGAGAATAACTGACAAAAAAAGGGGACTTATGTCCTTGAGCTTTGGCAGGTTTCCCGTACTTTCGCTTTGCTATCTATACAAAAGCAAAAAGATAATAAAGAGTTTTGAGAACCAGCTTTTTTCAATAACTAATTACAATATAGTAGAAGAAGATTTCCAATCGTATAAGCTGTTTAGAAAACTGTCGGGCAGATGCCTTAGGTTTTTTATAGACAGAATTGTCACTCCGTATGATATGCTTGCGGTCTTGGGTGAGTCCCTTCACATTATAGAAAAATCAAAGCGATTCCCATTAGATGAAGACACATTTTCAAGAGTGGAGAGCATATTCAATATGCTTCACTTTCAAAAAGTCAAAATAACTGATAATCGTATTGAAATCTCTAAAAAAAGGTTTTTGGGATACCAAAAAGCTTATATATTGATAACCATTCTTGCTGTTTTGTTTGTTTCACTTCTGTCGGGCGGGGCTTGGTACGGCTATAAAAAGGCGTTCGGAGACGGCAGTGCGAACAACCCTTTGAGAATAGCGGGCGAGGCTCAGCTCATACAAGCTATGTCAAGTAAAAGGACGAATTTTTATCTTGCGAAGGACATTGTCTTGACCAAGGAATGGACGGCAAAGAACTTTTCGGGACGGATTGACGGCAAAGGTCACGCTATTTATTCATACGGTTATATCAAATCTTCTTTTATTGACGAGCTTGACGGCAGGGTGGAGAACTTAAAAATACATGCCGAGTATTCGGATAAGGAAATACTTGAAAATACCGCCTTGTTTGTAAAGAACAACAACGGCGAAATTAAGAATGTAAGCGTAAAGATATCTGCATCTTTCATAAGGGGAGAGGGTGATGATGCCTTATATTTTTCATGCCTTGCCTATCAGAATGACGGCGATATCTTAAACAGCAAAATTGACGGTGATATCACTTTTCAAAACAATATAGGCAAGGATATGTATCTTTCGGGCATAGCCTCTATAAATAACGGTAGGATAGACGGTTGTCAAACATCTTCAAAATTTGTGTGCGATACCGTAGATGTCAGCGGTATAGCCATTGAAAACAACAAGACCATAAAAAAGAGCGTCAATAGAGCTGACATAAGCCAAACCACATCTACCGAAAACTGGTTTCCGCATGCAGGCGGAATTTGTATGAACAATTATGGCACGATAGAAGAATGTGAGAATTATGGCGATATTAAAGTAGAAGCTTATGCCGAAGAAAAAATTTACGAGGCGACTGGGGCAGGCATAGCCTGCATAAATACGGGCACAATAAAAAAATCAAAAAACAACTCAAAAATTATTGGCATATCCAAAAGGGCGCACATGTATATAGGCGGAATAGTCGCCCAAAACACAAATTCACATTCGGCAATCAACAACTGCGCCTCATACGGGAACATATCCATTTCAAGCGAGAACGACAACGAAATATTTTTATTCGGGGGAGGAATAGTCGGCTACTTCATAGAGGGACAGCTAAAGGACTGTTATTCTTTGACTAAGATAGAATCAACTTATCCACAGTCTAGGATTGGGGGAATTATTGGTATGATATTTGGCAATCCCATAATGTCGCTTCCCGAGAATTGCTTTTTCTTATCAAGGGAAAACATATCATATGGGATAGGGTCGGTACTTGGACAGTTCAATGTAGTATATGAGGGGAGCGTATTGCAAGAATTGGGTATAAAAACAGGCATCGAGGCGGTGGGCTCTTTGGACGAGCTCAAGCAAAAAGGGGTGTATTGGGGATGACAAAGGATAAGTATTTGACAGCACTTCAAATATTTGGACTTATCACGGCGGTTTTGGATTTTGCTTTTATTGTGTTCGCTGTTGTGTCCTATTCGCTGATATATGTAGGCGTGATTTTTGTTCAATCATATTTTGGGGCTGTCGCTTTGACGGCTATTGCAATAAACGGGGCTTTTTTGGCGTTTATTGGTGTCTACTTAATCTTTAGAAAAAAATAATCTTTCATTTATAAAATAGATAATATTTTACTATCTTTGATTAATAAATCGCAAATTACTTAACCTAATTATATGAAAAAGCTTTGCGGAAGAAATTATTTTGAGGGCTGGTACTTTAAGAACTCAAACGGCATGTTTACCATATCGTTTATACCGTCTTGCCATGTGGACAAAAAGGGCAATCAAAAAGCGTATTTGCAGGTTGTCACTAATGACAATTCCTATTATTTTGAATACGCAAAGGATAAGTTTATCAAGGACAAAAAATGCCTCTTTGTAAATCTGGAGCACTGTATTTTTTGTACCGACCATATCGACATAAGCATAAATTCCAAACAAGTCACAATAAAATGCGAATTGAATTTTACTGAACGCGTACCGCTAAAGTATGACATAATGGGACCTTTTAAGTTCGCACCTCTCATGCCATGCCGTCATAAGATAATAAGCCTTTCCCATAAGGTGAACGGCTATATCAAAATTAACAATATACGCCATGAATTTGTGAATGGCGAAGGCTATATAGAGAGCGATAGAGGAAGCTGTTTCCCCAAGAAATATCTTTGGACGCACTGCAATTTGGAAAAAGACAGCGTAATAACGCTTTCGGTCGCTCAAGCGAAAGTTATGGGAATAAAATTCCCCGGCGTTATCGGCGTAATTCTACATCAAGGCGTCGAATACCGCATGGCGACATACCTTGGCGCTAAGATAATAAAATGGAATGAAAAAGGAGCGCAAATAAAACAAGGCGACATGATTTTAGATGTGGAACAACTTAGTTCAAAACCGCATGACCTAAAAGCTCCCATTAAAGGCGCAATGAAAGGCGCAATAGGGCACAGCCCTTTTTGCGAAGCCCGTTACACTTTTTGTTATAAAGGTCAAACCCTAATAGATACTATAGCCAATAATGCCAGCTTTGAGATAGTAGATTAACATAGAAAATAGCAATATTTATATAAATCAAAGACTAACATATAAAACCATTGATATGGTCGGAGAAAATAGAATAAATCTTAATTTTTTTATAGACAGATTACCATATCAATATTATTTGATATAAATAGCGGTTGAAGAGCTCAAGTATCGCAATTTATGAAAATAATTGCAAGTTAAGATAAACAAATAACGCCAAAATTCAGTTTTGAAGTGTTGCAGATTATGGATAATCAATAATGTTAGCTTTTGGATAGTCGCAGATTAATACTTATTTTTTTGTTGTTGAATTTTGTCGATAATTTACAAAATAGTAAAAATCAATACTTTTGAAGATGTCTTTTCTGCAAATAATGAATTCTATCACTATGGTTTTTTGTAAGTTTATCTCATAAAAAAATTGAAAATCTTAACAACAGTATTGACAGAAAAACATATTTAGTTTATCATTTAATTAGTTAGAGGTTCTAACTAATTCTTACCTTAATTAGTTAGAGGTTCTAACCAATTAGATTATTGAACTTAAAAGTTCAATAAGAAAAAAAATAACACAAGAATAACTTAACTAACAAGGAGAAAAAAAGGGAAAAGGGACGATTGTTGAATAATTAGTTAGAGGTTCTAACCAATTCTTACCTTAATTAGTTAGAGGTTCTAACCAATTAAAGTTACTAACTATAAAAAAGGGCTGAACGATAAAACCCGACTATTAACATACAAAGGAGCGAAACAAGGGTAGGAGTGATGTTGAATAATTAGTTAGAGGTTCTAACCAATTCATACCTTAATTAGTTAGAGATTCTAACTAATTAATACATAAGCATAAAAGGAGCAAAAAACTTTATGAGAATTGCTATCGGTTCGGACAAGTCGGGCTTTTCATTGAAAGAGAGTATAAAGAATTATCTGATACAAGAGAACATTAGTTTTGATGATTTGGGGACTCAAAGTTCAGAGAAAGGTATACCATACTTTCAAGTAGCCGAAAAGATTGCAAGGGAAGTAGCGCAAGGCAAATATGACAGAGCAATTCTTATATGCGGTACGGGGATGGGAATGAGCATAGTCAGCAACAAGCATAAAGGCGTTTATGCAGCATGTGTTGAGAGCGTTCATACCGCTAAATTGTCGCGTGCCATAAACAACGCCAATATTTTATGCCTTGGAGGGTGGCTTATAGGACAAGAAAAAGCCATAGAAATGGTAAAAGCATTCTTAAACACTCAATTCTTGCAAGGGTTGGAGGACTGGAGACAGAAATTTTTGATAAATGCCGAAAAAGAAGTCAAGAAAATTGAGAATAGAATCTTTAATGAATAACTGATTTAAGTTTTGATTGATAAATAAAAAACAGATAAATCGACAGCTTGAAAAAATCAAAATGAAATATAACGCTTGAAAAATAAGTCATTGCTTTAATAGATAAGTCATTAGCTTAATAAATAAATTGATGGCCTGATAAAAAGATAATAAGTTGTAATGAAAAATAAGTCATTAGCTTGACTAAAAAGACTATTAGATTAATAAAAAGGGCTTTATTTTAAAAATAATGCCGATAGCCTGATAAAAAAGTCATTATATTGCTTTACAAAAGAGAAAAAATTCGAATGGACTATGTCCATAAAAAAGGTAATTTATGAAAAAAGAATTTAGTTTCTATCATCAAGTTAGGATTTATTTTGGTAGAGGCGAAGTCGACAATCTTAGCCGATTATTAAATGAATTTGGCTTCAAAAGGGCGATTGTCATTTGTGATCCGTTTTTTAAGGATAAGGCACTGCAAATGGCTAAAAAGGAAAAAAAGATAAAAGCCGTGTTCAGTGATATCAAACCGGATCCACAACTTGCGGATATCACAACAGCCATGCAGGTTGAACAGACCATAAATGCCGATGTGGTCATCGCTTTGGGGGGCGGGAGTGCCATTGACAGTGCCAAATTCGTTGCCGCTTTGAAATATTCAAGCTTTGATATACAAGAATACTATTATCAGAAAAGGAGCTTTTCTTATACAAAAATTCCCGTGATAGCCATACCCACAACAGCGGGGACGGGTTCGGAGGTAACGCAGGTAGCGGTGATAAACCATAATGACGAAAAGAGAACGATATCCGACAAGGCATTTTTGCCTTTTGCTTGCATAGTCGATAGTTCACTTACCCTTACCGTACCGCCCAAAATGACTATGATTTGCGGTCTTGACGCTTTAAGCCATGCTTTGGAAGGATATTGGAGCGTGCATAATCAACCTATTTGCGATTTGTATTCAAAAGAAAGTGTAAAGCTGATAATGGAGAATTTAGAAACAGCGTTCGACAATGGCAAAGATATTGAAGCAAGAGACAATATGAGCTATGCGTCCTTGCTGGCGGGGCTTAGCTTCGCCCAGACCAAGACTGCCGCCGTTCATGCCTGCAGTTATCCCTTGTCAATAGATTATGGCATGCCCCACGGCGAGGCGTGCGCCTTTACTCTTGATAAGTTTATAGAAATCAATGCGGACGAGAGGTTAGAGGAGCTTTCAAGATATGCAGGCTTTTCAAATCCCTTAGAAATGACGGACGAAATCAAAAGATTAAAGAAAAAAGCCGAACTTAAGACAACATTAAAAGACGCTGGGGTGGAGGATATTGAGGGGTTGGCGAAGAAATGCCTAAACCAGCCGCTTATAAAAAACAATCCAAAGAAAATAACTCTTGACATTTTAATAAAACTCTTTGAGGGCTTAAGATGAAAAAAACCGTAAACAATCCAAAACTATTAGGCAAAAGCAACAAGGCGGTTATTCTAAAAACGCTTTATTCTCTTGGTCCGATGTCCAGAAAGGCGCTTGCTGAGGAATGCAAACTGACCAAGGCGGGCGTGTCCATGATTATTAAAAATATGCTTGAGGACCAGACGGTCTTGGAGAAAGGCAAGGCGGAGAGTACGGGGCGTGGGCAAAAGGAGACTTTGATTGATATAAATTATGAAAAATTTCTTGCTGCGAGCGTCAATATCGAAAGCGACAAGCTACATTTCGCGCTGTGCCGCCTTGACAATATCAAGAAAAAGCTTGTTTGTGATACCTCAATCTTATATTCTGGGAGCCCAATTGCAAGGATTAGGAAGAGAATTAACGAAGTCATAAAGGGATATGAGGATAAGATACTTGGGCTTGGTATAGGCGTCGCGGGGTATGTGGACGAGAGGGCGGGCATTGTTAAGACAAGCTATGGCTTGTTTAAGGAAAACTTTGAGTTAAAAAAAGAGCTTGAAAAGTTTTATGACTTCAAAATAGTGGTGACAAACAATGTTAAGGCACAAGCAATGGCGCTCATTGACGATGATAACACCAATTTTTTATACATTAAGCACAGTCCAGGGCTGGGGTGCTCCGTTGTGGAAAATTCAATTGTGCTTGACGGCGTCAACCAAACAGCGGGGGAACTTGGGCATATAATCATAGAGCCTGAGGGAGAGCTTTGCAGATGCGGAAAGAAGGGTTGTCTTGAAGCGTATATCGCCGAAAACAGAATAATAAACCATTACTACCAGAATAAATATGAGGTTTTGGATATTAAGGAAATCTATGACCTTTATCAAAAAGACAAAGTTGTCACATGCAAATTGAACGATTGTATTCAGAAATTGTCCCTTGCTGTGAGCAACGCCTCCGCACTTATCGACCCTAAGAAAATTGTGGTTATGGGCGGTATTTTCAATAATGAAAATCTATACCGCAAGTTCAAGTCTGAACTGAAAAAGCTCTATACGGATAAAAAAGTGGCAAGAGTGGACAACGACGAAAAGATAAAATCCATAGCCGGCGGGCGCCTTATTCTAAAACGGCATTTGTTCGAGGTGAGATAGATGAAAATTAAACTGGGTATAGTATGTCTTACAAGACAAACATTTGACTATCAGACAGCGGGGAAAATTTATCAAGATATAAGGGAAAAATTAGAAAGACGCCTTGACCTTAGCCTTGTCGCTGTTCCCGACACCATAGAAACCGCAACACAAGCCGAGCAGGCGGGAAAGATGTTTCATAGAGAACAAGTGGACTGCGTGGCGATAATAAGCGGTACCTTTCATTTAGGGCATTTAGTGCTTGAGATAAAAAAATGGTGCGATGCTCCGCTTTTATTGTGGGGACTGCCCGAGCTTCCCTATGACGGCGGAAAGATAAGGCTAAATTCTGTCTGTGGCGTAAACCTTAACGCCTCCAATCTTGTCAAAAGCGGAATAAATGACTTTGTATATCATATCGGAGAGGACATTGACGAAAACTTTTTAGACGCCGTCCGAATAATAGCAGCTTTGAAAAGCGCTAAAATAGGGCTTTTGGGAAGTCATGCCCATGGTTTTTTTAATGTGGGAATGGACCAGCTCAAGGCATATAAAAAGTTCGGTGTCGGTATTGAGCATTTTGAGCTTGAAGAAGTGTTCAAATATCCATTCTTAAATGAGGAAAAGGACCTTTTTCTAAAGCTGATAAAGGAAAATTTTGAGAATAAAGAGCATAAAAATGCGGAAAAAGTCGCCGAATTATCAGCGAAACTCAAGTTTTTTATGGATAATCATGCGCTTTCGGGTCTGGCTATCAGGTGTTGGCCGGAGTTTGCCGAAGGCTTTGGTATAGCTCCATGCGCTTCTATGTCTCTTGTTCAAAGCTTGGGATATATACTTGCTTGTGAGGGGGATATTGATTGTGCCATAACCATGATTGCTCATAAGGCTGTCGGGGCAGAAACGCCTTTTATGGCAGATATCAGTCAAGCAGACATAAAAGAAAATACCGCTTTAATGTGGCATTGCGGAGTCGCACCCTGCAATTTGAAAGACTCCGAATGCACTTTAGATGACTATCACGCTGGCGGTAAAGGCATGACGGCGGGGTTTGTCCTTAAGAAAGGGTTTGTCGATATGACAAGGCTGGATTCAATAAGCGGAGAGTACCGACTTTTCCATGAAAGGGGAGAGGCAGTCCGAATGCCCAAGTTACTGACTGGTTCATACGCCAAAGTGAGATTTGAAAACAGCTTGAAAGATGTCTTGGACAAAGTAATTTATTCTGGGGTGGCGCACCATGTGTCTGTCGTCTATGGAGACTATACAAGGGCGTTTGAGATATTTTGCCGCCTAAAGGATATAAAAGTTCTGTAAAGGACACTTTATGAGAAATTTGCACTTTTGGAATTTTGAACATTGTGCTGATAATTGTAGGGGAGAAAAAGGGTATTAAAATTTAGGAGGCGCTTATGCGAATAGTTGAAAAAGACGGCTTAATAGTTTCTTTCAAAGATAAAATAGTAATAAACCATATCCATGAAAAGCCTTTTGCTTGCCTTGTTGACTGGGATTTAAGGTATAAGAGCAATCATGGCAATTTTAAGGTTAAGGAGAAAACCAAAGATAGCATTCCACTTATAGAATATAAGATACTCTTGAGTCAAAAAAACAGCGTAAAGGTCCGCTTTTTTAATGACGATATTTCGCTTGATGTGTCCATTAGCGTAAAAGGGGATATTTTATCTCTTGAATTTGACAGCTTAAAAAAGGGTGCTTGGCGTTTTTGTCTGCCCTCAAATGGAGCTGAAGGCGTCTTTGGGGGCGGGGAACAGTACAGAAAACTTAACCTGAAGGGCGAAAAAGTAGTAAACTTTGTGTCCGAGCATATCACCGTAAAACCCATTGTGCAAAAGACCTTGTTTTCCTTTGTCAAATATAAGGAGAAAGAACACAGCGACATTCAAACCTATTCCCCCATGACATCTTTTGTGTTTGACAAGCTCTTTGCTGTTCGGTTTGATACGGACGGATACGCTGTGAGCGACTTCACCAATGAAGATTTTTATTTTTCCTTTGAAGAGCTTCCCCGTAAAATGTCTTTTGTGGCTGAAAATACTTTTTCTAAGATAGGCGAAAGGTTCGCCCAAATCATACCCAACAGGCAGTATCTGCCCGATTGGTGTTATGACGGAATGATATTGGGAGTGCAAGGCGGTATCCAAAGGGCGAAAGAAAAGGCTTTCTCTATGATGCAAAAAGGTGCAAAGATATGCGGAATATGGTGTCAGGACTGGTCGGGGAAGAAGATAACCGCTGTGGGAAGCCAAGTGTATTGGAACTGGCAAGCTGACGAGAACACATATCCCAATTTGAAAGAGAATATCAAGGAGCTTAAAGAAAAGGGGGTCAGATTCCTTGCTTATATAAATCCCTATCTTATAGCCGACGGAAAGATGTATGAATACTGTAAGGATAAAGGTTATCTTATAAAAAATAAAAAAGGCGGAGTGTATCATATCAAAAGCACGACCTTTTCCGCAGGGATGATGGATTTGACCAATCCCGACATGGTCAAGTATCTTAAGGACACAATTATTAAAGAGAATATGCTGGATTTGGGCGTGGACGGATATATGGCAGATTTTGGGGAATATCTACCCTTGGACTGCGTTTTATATAACGGCGACCCTAAAAAAATGCATAACTTATGGCCGCTTTTGTGGGCAAAGATAAATAGAGAGGCTTTGGAAGAAGCCGGACGAACTGATGCTTTTTTCTTTACGCGTTCGGGGTATAACGGTGTGGAAGAGTATACCCCCATTATGTGGAACGGCGACCAGCATACCGATTTTTCAATGGACTATGGGCTGCCTTGCATTATTCCTGCAAGTTTTAATTTAGGTTTTTCGGGGCTTAATGTCGTTCACAGCGATATTGGCGGTTTTATATCTTTTAGAAAGTTAGCAAGAGATGAGGAGCTTTTTATAAGGTGGCTGGAAATAAATACCTTTTCACCGCTTATGAGGACTCATGAAACCATTAGACCCGCCCATAATGTTCAATATGACACACCAGGAGTGGTTGAGCATACCGTAAAGCTTAGCTCATTGCACGCCAAACTAAAGCCGTATATCAAAGAATGTATGCGAAAAGCGAATATGGGACAGATGATTATCATGCCTGATTTTTATCCATATAATGATTTCAAAAGACATAAAGATTTGTATTCCTATTTCTTTGGAGAGGATATCTTTGTGTGCGCCGCCATTCAAAAGGGGGCTTTCAAAAGGACGGTACATATCCCTGACGGTGAGTGGATAAGGTTCTTGACGCGCGAAAAATATAAGAGCGGAACATATGAGCTTGAACATCCGCTTGGGATACCCTTTGCTTTTTATAGGGCGGATAGTAGTATAGGCGAATTGTTGGGAGGTATTTATGAGAAATGAAGATGTGCTGAAAAAGACAAGCGGTATAGGTTTTAAAGAGAAATTCGGGTATGCGCTTGGAGACGCCGCAAATGTATTTGTGTTCGGGCTTGTGGGGTCTCTTCTTCAAAAATACTATACCGATATGTTGCTTATTCCCGCCACTGCGATTACCGTTTTGTTTTTGGTAGCCAGACTATGGGACGCGATAAATGACCCAATATGGGGCAGAATTGTAGATACCTTAAAGCCTACAAAGGACGGGCGGTATAAAAAATGGCTCGCACGCTTGGCAGTTCCGCTTGGGGTGAGCGCTGTATTGATGTTTGTAAAAATTCCAAATCTTACGCCTAATCAATATTTGATATACGCATATTTCACCTATATACTTTTTGGAATGCTGTATACTGGAACAAATATTCCATACGGCTCTATGGCATCAGTAATCACAACCGACGAAAAGGAGAGGTCTGCGCTTTCAATTTTCCGTTCGGTGGGATCGGCGCTGGGCGGCTTGCCCTCTATGCTTTTGGCAAGCCTTGTGTTCGTTACTGTTACGATTAATGGCGAAGAGACAAAGCAAATGGATTATACAAGGCTGATAGTCGGCGTATCTATAATCTCTTTTATGTCCATTGTGGCATATTTTTTAAGCTATAAATGGACCAAAGAAAGAGTAATCCCTCCGCCCAAACCCAAACCGCCAAAAGGTGAAAGCCTTAGGATAATAAAACAGCTTTTGACTAACAGACCTTTTATGGTGTTGTGTTTTTCGTCCATGCTTTTGATAGCTGCTCAAATGTTTATGCAGAGCTTTTATCTGTACTTGTTCGACGACTATTTCTTGTCGCCAGAACTATATGTGCTTGTGACTGTATGCACATATCTTCCTATGGGGATACTGATGTTTTTCACTTCAAAGCTGGTCGAGAGATTTGGCAAAAAAGAGGTCTGCGCTATGGGCATGCTCTTATCTGCTGTATCAAACTTTATATTGTTCTTTTTAAAAACCCAAAATCCCTATGTGTTCATAGCTTTGACCTTTGTGACGGGGACGGGAGCCGCATTTTTTGTTTTGCTGGTATGGGCGTTGGTAACCGATGTGATAGATTATGAACAGTGCAGAACTGGGCTGAAAGAAGACGCCACATGCTATTCTTTCTTTTCATTCACCAGAAAGTTAGGGCAGACTATCGCCGGTGTTTTGGCGACTCAGGCGCTTGTATGGATAGGTTATGAAGGCGACAAGGCTATACAAAGCGTATTCACCAAAACACAGATGTATTCTTGGGGCGCTCTTATACCAGCTATTCTATTTGCTGTTATGTTCGTATCCTTGTGGTTTTTCTATCCTTTATCAAAAAAGAGATTGGAAACACTTCAGCACCAGAAAGCTGAGAAGTTAAAGGAAATTATTGAAAAAACTGAAAATTAAACATAGAATAATAAGGTGTTGAGTGGGAAAAGCATTTTTGCCTTTTTTTGGATATTGGTTTATACTATAATATGATAAGAGATAAAAAGGGATAGTATAAATGACTACTGCTATTATTCTTAATGGGAAATGTCTTGACTTTGAGGTCAAAGACGACTATATCATTTGTGCGGATGGGGGTTATAGACTTCTGGGCAAAAAGCCCGACTGCGTGATAGGGGACTTTGACTCTTTGGCGGAAATTCCCAAAGATGTCAAGGTACTAAAGCATTCCGCCGTTAAAAATCAGACCGACGGCGAAATATGCATAGAGTATGCAATAAGTCAAGGCTTTAAGGATATCAATATCTATGGGGCGCTTGACGGCAGACCCGACCATGTTTTGGGAAACTTGTCTCTTTTGAACTTGGCTTATAGGCTGGGCGTAAACGCTGTTATTAGAGATAAAAATACATCAGTATATTACGCACGAGGGGTCTTTAATCTGAGCGTAGAAGAGGGGGATATCCTATCCGTGATTCCCTATGGCGGACCCGCTTTTGTTAAGAGTTCCAAGAATTTAATGTATCCTTTGTTTAACCTTGAGCTTTTGCCGCACCGCACAAGGGGCATCTCAAATATAGCTGCGGGAAAAGATATCAGCTTAGAGATATCCCGAGGCGGTGTGCTTGTTTTTCATATTTTTAAGTAATCTGTACTTCTTGAAGCTGTTTTCTGAAAGCTTTTGAGGAAAGCATAATGCCTCCGGCGAATATGGCTATCGCCGCATCCACAAAAACGAATAAGTTATAGAAAAATCCCCATGCGACGGCGTTAAAGCCATCTGCGGCGTAAATGTCGAATATGATAATGCCCGTGATTACATGGCAGGCATATCTTAGTATGGCAATCAACACCCCGCCGGTAACAAACTGAAGGATAACTTTTTTCTTAAAAGCGGGAAAGTCTCTAAATATTCCTGCAAGCCCAATCATTGAAAACGCCAATGGATAGTCAAGCAGAAATTGTATGGGGTGCAATATCCACGGGTCTTGCAGTGCTTGCATAAGACCGTAGATAAAGCCCGCCAGCACGCCTTTTCTAATGCCGAACATATAAGAATAAAACATGATTGGCAGAATGCTTACGAATGTAATCGAGCCGCCTTGAGGCAAGCGGAAAAACCTTATATAGGACAGGGCGAAGCTCATAGCTATGCAAATCGCTGCGTATACAATGCTTTTTGTGTGGTTGTCAAGGGTGGACTTTTTGCCGAAAACAAGCGTAAGGGAGACAAGTATACCTATCAAAATAAGAGTAGAGAAGATAAGGATAAGCTCATCTGCTAAGACAAATTCCGCTTGATAGGTCTTTATAAGCTGATAGATAAGCATACCTATTAGATAAGCCCCAATCAGCAAAAAGGATATCTTGAGATATAGTTTCATATATCGCTTGTTTGTTAGTGATATAATTAATGCTCCTATAATAGCGGCAACTAACAGTGCGAATAGGGCGAATATAGGCCAAAAAACCTGAGCAGAAAATTCTCCGCTTTTCACCATGTCGTCGAATAGCAAAAATGCCATAATCGCTATGACTCCTATGGAATAGCCCACGCCGACTCCTATGGCGTATTTATAAAAGTCCTTGATACGCTCTTTGTTATAAACCCATGTTAGGATACCAATAACGGCAATTAAGGCTACCAAACCAATGGTTAGGTAGAGAAGCACGGTTGCGCTTTTGTCAAAAACGGACAATGATGAGAAACCACAAAACATAATAACCTCCTCATTTGCCATGGGGAACTTATTGAGAGATTAAAAAAGTCTTAAAAGAGATTACCTTTTAAGACTTGATGTACGAAATTCGCTTTCCTTTCGTGAGTCTCAACTCAATCAAGTTCAAAGGGTATAATCTCAGACAGCTTTAGGCTGTCACCCCTAGCAAATATTATTTGATATGATAGATAAATTATAATAGGATAGAGGGGGTTTGTCAAATATTTATGTGAGAAATCTAATAGGAATTTGCATTAACATGTTTCATCATGTCTCTTAGTTTAATATCTAGGTTATCTATTTTTGAATAAGTCTAAGACGCACAAATGTGTTTTTTTGCTTTCTTCATATAATTCCATATCTTTCCAATATGGTCTACACCTTATTAGAATTCCTATTTTCTTTTGGAAAGTTATCTTTTATGTTTCTTTTTATCAAATAGAATCCTTCATCTTTTCTTACCATATCTGCACCTTTTTCATGCAAAAGATATAATAGGTGTATTAGGATGTTGCTTTTTCTTATTTGGTGGAGATAAGGGGACTCGAACCCCTGACCTACGCGTTGCGAACGCGTCGCTCTACCAGCTGAGCCATATCCCCGTATATTAAGAATAGTATAGTGAGCATTAAAAAATATGTCAAACTTTTTTAAGGGCAAAATTATAAATTTCAGAATTAGGTGTAAAAAAATTTTGTAATTAAATATAGATAGAAAATCCATTTTATACATGTAATTATAATTATAAGACTTCTAAAGATGAAAAAGAATATAACAATCATTGATATGAGAAAAATGGAATTATGCTTTTTGCGTCAAATCATGTAAGGTGGGATTATAAGAAAGAGTATTTTTATAATAGCGATAGCATTATTATAAATTGAGGCGTATCAGAACGCCTTTTTGCAGGAGCTTGATATACAGAAAGTTGAGTAAATAAGGATAGGGGGGTGTCTTGAAAAGATGCCCCTTGAAAGTTTTTATCCAGAAAAGTTATTCAATTTTACTTGCAAAAACGGCTATGCTTTGTTAGAATAAGATAGCTTTTAATCGGACGCGGAAAGATGACCGAGCGGCCGAAGGTGCACGACTGGAAATCGTGTGTACGGCAAAACCGTACCGAGGGTTCAAATCCCTCTCTTTCCGCCAAGTAGGGAATTAGGCTTTTTTGTAAGAAAAAAGCCTTTTTTCATACTACATCGTCCGCCATAAGAGAATATATGTTTAGGGAAGATTTAGGGAAGATTTAGGGTGCTATTTTAGTGTACTATTTTAGGGTATAGATTTTGGTTTTTTCAAGTCTGTATTATCTTTCTTTGATGTTTTTTCCTTAGTTTTTTCAAACAGAGTTGTAATTGGTGATAATTATTGGGGG
Source organism: Clostridiales bacterium (assembly GCA_012838805.1). Classification (GTDB taxonomy): domain Bacteria; phylum Bacillota; class Clostridia; order Christensenellales; family DTU072; genus DTU072. Next base: position 202,249 of record DUON01000019.1, read on the forward strand.
CAATATATTGTAACAGTTTAGGGGCTGAAAAGATAGGTCATTTGATTTTCATTCAACAGTCTATACTGATTATTGTTTTTCCATTATCCAAAAGTCAAAATTATCAATTCGTTGAAATTCATTCTTTATTAGGTTATAATTAACTTATGAGAATTGGAATATTTGGCGGGGCGTTTGACCCCGTCCATAAGGAACACAAGAAGATTATTCAAAGAAGCCGCCTGGAACTCAATCTGGATAAAGTCATTGTTCTTTTATCATATACCCCGCCGCATAAAGATTGTAAAATATCGCCCTTTCATGACAGGTTGAAGATGCTTGATGCAGAACTCTCAAGCCTTGACTATGTAATAATCGATAAAAGAGAATACTTAAATCAAAAAGAGCCAAACTTTGCTTTTCAGGTACTCAAAACATTGGTTTCGGACTACCCTGATGATGATTTGATTTATATCATTGGGGGCGACAGTATGATAAAGTTCCATACTTGGGCGCACCCAGATATTATATCACAGCTTATGCCAATCGCTGTTATCTCCCGAAAAGGCTATAAAGGACTTGACCAAGCTATACAAAACGCCCGAAAGGAATACTCTGCTGAAATCAGACTTCTTACTTTTGAAGGCGAAGATATCAGCAGTTCGCTTATCAAGGCTGAATATGAGCTTGAAAGATACAGCGGTCTTGTAAGCGCTGAAGTTCATAAAATCATTGTGGAGGCTGGACTTTATAGCGATTTTAAGGATATAGTCGCAAGACTTATGTCAAACATCTCAAAAGAGCTATTTGAGCATTCAAAATCGACGGTTTATTTTGCAATGCGGTTTGCAAATCAATTAGATTTAAGATATGAACAGGTGTTCTTGTCCGCTCTTTTGCATGACTGCGCCAAGGAAATGCAAATCCCAAAAGAATATGAAGATATACCTATTAAGATAACACATCAGTATCTTGGCGCTGAAGTCGCCTGCAAGGAGTACGGAGTTAATGACCAAGAGGTCTTGTCCGCAATAAGATACCACACCACCGGCAAGGCGAAAATGGGCACTTTGGACAAGCTCATATATTTGGCGGATATGCTGGAGCCTTTGAGGGACTTCCCAGGAGTGGAGCGCTTAAGAGAGATTGTAGAAGAGGACTTTGAAAAGGGCTTTTTGGAATGCGTGAAGCAATCCATAAAAAGGCTGGAAAAATCGGGAAGGGATATTTACTATTTGACCATGGAATGTTATGATTATTATAACAACAAAGCATTTTTAGACGATTGCAAAAATAAAAAGGAGAAAACATGTCACCTAAAGAGTTAAAAGACCAAATTATACAAATACTTGACGATAAAAATGCACAGGACATAACTGCCCTTGATATCGCCAGTAAGACAACAATCGCAGATTATTTCATAATCGCCACGGCTAAGAACGCCGCTCAGATAAAGGCGCTTGTAGAGGCGATAGAAGAAAATCTTGAAGAGAAAGGCGTGCTTGCACTTCGAAAAGAAGGTGTCAATGACGCAAGATGGGTCGTTATCGACTATGGCAGTATATTTGTCCATATCTTCAACGCTCAAACAAGAGAATTTTATAACCTTGAAAAACTTTGGGGAGAAAGGTCTTAAGGGGATTTATAAAAGGCGGGGGGAATGTATTTTATCGTCACAAACGAAATAATTCCCGTTATGAGCCCAGAAACGCTTCCGATAATAATAAAATATGGCAAGAACCCGAATACCAAGCTATTGGTCATAATTGCCGCCACACATAGCTGTATGATATTATGAAGTATGGCAGATAGTACGCTGATAACGGGTATGGATAGTCTCCTTGTATAGAGAAGTGCCGTGGTTAAGGCGACGGACAATAAAGATGAGGGGAGAGAATATAAAATCATGACGGGGTTTGCTACCAAAAGTGGCACAAGAATAGATTTTAGGGCGATAATAGCGAAAGCGTATTTATAATTCAAAAGCAGAATTGCAATAATTATTACCACATTTGACAGTCCCAATTTTACATAAGGCAGAAAGGGGATAATGGGCGGAATCAGGTTCTCCACCACTCCGATAATCATAGACGCCGCAAGCAGCATTGAGGCTATGGCAAGGTTTTTTGATTTCATTGTCTGCCTCCCGTTATGCCGTCAATATCGTTGTCCGAACGGATGATAACAACCAAGCCGTTGGGGGCGCAAATTATGCGTTCGCCTCCGTTTTTTATGGGACGGCTTTTAACACAGAGCTTGTCCGGACAATCGGCATGGCTGACATATACTTTCGCATCTTTAATCGTTATGGTGTTGTGTCCTTCAATTTCAATCTCTATGGTTTTGTTTTCGTGTAAAGGGTGAACTTCCAAAAGATTTCCTTTATGATAAATCTCCACATATTCGCCGCTGGTCTTTCCGCTTAGCATAAATATACTTGCAACAATCGCGGCAACAATTAGAATTATTGCGGCGATATCCCATACAAAAAACATCTTATTGTTCTTGTAGTGGTCAAAGATTGATGTTTTTTCTATACGCCGACCTACTTGGCTCAAATTGTATATCTCCTATGATATTGTAGTATTCTTCGCCCTTAGTAGTATTTTGTATAATAACCAAAGCCGAATACCCAAGTTGCTCTATATTTTCCGCCCAATCAAGACCGCTGACGATAATCGCAGTAGCTAATGCATCGCAGTACATCCCTTTTTCGCCGATAACACTTGCGGATATGATATCAAACTCATTGAGGCTTGCGGGATAGCCGTTTTTGCCAATAATATGAGAATATCTTGTACCGTCAATGATATAGTATCTCTCATAATCGCCGCTTGTGGATATTATCAGATCCTTGAGGTTGACCACTCCAAATAACCCGTTTTCCCTTGGATGAGTAACGCCTATATTCGCCTTGCGGGAATAAGGCAGTATGTCACCGCCGATATTGATAAGCGCTTGATAGTCCTTGACAAGCTCTTTTACTTTGTCTATGGCATAGCCTTTGGCGATGCCGCCAAAGTCAAGTTTTGCATTGTCATGGGATTTAGTTATGGTTTGGCTTTCTTCGTCTAATTGAAAAAGCTCCATTTGGGCGATTTGTAGAAGCTCTATGATATCTTCATGCGGCGGTATCTCTTCAACTTCGTTATAGAGCTTATCGGGACTAAAGCTCCATAGTTCGACAAGGGGATAGACGGCGGGATTGAACGCTTTGTCTGTCAGCTCGTAAAGCTCCATGGACGCCTTAAAAAGTTCAAGGGTATGCTTTCCAATTTTCACCGGCTCGCCGACTTTTGCTTGGTTAATCTTATATACATCGCTTGTTTCTATGACCGTAGATATTTGATTCTCAATTTCAACAAGCGTCTTATGGATTTTTTTCAAAGCAGAACGCGCGGAGACACCTTTAAGCTGAATGCTATAAAATGAGCCGAATATAAGGTTTTCGCCGCTACTTGCGGTACACCCTGACATTATAAAAATCAGAGCGACCAGTATAACCAAAAATGGTTTCAGCTTTTTCATTAAATCCTTTTACCCCACATAGCATATTCCGATAGTACCCGGTCCGCAATGCGTTCCAATGACTGGTCCTACGGGCTGAAGCCAAATTTCGGCATTGGGAAGAGCTTGTCTTATTTTCTGCTCGACCATGTCGGAATCTTCGGGGCTGTCGGCATTCAAAATAGCTATTGGATATTTATCGTCGGCGTTTTCTATCACATCGTTGACCAGATAGTTCAACGCCTTTTTTCTGCCGTTTATTTTTGCGGCGTTGAATAGCTTTCCTTCGTTGTTTAATTTGATGATAGGTTTAATCTGTAAAAGTGTGCCTATATTCGCTTGCGCCGCTGAAAGGCGTCCGCCTCTTTTTAGGTATTTCAGACTTTCGGGTGTGAATACCATTTGTGTTTTGTAAATAAAAGTGTCTAAGAATTTTGTTATCTCTTCCACGCTCTTGCCTGCGTTGTGAAGTTTTGCCGCCTCGTATACGGCAAGACCCGCCGCAAGGCTTATGGCTTTTGTATCAAACCTTGTAAAACGGGCGTCGGGGTATTTTTCCTTAAGCTTAGCGACAGCCTTGTCCATAGATTCAAAGGTGGCGCTCATTTGGGATGAAAAGCTTACATAGAGAATCTCTTCGCCTTTTTTGAAAAACGGCTCAAAGTATTCCCTGTAATTTTCTTCGTTAAGGCAAGATGTAATGGGCGTGTTGCCTTTTCTGACTAAATTAAAAAATTCCTTAGGGTCATAGTTTTCTCCCAAGTCATAAAAGTATTCCTTGTCACAAATAGTGTAGGGCATTCTGATAATGTTCGTGATGTTTAATTCCTTGGCCCTTTCCCACCATAGTTCGCAATTGGTGTCTATAAAAAATACTGACATGATTATCTCCTTAAACTAAAAAAATATTTATAAATTTAATTATAAGGCATAACTTTTTTGGTTGCAAGGAAAAAAAGAGGGGGTTAGCATTTATTGCCATATCTCTTTAAGAAAAAGGTATGAAAGTATATGGTTTTTTCTCAAAATAGCGCATTTAGGTTTTTGGTATGAATTTTGCAATCATTTTAGAAATCACTTCACCTTATTGGTGATAATAAAAAAAACCTTTGCTATTTTTTCCGTCATATGATATTATAATGTATATAAAAAAATTGTATAATTATTTTTATGGAGGCAAGACATGAAAAAGAGTAAGAAACATAAAGAGAATACAGTTAAAAAAGAAGAGCCCCAAGTGGTTCGTCAAGAGGTTGATTACTTTACTAAATATTACAACGCCTATAAGAATGATTATATTTCCCAATATTACAAAGCCTATAAGGAATTTAAGGCAAAACAACAAAACCAATAACCTTTTTTTGAATTTTTAATCTTAATTACATTATGATAGTCGGCGCATACTATATATTGAGGTATGCGCTTATGTCTTTTAGCTATAAGAGTTCAATCAGTTTCGGATTGGTCTATATACCCATCAAGCTTGTCAATGTCATAAAGACCAACGCCATTGGCTTTAATATGATAGACAAAAAGACCAACAGCAGGATATCCCATAAAAAAGTGTCGCAGGCGACTGGCGAAGAAGTGCCAAATGAGGATATTGTGAAAGGCTATCAGTATGAAAAAGATAGGTATGTAATTTTTGAGGATAGCGATTTTGAAAAAATCAAGACCAAAAAAGACAAGACCATAACAATAGAATCCTTTGTGGATATCAAGGAAATCGACCCCGTTTATTATGACAAGCCTTATTTTGTCGTCCCCAACGGTGCGGAGAGGGCGTTTGTACTGCTTAAAGAGGCTATGCAAAAAGAGAACAAGGTGGGTATAGCTAAAACCGTGCTTGGCTCCAAAGAAAACCTTGTGGCGTTGAGGGTCAATAACGGGGAAATGATGTTAAGTACGCTTTATTTCTTTTCAGAAGTGCAAAAAAACCCCATAAAGGAAATGAACATAAAGCCTGAGGAAAAGGAAATTGAGCTTGCTCGCATGATAATAAACAATATGACAAGGTCTTTTGAGCCTGAAAACTATTCGGATGAATATAATATCAAGTTAAAAAAGGCGATAGAGGACAAAATAAAGGGCGAAGAAATCACCGTCGCCGAAGACCAAGATATGCCACATGCGGCAATAAACCTTATGGAAGCGTTGCAAAGGACTATAAATATGAATAAGCAAGCGCATGGAGGATAGGTTAGGCTTGTGGCTCATTTTTTTTGGAAAAATGCTTCAAGGATTACCTCTTGATATTAATATTTTGTGACGATTTGCCAATTAACAAAAAACATATTTGAAACAAGAAAAAACCACCCAGATAAGGTGGTTTTTACTTGGTGCGGTTGACAAGACTTGAACTTGCACGCCATTAAGACACATGATCCTTAGTCATGCCTGTCTGCCGATTCCAGCACAACCGCTTATATTTTGTTGGTACGAGGGAAGGGACTTGAACCCTCACTGCGTGAAACAATATGAACCTGAATCATACGCGTCTGCCAATTCCGCCACCCTCGTAAGGTCTGATAGTATTCTACACCAGTATAGAAAATCTGTCAAATATTTATGACAAAAAATTTATAATAAAGCCTTAAATAAAAAAGCGTATTAATTGCGGTGATGTGATAAAATATCCTTTAATGGAATTTTATATCTCTTGCGCTTTGGGAATAATTGTTTTATAATAAAAATAGAAATGAACATTGAGAGGCAAAACAATTGAAAGTTACAAGAGCTATTATTCCCGCCGCAGGTTATGGCACAAGATTTTTACCGGCGACAAAGGCGATGCCTAAAGAAATGTTGCCTATCGTAGATGTCCCCTCTATACAGTATATAGTTGAAGAATGCGTTCAAAGCGGTATAACCGATGTATGCATAATTTTGGGCAGAAACAAAAACAATATCGCCGACCATTTTGACAGGAATTTTGAGGTGGAAAGCGCACTTGCCAAATTAAAAAAATATGAGCAGATAAAGATTATGAATGAACTTTCAGACAAGGTCAATATCTGCTATATTCGCCAAAAAGAGATGCTTGGCACAGGCAAGGCGATAGAACTATGTCAGTCCTTTGTCAAAGGCGAGCCGTTCGCAGTCTTATTCGGCGACGATGTCATGTATAACCCCGAATATCCCGTCACAAAACAGCTTATAGACGCTTATGAGACTACAGGGTTGACCATAGTCGGAGTGCAGCCGCAACCAAGGGAAGAGGCGATAAAATATGGGGTTATCGTCCCCGGCAAGGTCAAAGGGGCGTACACCAAAATCCTTGGCTTTAAGGAAAAGCCAAAAATCGACGAGCTTCCAAGTACCTTGGCAAGCTTAGGAAGGTTCATATTGACGCCGGATATCTTTGAGTATATCCGCCGCACTCCGCCTGCAAAGAACGGCGAGGTTTATCTTCCCACAGCTATAGAAATGCTTGCAAAGGATATCGGGGCTTTTGCTTTTTCCTTTGAGGGCAAGAGATACGATATAGGCGACAAGCTTGGCTATATCAAAGCCAACATCGAGTTTGCCCTCCGAAAAAGAGAGCTAAAAAACGCTCTGAAAAGGTATTTAAGAGACCTTGTCAAGAATATATAATAAGTAGGACTTTAAACTTATTGTATATGTTAAAATTCAGCTTTGAGTTGAAAAGGGTCTTTGACCTTGCAAGAAAGATAAAATTCTACTGCTCTATGCATGAGATATTGAGCGCGAACCTTTTATTATCTATGGCGATGGAAAAGACTTGTTTTGCGTATGAGGTGCTTTCAAGACTGGGGCTGGACTTGCAAAAAGCAAAAAGTTTTGTTATGGACGCCTCAGAAAGCGAGGAATTAAGCATATCCCAAGAGGCTGGCGAGATATTGTCTTTTGCTAACAACGCCGCCGCCCAAAGCGGATATAAGAACATCTGTTCGCATCATCTGCTGTTGTCGATTGTTACGCTTTCGCATAAATCGGTAAGGCAGCTCCTTTGGGATTTTGGCATAACCGCCGATAAGATAAGCGCCGCAGTCAATGCTATGAACTATTATAAAATAGGTCTTAATGAATATGAAGACGACGGGGCGGGGCGGAACATCAAAGTAAGCAGGCGTATAAAAAACAAGGATTTGGAAAGAGAAATATTGAACGCCTTAAACAAGAATATCTAAAAAAATTTAGATAAAAATATTACAAATGGAGGAATGAACTATGCGGATTGAAATCGCGACAAAGAACTATAAACCCACCGACCATCTCAAACAGATTATTGAGAAGAAGATATCCAAGTTTGACAAGTATTTTTCCCAAGAGGCGTCCGCTAAAGTAATGCTTTCGGCATCTGGTCAGCAAAACAACCGCCATACCATGGAAATAACTTTGAAATCGGGCAGTATCAGTGTGAGAAGCGAAGTGACAAGCGACAATATGTATGACAATATCGATATCATTCTGCCCAAGATAGAAAGACAGATAGTAAAACACAGAAAGAAATTCGAATCGAGATTTAGAAAAGAGTCGCTTAAAGAGCCTTATATCTATGAGAGCAACAAGGAAGTCGAAAGCGTAAGAGGCAAGGTCGTCAAAAAGAAGATTTTTGATATCGCTATATCCAGCGTGGAGAATGCCATTGACGAAATGGAACTTCTTGACCACAACTTCTATGTGTTCATAAATGATGAGACAGCCAAAGTCAATGTCGTATACAAAAGAAACGACGGCGATTTTGGACTTATAGCGCCGGAATATTGAGAAAATCCATATGAAAATAGGAATATCAACCGCCTCATTTTTCTCCAAGGAGGCAACCGAAGACACATTTCAGATAATTGAAGAAATGGGAATACAGACTTGTGAAGTTTTTTTGACAACATTCATGGAGTATGAGCCTGAGTTTATTCAGCAATTAAAAGAGAAAAAGAACAGCGTGGATGTCTATTCAGTGCATACCTTGAATGTGCAGTTTGAACCCGAACTTTTTAATATCGTCAAAAGGACAAGGGATGACAGCGAGTCGATTTTCAAAAAAATAGCGCATGCAGCGAAAGAGCTTGGAGCAAGTTTCTATACCTTTCACGGTCCTACCAGAATGAAAAGAACTCCGTATCATATAGACTTTGCCAGGATAGGTAAGAGGATAGATGAGCTTGACGAGATGCTTTACGCTATAAGTAACGGATGTAGGATAGCTTATGAAAATGTGCATTGGACTTTTTTCAATTCGCCTGAATTCTTTTCAACCCTAAAAAAGTACACTTCGGTAAGGTGCTGTCTTGATATCAAGCAGGCGATGCAGTCCAAGTATTCGCCTTATGAATACATAGATGTTATGGGCGACAGGTTGAAAAATGTTCATTTGTGCGACTATGATTCGAACGGCAAGCTGTTTTTGCCGGGAAAGGGGAGCGTTGACTTTGTGAAGCTATTTAAGTACCTGTTGGACAAAGGCTATGAAGGTCCTTTGATAATGGAATTATATGCCAAAAACTATGACTCTTATGAAGAAATTTTAGACTCTTATGAATACTTGAAAAACTGTC
>DUON01000003.1 GCA_012838805.1 Clostridiales bacterium
ATAAAGCAAAAATATAATAAAGAGGAGAAAAAATGAAAATCAGATTTGACTACAACAACATGATGAAAGAATATGTGGGGGATGAGGGAATCTCTCAAAGCGACTTGACAAAGATAAGACCGATAATCCAAAAAGCTTATGACAGCGTTCAAAACAATAGAGGCAAAGGCATGACCCAATGGATGGACCTACCATACAGCCAAGCCGAAGTTGTGGACGAAATCATGAGTTTTGCAAAAAGCGTGAGGAAAAAGTTTGATAACTTTGTGGTTTTGGGGATAGGCGGTTCAGCGCTTGGACCCATGGCGGTATTTCAAGCTCTGTGCCATTTAAGGCACAATGAGCTCCCAAAGAGCAAGAGAAAGGCACCCAAATTCTATGTTGAAGACAATGTAGACCCCGAAAGGATGACGGCTCTTTTGGATGTTTTAAAATTGGAAAAGACCATGTTCAATGTCATTACAAAGAGCGGCTCCACCTCTGAAACCATGAGCCAGTATCTTATCATTATGGACTTGTTAAAGAAAGCTTTTGGGGATAAGGCAAAAGAACATATTGTCGCCACCACCTCACAAGACAAAGGAAACCTTATAAAAATCGCAAAACAAGAGGGGCTCAAGACCTTTTATATTCCCGACGGCGTGGGCGGAAGATTCAGCGAACTGTGCCCGGTTGGTCTTTTGCCGGCCGCAGTTTTGGGCATAAACATCAAAGAACTTCTTAGGGGTGCGGCTTCAATGGATAGAAGATGCAAAGTCAAGAATTATAAGAGAAACCCTGCGCTTATGGCGGCGGCTTTGCAATATATTTGTATAAACAAGGGCAAGAATATAAGCGTTATGATGCCTTATGCGGATTCATTGAAGCTTATGGCGGACTGGTACTGTCAGCTTTGGGGAGAAAGCCTTGGAAAAGCTGTGGACTTGGACGGCAACACTGTTTATGTGGGGCAAACGCCAGTCAAGGCTCTTGGAGTTACTGACCAGCACAGCCAAGTTCAGCTATATACCGAAGGTCCTTTTGATAAGGTAATCACGCTTGTAGGCGTGGAAAATTACCGCTCCCAAGTGACCATAAGCCAAGGCTGTGAAGACTTTCCCGATGTTTCTTTCTTGTCGGGGCATACCTTAAATGAACTGATTAAAGCGGAAATGCTTGCAACCGAATACGCCCTAACAAAAAATAGACGGCTCAACAATTTGATTATGCTTCCCGAAGTAAACGCACATACTATCGGACAGCTCTTGATGTTCTTTATGATGCAGACGGCTTATATAGGAAGCATGCTGAATATCGATGCCTTTAATCAGCCCGGAGTTGAGGAGGGCAAAAACGCCACATATGCGCTTTTGGGAAGAAAAGGCTATGAAAAAAAGGCGGAGGAACTGCAAAACAAAAAGCAAAAATCAGATAAGTATATTATATAGCGTTTTATAAATATTAAGGATATAAATATTTTAAAAACATTTGCAAAAGGTATCGCCGTATGGTATTATTAATTTGAAAATAATGAAATCTTTAAATCAGGTACAGTGATGCCGAAAGATAATCTATAATAGAGTGCTATCTTGCCCGCTTGCTGTATGAGCGGGCATATTTTCAGGATAGACAGGAGGCGAATATGAAAAAGAAAGCTGTGCTTATGGACGCCGTCGAGTTGAACAGAGCGCTTGTCAGACTATCTCATGAGATAGTAGAAAAAAACAAGGGCATTGATAATATCGCTCTTGTAGGCATTAGGACAAGGGGCGTTCCGCTTGCCCAAAGACTTGCGGAGCATATCAGAACAATTGAAGGAAGTCCTGTGAAGGTAGGGATATTGGATATCACACTCTATAGAGACGACCTCTCAATAATAGCCGACCACCCCGTTATTAATTCCACAGATATTGATTTCAGTGTCATAGGAAAGCATATTGTGCTAGTGGACGATGTGCTTTATACCGGAAGAACGGCAAGGGCGGCTATTGAAGCGCTTATGGAAATGGGCAGACCTGCCAGCATTCAGCTTGTGGTAATAATAGATAGGGGGCATAGGGAACTGCCTATCCGTGCTGACTTTGTGGGCAAGAATGTGCCTACATCTAAAAGCGAAGTCATAAAGGTGGAGCTTGCCGAAGTGGACGGCAAGGACGCAGTATCGCTATTTGAAAAGGAATAAGGTCTTAAGATTTAAGACCTTTTTTTTGAGGTAAAGATGAATTTAGGAAGAAAAGATCTTTTGGGGCTAAAAGAGCTTGACAAAGAGGAAATAATCAAGATTTTGGATGTCGCCGCGGAAATGAAAAAAATTCTTTCCCAAGGCGTAAAGAGGGTTCCGCATTTGCAAAATAAGAGCGTGGTTACACTTTTTTATGAGAATTCCACCCGAACAAGGATGAGCTTTGAGCTTGCGGGAAAGTTCCTTTCAGCGTCGGTCTCCAATATCGCAGTATCCAATTCCTCCGTGCAAAAAGGGGAGAGCCTTATAGATACCGGCAAGACTTTGGATGCGCTTATGACTGACGTGGTGATAATCCGCCATTACTGTTCTGGCGCTCCGCATCTTCTTGCCAAAAACATAAAAGCGCGCGTCATAAATGCCGGTGACGGAATGAACGAACACCCCACCCAAGCTTTGTTGGATATGTTCACCATGAGGGAAAAAGTCGGGCACTTGAAAGGGCTTAAGGTGACAATAATCGGCGATATCAAGCATTCCCGAGTGGCAAGAAGCAACATTATCGGCTTGAATAAGCTTGGTGCCCAAGTCACGCTAACCGCTCCCAAGACGCTTTTGCCTTATGACATTGAAAGAATGGGAGCGCAAGTCAAACCTCTGAATGAGGCTGTAAAAGACGCTGATGTGATAATGAGCCTTAGGATGCAAATGGAAAGGCAGTTGAGCGGACTTATACCGTCAAGGAAAGAATACGGCAGATTTTATGCCTTAACCGAAGATGTGTTGAACACTGCCAGAAAAGATGTGTATATCATGCATCCGGGTCCAATGAATAGGGGAATTGAGCTGTCTTCCGAGCTTGCCGACTCCCCGCAGAGCGTAATCAACGAACAAGTCACCAATGGCGTGGCTGTCAGAATGGCGGTGCTGTTCTTACTGACGAGAGGTGGCAAGAGATGAGAGTACTTATTCAAGGCGGTTTATTATTTGGTCAAGGGGAGTCTAAGGATATCCTTTTAGAAAACGGCGTCATTACAAAAATTGAGGACAGTGTTTCTGGCAGTTTTGACAGAGTGATTGACGCAAGAGGTCTTGCGGTAAGCTCTGGGCTTATAGATATGCATACGCATTTAAGGGAGCCGGGCTATGAACATAAGGAGAATATCTATACTGGCACAAAAGCGGCGGCGAAAGGCGGTTTTACTTCGGTTTGCTGTATGCCCAATACAAGACCTGTATGCGACAACGAATCGGTTGTTATTTATATAAAAGACCAAGCAGCTAAGGCGAATCTTTGTAGAGTATTTCCGATAGGGGCTATCACAAAGGGGCTTCAAGGCAAAGAGCTTGCGGAGATAGGCTGTATGAAAAAAGAGGGCATAGTCGCCATAAGCGACGACGGCAATCCGGTGGAAAATTCCCAGCTTATGCGCCTTGCCATGGAATATGCGGACGATTTTGGGGTATTGGTTATAAGCCATTGTGAGGATAAAAATCTTGTTGCTGACGGGCTTGCTAACGAGGGATTCCACGGCACTAAGGCGGGGCTAAGGGGCAATACAAGAGCTGCGGAAGAAGTGATTGTGGCAAGGGAAATCGTGCTTGCTGAAACCTTGGGCACAAGAATTCATATTGCACATGTCAGCACCAAAGGAAGCGTAGAGCTTATAAGACAGGCGAAGAAAAGAGGTGTTAAGGTGACATGCGAGACTTGTCCTCACTATTTCATTTTAGACGATAGTCTTTTGGAAAGCTTTGATACCAACCTTAAGGTAAATCCGCCCATAAGGACTAAGGAAGATGTACTAGCGATAATCGAGGGCATAAAAGAGGGCGTGATAGACTGCATTGTCACAGACCATGCCCCTCACCACAAAGACGAAAAGAATGTGGAGTTCCAGTACGCTATGAATGGGATAAGCGGTTTGGAAACGGCTTTTGCTTTGAGTTATAGCCATTTAGTAAAGGCTGGACATATTCCCTTGTCCAAACTGTTTGACTTAATGAGTAAAAATCCCGCCGAGATACTTGGGCTGGGGCTGGGACGCCTTGAGATAGGCTCCACCGACATATCGATTTTTGACTTGAACACAAGTTATAAAATCGATACAAGCAAATTTTTGTCAAAGGGTAAAAATTCTCCGTTCAACGATTATGAAGTTTATGGCTCTGTGATGTATACTATTATTGGAGAAAATATAATTGAATGCGAGGAATTGAGATGATTATTGATAACTTAATTGAAAATATTCTGGAAAAGAACAACCCTTCGATCGTTGGACTGGATACATGCGTGAGCTATCTTCCGCATGCCAAGGACATTAAGGATAACTATACGGCGAGTGAAGAAATCCTTAAGTTCAATAAGCGCATTATTGACAGCGTAAGCGATATCGTCCCCGCCGTCAAGGTTCAGATAGCGTATTATGAGATGTACGGCATAAGCGGTCTTAAGGCGTTTGCGGACACCATACTTTATGCCGAAAGCAAGGGACTGACGACTATCGCCGACATCAAGAGGGGGGATATATCCTCAACGGCGCAGGCTTACAGCAACGCTTTTCTTGGCAAAAACGATATCAAGGTCAAGAGGTCGTTTAAGGCTGATTTTATCACCGTAAACGGATATTTTGGTACCGACGGCATCAAGCCTTTTATACAAGACTGTATTGACCGCAACCGAGGAATGTTTGTGCTTGTCAGAACATCAAATCCTTCGTCATGTGAGCTTCAAGGGCTGGAACTTGCGGACGGAAGAAAGGTGTATGAGGCTATGGCGGACCTTGTCAAGGACTGGGGAAAAGAGCTCATTGGAAAATACGGCTATAGCAGTGTGGGAGCTGTTGTGGGCGGTACTCATAAAAAAGAGTGCAAAAGCCTTAGGGAGAGAATGAAAAACACCTTTTTCCTTGTGCCGGGATACGGCGCACAGGGTGCAAGCGCAGATATGCTCAAAGGTTGTTTTGATGAAAACGGTATGGGAGCGATTGTCAATTCCTCAAGAGCTATCCTTTTGGCAAGGGAAAATAAAAAGTACAGCAATGATTATGCGGAGGCGGCAAGGCAGGCGGCTATCGATATGAGAAACGACATCAACAAAGCGATAGGCAGGTAAGCATGGGTTTTTTGGGGTTGGAAGACGGACAGCTTTTTGAAGGAAGACTCATTGGGAGCAAAAGAAAAGCGATAGGAGAGATTGTTTTCAATACGGGAATGACGGGTTATGAAGAAATTCTTTCCGACCCGTCATATTTTGGACAAATGGTCTTGATGACCTATCCGCTCATTGGCAACTATGGAGTAAACCTTGAGGATATGGAGTCTTCCAAACCGCATATAAAAGCACTTGTGGTTAGAGAACTTTGCGACTTTCCCTCTAATTGGCGTTCCGAACAAGATTTGAACAGCTGGCTTGTCAAACACAATATCCCGGGAATTCAAGGCGTGGATACCCGTCATATTACAAAAATTATTAAAGAAAAAGGAGTTATGAACGCAATTATTTCAGAGGACAAACCCACCAAAGAAGATTGGGATAAAGTAAAAGCTTATAAAATAAAAGAGCCTGTAAAAAAAGTGAGCGTAAAAAAGGCGTATAAAATTGACGGTTCAGGAAAGAATGTGGCTGTCGTGGACCTTGGGGTGAAGAGAAATATTCTGAACTGCTTGATTGAAAGAAACCTTAATCTGACGGTGTTTCCCTATGATGTAGAGCCGTCCGAGATATTATACGGCGGTTTTCATGGGGTGGTGTTCACTAACGGTCCTGGAAATCCCAAAGATAATAAAGAAATTATTGAGAATATAAAAGCCTTGATAGGGAAGAAGCCGATTATGGGAATATGTCTTGGGCATCAGCTTGTGGCGCTTGCTCAAGGGGCGGATGCCCAAAGACTAAAGTACGGTCATAGGGGCGGAAATCATCCCGTAAAGGACTTAAAAAGCGGAAAAATGCATATTACTGCACAGAACCATAGCTATGCCGTAATAGCGGAGACGCTTCCCAAGAACAGCAAAGTTACTTTTATAAACTGGCATGATAAGACGGTAGAGGGTGTAAAATACTCCAACAATTGCTTTACGGTGCAGTTTTATCCCGAGGCAAATGACACAGGATATCTTTATGACGAATTTTTAAGGATGATGTAATGATAACGACAAAAGCAAAAATCTTATTAAATATAAATGTAACAGCTAGTAACATCTATAAAATTGTGCTTTTTATTGAGGGCATGCCTAAGATAAAAGCCGGTCAGTTCGCTATGGTCGACTGTGGGAAAACAGACGGGGTACTGCTTAAACGCCCTTTGAGCATTCATTCCTTTGACAACGACACAATAACAATTCTATACAAAGCCTTGGGCAAGGGCACAAAAGCCCTTTCAAGAATGCAGAAAGGCAGTATCATAGATATTATTTTACCGCTTGGCAACGGCTTTGAGGCAAGGAACTATTCTAATATAGCCCTTGTCGGGGGCGGATTGGGTATATTTCCCCTTTATTCGGTGATAAACGAATATCCTCAAAAGAATTATTATGCATATCTTGGTTGCAAAGATAAACATGATTTTGTATGTAATGATATCTTTAATGAGAAGTGCAGAAAGACATTAATAGCCACCGACGACGGCTCTTTGGGACAAAAAGGTCTTGTGACTGACTTTTTGGCGTCTGATTTGAAACGGTTCAATGCTATTTTTGCCTGTGGACCTAAACCTATGCTTAAGGCTCTTAAAAATTTAGTTGTGGGTACCCAAATACCCACTTTTGTATCACTTGAAGAAAGAATGGGATGCGGATTCGGGGCTTGCTTGACATGCGCTTGTAAGACAATTCGTGGTAAAGAAAGGGTTTGTATGGAAGGTCCTGTTTTTGATATAAAAGAGGTGATACTATGACCGCTTTAAGCACAAATATATGCGGAATTGAATTCAAAAATCCCGTAATTGCAGCAAGCGGGACTTTCAATTTTGGAAAAGAGTTTAAGAACTTCTTTTCTTTGTCCAAGCTTGGCGGTATATGCTTAAAGGGTTTGACTTTGGGAAAAAGAGAGGGCAACGACTCCCCAAGAATCGCTGAATGTTATGGCGGAATCCTCAACAGCGTAGGGCTTCAAAACCCCGGACTTGAGGCTTTTTTGAGAGATTTGACGTCTGTTTTGAAAGAAGATACTAATTTTATTGCCAATATAGCTGGGAATACTGTATCTGAATATTGCGCATTAGCAGAAAGGCTTAGCGATACCGATATATCCATGATAGAACTTAATATCAGCTGTCCCAATGTCAAAAAAGGGGGGCTTTCTTTCGGGGTGTTGCCCGAAGATGTCAAAAATATAGTAAAGGAAGTAAGAAAATTTTGCAAAAAACCTCTTATTGTCAAGCTTTCTCCCAATGTGGCGTCTATTTCCGACAATGCTTTGGCAGCGCAAGACGGCGGGGCGGACTGTATTTCATTAATAAATACGCTTAAGGGAATGGCAATTGATATTTATACAAGAAAGCCGATATTGTCCAATGTCATAGGCGGTTTGAGCGGACCTGCGATAAAGCCTGTGGCGCTCGCCATGGTGTATGAATGCTATAAGGCGGTGGATATCCCAATAATCGGAATAGGCGGAATTATGGATTATAAGGACGCCTTGGAGTTCATGCTTGCGGGTGCAAGTGCTGTGCAAGTCGGAACGGCAAATATGATAAATCCTATGGCAATGGTGGAGATAATAGAGGAACTGACGGAATTTTGCAAAGAAAACAATATCAAAAACATAAAAGAGCTTGTGGGAGGACTTGTTGTATGACCGATAGGGAAATCATGGATATTTTTGAAAAAGCCGGGGTGCTGATGAGCGGACATTTTCTACTGACCAGCGGAAGGCATAGCGATAGATATATGCAATGTGCAAAGCTTTTTACATATCCCGAATATAGCGAAAGGCTGACAAAAGAACTTACAAAAAAAATTCAAGGTGTTGATATAGAATGTGTTGCTTCTCCCGCAATCGGCGGAATAATCATAGGATATTGCATGGCGAAACACTTGGGCAAAAGGAATATTTTTGCCGAAAGGCAAGATTCAGAGATGACTTTTCGGAGGGGTTTTGAGATAAAAAAAGGAGAAAAGTGCTTAGTTGTCGAAGATGTTGTGACCACCGGCGGTTCTGTCAAAGAGGTTATTCAATTGATTAATAATAACGGCGGTCAAGTGGTTGGAGCGGCTTCCCTTGTTGACAGAAGCGGTGGTAAAGCTGATTTCGGCGTTCCGTTCTATTCCTTGGTATCCGTCGAGATACAATCCTATGAGCCCGCAGACTGTCCAATCTGTAAAGAGGGAATACCGCTTGTAAAACCCGGCAGTAGAAAGTAAAGAATTTTCTATTATACGCTATAAAAAAATAATTTGGCTTTCCTTAATAGGAAAGCTTTTTTTATTCGTTGTTATGAACAATGCGTTATAATAACTGAATGGTATTTTTAAGATATTTATGGCTGAAAAACATTCAATGATAGCTGTTAATTTTCTATAAAGTGAAAAAATCGAGGCCGGCTCAAAGAGCCAGCCTCTGAAGTTAGTCTATAAGCCGAGTTCTGTCTTGAATGACCATCTGTCTAGGCAAACCGTTGCCGGAATGCTCAAGCGATTTTTGGGGTCGGACGGGCAATCCATTTGACCCGTATCTTGCATCAGGCGGGGTTTACATAGCCAATTTCGTCGCCGAACTGCTGGTGCGCTCTTACCGCGCCTTTCCACCCTTACAAAACCTTGCGGTCTTGCGGTATATTTCTGTTGCACTATCCTTGAAGTCGCCTTCAGTGGGAGTTACCCACCGCCTTTGCCCTGTGATGCTCGGACTTTCCTCATCAATACTGATGCGGTCACTCGACTAACTCTATAAGCATTTTAGCATAAAAGCCCTGTGTTTGCAACAACTTAGTATTGTTTAGACATCTGTATTATGGAAATAATAAACAGAGGAGATTTTATGCCTTATACGATTCTGATAACTGTTAATATCTTAATACTTATTATTATTGCATGGAGAGCGACCATTAAACGACCAGAGATAAAACAAATGGTGTGTCTAAGTGACGACGACCTGGTCAGGGCGCTTTTGCCGTTTGCAAGGGAAATGAGAATTACCGAGTATGGCAAGGGATACAACCTTGCCTCTCTTTATCCAGTTATTCATAGAGCATACAAATTGATAGAAGCCAAAGTTAAGAAAAACAAGGTTTTGTTTGAATATGAAAAGTGGCTTTATCAAAATATATATCTTGTCAAAAGATTCATTTTCAGCAAACAAAAAAACAGCTTCAAAAACCTCCCTCACTCTAATGGAGAGGTGAGAATCACGGCGCTGGCAAGGTTTATTGTAAACAGGTCCTTGAACTGCTTGAATTCTCAAAGGATATCCCTTGCCTTAAACACTATAAAAAATCAGCTTTCTTTAAGCTTCAGTGAAATATTGCTGTTTAATGATGCAATAAGCTATGCAGCAATCGAACAGATTTATATACTTTGCCAAAGGATATTGTTCCATTCCAAATGTGCCAGACTATCCCGCAAAGGCATGATCATTAAGAGAAAAATGGTCAGCGATGTATATAATTATTTCTTGTTAAACAACCCCAAGTTGAAAGAAGAAGCTGAAAGGCAACTTAGGAGAATGGGCATCAATCCGCAAAGCATAGCATTTAATTATAATCTGTCCTTGACGCATAGCACCAAAATGGCGGAAAGCCTTTTTAAGGCGTTGTTGAATTATAATGATTATTTACCCAAAGACGAGCGTTTGGAATACCATAATGTCACTTCTATACTAAAAGAGCAAAAAGAGTATGACAAGATGAGCATGAATACAAAGTATTCGTTTTTTAGGATAATTGAAAAGATAAGCGAAAAGCTGAACATAAGCGAAATGGTGGTGGCAAAAGCGCTTGTGGAAATGGCGGACAAAAACAATACCGACATCGCAACCATATTGTATGACCACTATTACACCTTAAAAAGGGCTGTGAAAACAGGACAGACACTTGCCATACCCACAAAAAGGTCAAATAAAAGAGAATGCTGGTATATAATCTCCATAATTACGACGACTTTGGCTTTCGGGGCGGGGGGCTGGCTATGGACGGGAAGTGTTGTGGCGGCTTTATTGAGCCTTGTTCCCATTTTTTTTATTGTGGAATTTTTGATAAACACTATACTTTCCCACCTCGTCGAACAAAAGACTCTTCCACAGATGAATTATCAAAAGATACCGCCCGAACATAACACCATGGTGGTGATTTCAGAATTTTTGACATCTGTCGAACAAGCAGACGAAGCGATCAAACACCTTTTGGAAGTCAAAGAGGGCAATGACTGTGAGAATATACAATTCTCACTTCTTGTGGATTTGAAAAAATGCGACTCTGAAACACTTGGCGAAGATAAGGCGATTATTGACAAGCTTTCCGAGCTTTTGAAATATGACAGATGCAATGTGTTTGTTAGAAAAAGGGTCAAGGACGGGGATAAATATATAGGATATGAGAGAAAAAGAGGCGCAATAATGGCGCTTAATAGGTATCTTGTCACAGGAGATGACAAAGAATTCTCTTTTATATTGAGAAAGGAATATCCTAAGCCTGAATATATTATGACGCTTGACGCCGATAATACGGTCAACACTTCGGGCATAAGGGATATGATAAACATAATCGCCCACCCGTATAATGAGAAATATGACTTGATAAACGCCCACAGCAGATATAATCTGTTTTCAATAAGGACGGGATTCTCAAAAAGGTTTTTATTTAATGCCGGGATTATCGGCTATCCGGTCTATTCATCACTTTACTATAATCTTTTTGGCAAAGATGTTTTTTGCGGAAAGGGAATCTATAAGGTAAAATCGTTTTATAACAAGCTTGAAGGGGTGTTCCCCTCAAAAAAGATACTTTCACACGATATCTTGGAGGGGGCACTCTTAAATACAGGGTGCGGGGGTACGATATACGAGGACGCACCCACAGGTTTTCTTTCAGAAAGGGAAAGGCGTAAAAGGTGGATGAGGGGGGATATCCAGCTCTTGCCTTTTATAGGCAGGTCGTGGAAGAACGACGAGGGCAGAAAGTACATTTCCAAGATGTCGCCATTTTATAAATTCCTTATTTTCCATAACGCAATTCATCCGTTGAGAGAGTTTTTTTTACTCATTTTGGCACTTTCGGCGGTGTTTTTGTCAGCGGGGATATGGAAGTGGTTTTTTTTGGTTTTAGCCTTTCCTTATATCATAAACCAAATAGGCATATTCCAAGGCGTGAATAACAATATAAGGTTTAGGTATATCGTAGAGAAAACAGCCCTTAATATAAAAAACCTTATTGAAGAAGTGTTTATGCTGACATATTATGGCATAGCGAACCTTATTCTATTTGTTAAGACTCTTATGAAAATGGCCTCAAAAGGCAACCTCTTGGAATGGAAAACTTATTATCAGGCGCAAAAGCAAAAGAGCTTTTATTCGTATATAAGAGAGTTCACAGTGTCCATTGTGTTCTTGACTGTTTTGGGCGGAATTATGTTTTTTGTCGGGTTGAACCCGGTGTTTTTATTGGCGTTTGGAGTATGGGCGTATTTGGCACAGCTGTCTCTTTATTGGGGCAATAGGGAATTTAAGGAATACCGTCTGACTCGGGAGCAAAAGGAAAAACTCATAAATTATGCGGAAAAGACCTATAAGTACTTTAATCTTATGCAGACTCCGTCGGGGATAATCGGCGATAATATGCAAATAAAGCCTTATAAAGGGCAGTCCAAGAACACATCCCCAACAAATATAGGTTTTTCTATGCTTGCTGATGTATCTGCGTATTATTTAGGGTTTATTGATTTGCAAAAATGTATTGATGCTCTATTTAATAAGATAAAAAGCGTTGATATCATGCCTAAATGGCATGGAAATCTATACAATTGGTATAAAATTGATACTTATCGCCCGATAAACAATTTTATCTCAAGCGTAGACAGCGGAAATTTCTTGGCGTGCTTGATGATAGTCAACGAATTTTTTAAGGATAAGAATTTTCAAAAGGGCGTGGAGATAGCTGAACGGATAATAGAAGATACCGATTTGGACAGGCTCTATGACTTTAGGAAGGGGCTGTTTTATATAGGGTTTAATGAAAAGAGCGGGGAATACACAGGGCATTATGATATCTTGGCGTCCGAAGCAAGGATTTTAAGCATGATTTATATCGCACGGAGCGGAAAAGCCGAGCATTGGCGCAATCTGCAAAGGGACTATACACCGCTTATGGGCAACACGCTTTTGTCTTGGAGCGGTACTATGTTTGAGTACCTTATGGCGGATTTGTTCATTGATTCGCCAAGGTTTTCGTTGCTACATGAGAGCTCTTATAAGGCGGCGACCATTCAGTCCAGAAGTGCGGTAAAGGGCATATGGGGTGTCAGCGAAAGCTGTTATTATGAATTTGACGACGAATTGAGATATCAGTACTATGCTTTTGGTCTAAAAAAACTTTCATTGAGAAGCGATTTTGACAGGAGTACAGTTTCGCCGTACAGCTCCATTTTGGCTTTGAAATATATCCCAAATGAAGTTATGGAAAACTTAAGCAAAATTGAAGAAATGGGTGGATTCCATGACTATGGATTTTATGAAGCTATTGATTTAAGCGGAAGAACAAGGTTTATAGCGTCCTATATGACGCACCACCAAGGCATGATTCTTGCGGCAATAACAAACGCCTTGAACGACGATGTGCTTTGTAAGCTTTTTAGAAAAGCAAAAGGAATGCGGGCGTGCATGAATTTGCTAAATGAAAGGACAAGCGAACAGACTTTCGCTATAAAACAAAAGACACAGAACAATAAGATTTTGAAAATGGACAATGAGTATTATGAATATATTTCGGAGATAGAGTTCAATACCAAATCCGCTATATTAAGCAACGGAGCTATGACGGTATGTTTCGATACTTTGGGGAATAACTTTGTAAAATATAACGACATGTTTATAAACGCTTATAGGAGAATATATGAAACGCATAACGGCGGATACTTTTATGTAGTGGACTATAACGGCAACATATTCTCCCCGTCGTACTTCCCATTATGCGAAGATAAAAGCAAGTTCAGCGTATCTTATTCTGATGTGGAGATGACTTTTGAGAACACTCATTTAAGACTTAAGCAGGATATAGCTGTGGCGGACGGGCTTAATGCAGAAGTCAGGCGGTTGAGTTTGAAAAACGATATGCCAGTAAAAAAAGTGGCGTATTATATGGATGTTGCGTTGAACACTTATGACGGATTTAACGCACATCCCGTATTTAATAACCTGTTTATACACACATCTTTTGACGAAAGCAATAAAGCTGTTATATTCCACAAAAGGTCTATGCAGAAAGAGGGCGATGTATATTTGGCGTTTGTGATAAGGGGGCTTAGGAACTTAAAGATAGAGACAAATAGATTTAATCTTTTGGGAAGAAACGGCAGTGAAAAAAATCCGCTATTCCTTAAGGATGAGCAAGAAGAGAAGCTCTATCCGTCCTTGGGGGATGTCTTAGAGCCTGCTGTGGGGATTGTTGGCGAATTTGAAGACGAAAAGAAAGAGTGCCAGATAATTACTATTATTGCTGAGAGCATGGAAGAACTGGAGGACTATATAAGAATTCTGCCCGACGATTTTTATAGCTATTGCAAGGAATCTTCACGGATGAAATATAGGATAGGCAACCTTGCCAATAGACTTTGCGGGCCGCTTTT
Organism: Clostridiales bacterium; assembly: GCA_012838805.1. Lineage (GTDB taxonomy): Bacteria > Bacillota > Clostridia > Christensenellales > DTU072 > DTU072. The sequence continues at coordinate 13,940 of DUON01000003.1, forward strand.
GTATCAACCTTATCCCAATAAGACGCTTTTATATGTATGGAAAAACCGTCTTCAGAACCAGTTTGATTTCATTACTAATCGAAAAAAGACAATTCTATATTTATATGACGACTCAAAAAATAACTTCTTTATTGAACTGTTGAAAGCTTTTAGGCAATGGAAATATTTGGGGCTGGACTTAAGGCTGATAGTGTATTATAGCGAAAACTTCAAGGAGACTCAAAAAGACCATATAACCGAACTTTTGAAAAGGTATTTTGTAACCAACTATATGCTGGTCGAGAAATCTCAAAAGATAGAGTACCTTTTTGATTTTGCATTTTTGGTCTTGGATACCGAGCTTTCAGTATACGAACTTAAAGAAAGAGATAATATATTAAGAAATATCCAAGACTCCCAAGCGTATTTAAGGGACTTTGAAATGGATGACAGAGAACAAAGTTCATTGAAGAGCGGCGCAGGGTACTACTGCCAAGAGTCTTATATATTGTACGATAGGCCTTTGTTGCCTTATAGTAATGTCATTTGTGACAAATATGGCGGAATGGTGATAACCGAAAACGGTGGCGGGTTCTACTTTTTTGAAAATTCAAGGGAATTCAAAGCTACCCGTCATGACTTTGACCCGGTAAAGGATACGCCTTTTGAGTATTTGTTCCTAAAATCTAAAGAAAATTATCACAGGATAAACGGCGGCAGCGGCAAAGGGCATATGACTATCTACCAAAAAGGAATGAATATTCACAAAACGCTTTTGACGGATTTTGATATCGAGGTCGCAAACTATATCATAAACGAGGGAATGGGGCGGGTGTGTGAAACAAACATTATGCCCGTATCAGCGGAGCACACAGGCGTTGAATTAATCTATGCTTTTTATCCAAATCTAAGCTGGACGGTGAAAAGCGACTTTATCGCCATAGAACTCAATCATAATACGCTTTCCATATATAATCTTTTGAACGGCAAGAGCTTTTATCTCAAGCTTTTTGGGCTTAAAAACGGGACTATTCAGAATGTGAACTTCAACGCTCAGCAAGTGCCTTATTTTGAAATCACATTATCAAGTCTTCCTCAAAAGTTGTTTTTTGTCGCCTCAAAAGACTATGTGTTCCTGAATTCATTAGATGAAAACAGCATTTTGGAATATAAGGAAAAGGATTTGAGAAAGTATAGCGAAATCAGCAACATCAATATAAAATCGCCTGTGAAGAGCTTTAATTATTTTGCGAACAACCTCTTATATCAGGTATATTCAAGCAGGCTTAGGGGCAAGTGCGGGTATTATCAGACGGGCGGAGCGACGGGCTTTAGGGACCAGCTTCAAGACTGTATGGCGTTTTTGCACAGTAACCCAGAAATAACAAGGGAACAGATAATCTATTCGGCTGGTCGTCAGTATGAAGAGGGGGATGTTATGCATTGGTGGCATCATCCCAAATTTGGGCTTAGGACAAAAATCACTGACGACAAGCTGTATCTGCCCTATGCGGTATGTGAGTATATTGAATTTACAGATGACAAGAATATTTTAGATGTGGAAATTCCTTATTTGAAGTCGCCTGTTTTAGAGGATTATGAAAAGACAAGGCTGGAAGACCCTCCATATACAACTTATACAGAACCGATAAGGGGGCACTGCATAAGGGCGATTAAGAGTGCCTTGAAATTCGGAGAGCATAATATTCTTTTGCTTGGAGGAGGGGACTGGAACGACGGATTGGACCATGCGGGCATAGACGGCAGGGGAGAAAGCGTCGCACTTTCTATGCTTTGCTATGATGTTTTAATGAGATTTAAGGAGTATTGCGATAAAAAGACGAAGGAATTCTTTAATGAGACAGCGGAAAAATTAAAGAAAAATATTGACGAATATTGTTTTGAGGACGGTCAGTATAAAAGGTTGTTTACTGACGAGGGCAAGTGGTACGGTGCAAGCAATACAAGCGAATACAATATCGACCTTGTGGCGCAGAGCTTCGCAACTCTATACAATATCGCCGACGAAAGAAAGAGGATAAGCTGTCTAAACGCCGCAAAACAGCTGGTGAACGAGAAATTGGGCATAATCAAGCTTTTGTCTCCGCCTTTGACCAAGAAGACATATCTTGGGTATATAAGCTCTTATCCTAAGGGAATAAGGGAAAACGGAGGGCAGTACACGCATTCGGCGATATGGTATATTATGGCACTGATAAGAGCAGGCAAACAGGAAGAGGCTTTTGAGCTTTTTCAAATGATAAATCCGACGGAAAAATGCAGATTCGCCGATAACAATCAGATGTATAAGGGCGAGCCCTATGTCTTAGCTGCCGATGTGTATTATAACAGCGACAACAAGGGAAGGGCTGGCTGGACATGGTATACAGGCAGCGCAGCTTGGGCGTATAGGCTTATTGTAGAGGAATTCTTTGGTCTGAAACGAAATGGTGACAAACTTGTTATCCTCCCCAATCTGCCCAAAAAGCTGATAAATAGCGAGATTCTATACAAATACAATATATCCGAATATATAATTGAATATGTTCAAGGTGAGAAGAACAGACTGACCGTTGACGGAGTGAAAAAAGGCGGTTTTGAGGTTAGATTGGAGAATAAGAAAAGGTCCAAAATTGTGGTTGAGATAGCTTTTGAAGAAGAGTTTTAATGCTTGACAATTCTTGAAAATGATTATAATATACAGTTATGGATTTGTTCAATATCAATAGACAAAGAAATGCTCCTTTGGCAGCCAGAATGAGATGTTCGAATATAGATGATTTTTTAGGGCAAAAGCACATCGTAGGAGAAGGCAGTCTATTGAGACGGGCGATTGTCGCCGATAGATTGGGAAGCTGTATATTCTATGGTCCGCCGGGTTCAGGGAAGACTACTTTAGCCCACATCATAGCTCAAATGTCCAAATCCAATTATGTCTATCTCAATGCTGTTTCAAGCGGCGTGGCGGATGTAAAGAAAGTAATTGCTGACGCCAAAGACAACTTGTCTTTGTATGGTGTCAAGACCTATCTTTTATTAGATGAATGCCATAGGTGGAACAAGGCGCAATCGGACAGCATGCTTTCTGCTATTGAGAAAGGGGAGATTATTTTTATCGGAAGCACCACAGAAAACCCCTATGTCAATATGACAAAAGCCATTGTCAGCCGCTGCCGAGTCTTTGAATTCAAACCTCTTGAACCAAGTGACATTAAAGAGGGGCTGAATAGGGCGCTTAAAGACAAAAAGAACGGCTTGGGCATGTACGACATAGACATATCCGATGACGCCATAGACCACCTTGTCTATGCCTCAAATGGAGATTTGAGGGTGGCGTTAAATGCCTTGGAACTTGCGGTTTTGAGTACTCCGCCCGATAAAGAGGGCGTTATCCGTATCACAAAGGATATCGCTGTCCAGTCAGTGCAAACACCGCCCCTGTCCATAGACGAAACCGCTTATTATGATATGTTGAGCGCTTTTTGTAAAAGTCTTAGGGGGAGCGATGCAGACGCCGCTTTATATTATGCCATGAGGCTAATAGAAGCGGGGTGCGACCCGTTGCTCATTGCAAGAAGGCTTGTGATTCACGCTGCGGAAGATGTGGGAATGGCAGACCCTAATGCCTTAGTTGTTGCTGTCAGCGCCTTGAACGCTTATGAAAAAATTGGATTGCCCGAAGGCAAAATTCCGCTTTCAGAGGGTATCATATATGTATGCTGCGCCCCTAAGTCCAATTCAGTGGTCACCGCTTTATATTCAGCGGACAAGGCGGCGAAAGAAGCCCATGACAATGTTCCGTACTATTTAAGGGACACGAACTATAAGAGCAAAAAGGTCACGGGGTATAAGTATCCCCATGACTATGGCGGATATGTTAAGCAGCAATATCTGCCCGACAGCATAAAGGACTTGGTATTTTATAAGCCGAGCCAAAACGGTTTTGAAAAAAATATAGAGATAAAAAAATTCAAGGAGGATTGATATTTATGGCAAAAAACTTAAAAGGAACAAAAACCGAAAAGAATTTGTGGGAAGCCTTTGCGGGCGAAAGCATGGCGAGAAACAAATACGACTATTTCGCTTCAAAAGCAAAAAGAGACGGATATCAGCAGATAGCCGCGTTTTTTGAGGAAACCGCAAGGAATGAAAAAGAGCATGCCAAGATTTGGTTCAAGAAACTTAATGGCATAAATGACACTTTGCAGAACCTTGATGTGGCGGCAGAGGGCGAAAACTATGAATGGACTGATATGTATGCCAAGTTCGCCAAGGAAGCCAGAGAAGAAGGCTTCGATGACATCGCAGAATTATTTGACGGTGTCGCCGCTATTGAAAAGACCCACGAGGAAAGATATAGAGCACTTATTGCGAACATCAAGGGCGGGAAGGTGTTTGAGAGAGAGGAGAAGAAAGTTTGGGAATGCAGAAACTGCGGCAATAGAATAGATGCCAATAAAGCACCCGATGTATGCCCAGTATGCGACCATCCACAAGCTTATTATCAAATCTTTGTAAGAAACTATTAATTGAACAAAAACTCATGTTTGGAAACGGGCAATACTCTTGCACCGATTTTCCGATTAATCTATTAAAGAGAGAATATAAGAAATGATTGAAATATATAACCTTACTAAAATATATAAATCCAGTACGGTAAAGGCAGTCGATAATGTCAGTTTGAAAGTGGAGGGCGGTGAAATCTTTGGTTTTCTTGGTCCTAACGGCGCCGGCAAGTCCACCACGATAAAATGCTTGACGGGGATACTGCCTTTTAATGAAGGGCATATCAAGATATGCGGAGCGGATATAAAAGAAGAGCCCGTCAAAGCCAAGAAAAACATAGGTTATGTTCCCGACGAGAACATAACATATGAAGGCTTGACAGGTTTTGAATATATCAATTTCATTGCTGATGTCTTTGAGGTAGGCTCTAAGGAGAGAAAAGAGAGGATAGAACGCTTCTCTAAGCTGTTTGAAATGGAAGATAAGCTCAACAACAAAATATCCTCTTATTCACACGGTATGAAGCAAAAGACGGCCTTGATTTCCGCTCTTGTACACGACCCAAAAGTATGGGTGCTTGACGAACCAATGACGGGGCTTGACCCCAAGGCGTCATATAACCTAAAACAACTTATGGCGGAGCATACAAAAAAGGGCAATACCGTTTTCTTTTCGTCGCATATCCTTGAAGTAGTGCAAAAAGTATGCACAAAAGTGGCGATAATCGACAAAGGCAAAATCATAACCGTATGCGATATGCAAGAACTCAACGAAAAGAGAAAGGACATAACTTTGGAGGATTTATTCCTTAGTCTCACTAGAAGCGAAGGTGAACAAGATGTCGACGCTTAAGCAGTTTTGGGTGGTGTTTAAGACCATATTCAAGAACAATTTCAAAAAGACCAAAGGTCTGGGAGAAAAGAAATCCCATAAGGTAATCTCACTGATTTTAATAGGTTTTGGGGCGCTGACAATCCTGGCTTATTATGTGTTGTATGTTCTTTTCCTGACCAGATCGTCTATTCAAGCGGGCATAAACGAACAAGTGCTATATCTTTTTATAGCAATGGGGCAGTTTGTTGTGCTGTTTTTCGGCGCTTTCGTAGCTATGAACTATTTATACTTTTCAAGGGATAACGCTCTCTTAATGTCTCTTCCGATTAGCGAAAAAACCATATTCCTTGCCAAGCTCGCCATGGTGTACTTTGCCAATTTTGTCATAAGCCTGTTGTTTATCGTTCCGTCTTTGACGACTTATGGTGTGGTTTCCATAGCCATGGGCGTTCCTTTGAATGCTACATTTTTTATATTAATTGCTTTGGGTGTCATAGTCTTTCCCGCTGTACCTCTTCTTTTAGTAAGCCTTATTTCACTGCCGCTAATGTATCTTGTCGCTTTTTTAAGAAAAAGGGCTTTATCCAACGCTATTGCAATCACTATTGTTATTGTGCTGGTTATGACGTTATATTTTGCTATAATCGGCGGTTTTGCGAATTTAAGCGAGGAAATGGAAGACGGGGTTATTATTCTTCCAGCCCAAATCGTGAATCTTGTCAATTTAATCAAGAGAATAACAATATTCAATAAGCCCTTTGTTGAGGCCATGCTTGGCAAAAAAACGGCGTTGAATTTGCTGATATATTTAGGCGAGATTTTGGTGCTTGCCGCTGTCAATTTACTGCTGTCTGCTGTTCTTTATAGAAAAGGGATATCCGTCATTGTTGAGGGTGAGGGTAAGACTTCGGCGCTCAAGAAAAACAAAGAGCTTGTGTATACTTCGGCGGGGCTTAAGACATCGTTCTTAAAAAAAGAGATAAAGACTTTGTTCAATACGCCTACGCTGCTTGTTAATTCTTTTATGGGCGTAATACTGTGTCCAATTATGATATATTTTCTTGTCGGAACCGGAGCAATCTCTAGCATTTCTGAATCGCCCCAAAGGGCGGAAATATACGCAATCGGTTTTGTGTCTTATTTAGTGTCATTAATGGTAGGTGCTACCAATCAAATAGCCATGGTCGGTATATCCAGAGAGGGAAAGAACTTATTTGCTCTCAAAGCGCTTCCCTTGTCCGCTGAAATGCTTGTCAGAACAAAGCTGTATTTTGCGTCCACTGTAAATATCGTTACAATACTTGTTGTCACCATTGTATATGCCTTGGTGTCTCCCACGCACAATATCTTGGCTGCACTGGGAGTAGCTGCAGTGGCATTCACTTCGGGATTCGGTATAAATTGTCTTGGGCTTTATAACGACCTTAAAACCCCGAATCTCAAATGGAACAATATAACCGAACTTACAAGGAACAACAAAAAGGCGTTAAAGCCTACGCTTATCGCTGTGGGCGTGGGGTTGTCATACCTTATCATAGGTATGATACTGAGCATACAACAGGCTATTAGCGTGATGTGGTCTTATGTAATATTCTTTGGAATAGCTTTTCTTGCCAATTCGCTTCTTATGGTAGTCGGATACAAAAAGCTCTTTGACAATCCCGCAAAACTCTTGGAGGAAATAGAAAGCTGACATGAGAAAAATAGCGCTTGATGTGGGAGATGTGAGAATCGGAATAGCCACAAGCGACCCCATGAGTATCATTGCTGGCGGATATGAGACCTTTGTAAGGACAAAAGATTTAAGCCGTGATATGGAACATATTTCCCGTATTATTAAAGAAAAAGAATGTGATACCATAGTTATAGGCTTGCCTTTGAATATGGACGGAACAAGCGGAAAAAGAGCTGACATGGCAAGGGAATTCGCAAAAAAGCTTGAAGAATATGTCAATGTGCCCATAGTCTTTCAAGATGAAAGGTTGTCTACCGTATCCGCTGAAAAAAGCCTTATTGAGAGCGGAATGAGGAGAGAAAAACGAAAAAAAGTAATCGACAAAGTGGCGGCTACTATAATATTACAGAGCTATCTTGACAAAATAAATAAAAGGAGTATTTAGTGTTATGGGAAAAAAGGAAGAAATAAATAAGGATATCGAATTCATAGAAGAAGATGAGATATTGACTTTGACAGACGATAAAGGTCAGGATGTGGACTTTTATATCCTTGCGGAACTTGACTATAAAGGCAAATGGTATATCTTTTTGGAAGCCGCCAACCCCGACGAAGAATTCAAAGAGGGCGAAGTGCTTATCTATGAAATGGGCATAGACGAAGAGGGCGGAGAACTGTATCTGCCGATAGAGGATGAGAAACTTCTGGAAGAAGTCTTTCAAATGTTTTTGGACGAAATGAAAAAGATTCAAAGCGAATAAGTTATTTTCTTAAATAAATTTTTTACACCCTTTGGTTAAAGCAGGAGTAAGTTTTCAAGTCTGTTTTTTCTCAAAGGATTTTTTATAAAAATCGAATTTTTTTAGACCTTTTACACTTGAGGAAAAGGTTTTTTATTTTTCTTATGCGAGAATAAACCCATTGCAATAATTTATTAATTATTGTATACTTTATATTAAAGAATTATTATATATCCATTTAGTTTGAGGAGACCTAACCTATGAAGCCCGTTTTTAGAGTCGGTTTTGTATTAATCATTTTGATAATGTCTTTCCTTTTCATTTTTACATCATGTAGCAATGGCGCCGAAGAGGTCACCGTTGTTTTTTATGTGGACGATGAAGTATATAAGACCATAACCACCACAGCCGGCTCAAGCGTTACGCCCCCCGAAGTGCCCGAAAAATATGGATACATAGGGAAATGGGACATAAAAGTATTCTCAAATATTTTGGAAGATATGATTATAAATGCGGTGTATACACCAAGGAATTTTTCTATAATATTCAAAGCCGAAGACGCCGACGGCGTTTTGAGGGTGGTAGAAGCACGAACAGCACCTTATGAGGGAGAATTGAAAAATATCCCGCAAGTTCCCCAGAAAGAGGGTTTCACCGGGGTATGGAATATTACCGATTTTTCTTATATAAACTCTGACATGGAAGTCACCGCTGTTTATACCCGAAATTCCTATACCATTGACTTCCATACCAACGGCGGAGAGGAACTGGAAAGCGTCCTTGCAGAATACGGCAGTGAATTTAATTATACCATCCAAAGAGACGGCTATATTTTTCTGGGGTGGTTCCTTGATGAAGAATGTACCATACCTTTTGATTTGGACTATGTTCCCGCCAGAAACCTTACACTTTATGCAGGCTGGTCGCAAATAACATATACCGTGTACCTTGAAACACAGGACCAGTCCTTGAACAGTATTATCACAAGAGCTTACGGCATATCCATAGACAACCTTCCCATTCTTTCAAGGCACGGCTATAAGTTCAACGGCTGGTATCTTGACCAAAGCTTTACTTTGCCAGTGGAGCTTCCGCTCTATCCCGAAGAGGATATGACGATTTATGCGGATTGGATAGTGGACAATACCAATATGGCGACAGACTTTATTTATTTCAGCTTTAACCCCCAAACGGGCATGATAAAAGCCAATCCCGAAAAAACAATGCCTGAAAATATAATCCTTCCAAGCATTTTTGATAATCAGGTGGTAAAAGGTATAGACGACTATGGCTTTATGTCATCGGGTATAAAGTCAGTCAGGCTTCCAGAAAGTATAACACGGATAGGGGACTTTGCTTTTTCAACCGAGAGTTTAGAAATAATCAATTTTGATTCAGGCTCTCGCCTTAGGACGATAGGCAACGGAGCGTTTATGAACTGTGCTATAAGCGAAATCATTCTGCCCGAAAATCTTGAGGTCATAGGACATAGAGCCTTCTATAACTGTCAAGACCTAAAGGACATCTTTTACCTGAACGCTGATAACCTTTTAAGGATAGGCGCTGAGGCGTATGAAAATACCCAATGGTACAATTTTCTTACCGACGGTATTGACGGAAGCGTTGTTTACATAGGAAAAGTGTTGTATTCCGCAGTCGGAAACCTTGCGACGGATATTAATATTAGACAAGATATAGTAAGCATTTCTCCCCAAGCCTTTCAAAATCAGCAGTACCTCAACAGCTTAAATATTCCCGATACAGTAAAATATATAGGCGGTGAATTTAATCAGTATGGTTTTGATATTAAGGGTGCTTTTTATAACTGCAAAAACTTATCGTTTTTGAACTTTAACCAGACATCAGAGCTTTTGTCGATAAGCGCGGGAGCGTTCGCTGGCTGTGAAAAAATTCAATCCATAGCCTCAAGTTCAGATATGGCGCTTTGTCAGCTGTTTTCGACAGAGGATATGGACCAAAGCTATCAAGTGGAATATGACGGAAATATATATTATGTTCCAAATTCCCTTAAGCAAATAATCGTCTTTTCCAACGGGCACAAAAAAATACTGCCCTACGCCTTTTCCAACCTTTTGGCGGATACGATAATTCTTATCGAAGGCATAGAGGAGATAGGAGATTACGCATTTTATAACAGCGGTCATATCGCTCAAATAACCATACCGGATTCGGTAGTGAAGATTGGTCAGTACGCTTTTAAGGACTGTGTTTCCCTTGAACAGATTGTGCTTCAAGAGCAGAACAACTTAAAAGAAATCGGCGAAGGAGCTTTTTATGGCTTAAACACCACCGACTTACATTTCCCAAATACCGACAAGCTGGAGAGTGTCGGAAGTTTTGCTTTTTATAATTGTCAGAGGCTTTATGAATTAATAGCTCCCAATATCACCTCGATAGGAGAGGGGGCTTTCGCATTATGTGCATATCTTGAAAAAATATATATCCCAAACAACCTAACCAGCGTGCTTTCCCTTTTCTCCGACGAGGTAGCCTCATCTGTGGATTTCTATTCAAATTCAGGGTACTATATACCTTTGTCGCTTAAGGAAATCACCTTGACGCTTGGTGGCGATGACTTGTCCTTGGCGGACGAATATCTTATGGGCTTTTCTTCCATTCAGACAATAAACCTGCCTTTGGGCTTAGAGAGCATTGGGCGGTATGCTCTGAGCGGAACTGGCATTGTGACTATTGATATCCCCGATTCCGTTCAGACAATAGATGAATACGGTCTTAGCTCAAATTCAAAGCTGAGAACGGTGAGTATTTCTCCGGACAGCGTCTTAGAGGCGATAAACGCGAATGTATTCAACGGCTGTATACTATTGGAAGAGCTGTTTGTTCCCAAAACCGTACAGTCATTTGACTTGACCGCAATCACAGACTGTAACAACCTTAAGAATATTTTTGTGGACAAAGAAAATGAGATTTATTTTGACGATAACGGAGTTCTTTATTGTCAAGACACACTTTTACACTATCCAAAAGACAGGACTTACTCTTCATATACGGTAATAGAGGGAACAAAATACATTGTGCCGGGAGCGTTCACTGATACAATGCTTTTAGATATAGTCTTGCCCGAAAGCCTATTAGATGCGCAAGGAGCTTTCACAAACAAAGAATTCCGCGCGGTCGTCATGTGCGCCTTGGTTACGATAGATAACATTTTTGACGATAGTGTGACTATCGAGGAGTTGACAATAAAAGGTCAATATATTTTAGACGAATTCGCATCGAATTTGGTTACACCCAAGGTTATTATAGAAAGCGGCGTTATTGAAATCGGAAAGAAAGCTTTTTATCAAAGCGGTATTGAGGAGATTTTTATCCCGGCGTCCATTCAGACGATAAAAGCGCAAGCTTTTGCTGAATGCGAATCGTTAATAGACATAGTTTTTGAGGACCAATATACGCTTGTCGAAGTGGGCATGGAAGCGTTTCACGGCACCAGCTGGTATCAAAACCAAATTGATAATCAGGTGATATACATCGGCAACATAGCTTATGGATATGTGGGGGATATGCCCGACGAAGCCGAACTCATAATCAGAGAGGGCGTAACCACTATCGCCGACCATGCGTTCAGGGATTTAAGTGCCGTCCATTCAATCACCTTGCCCTCAACGCTTGAAACAATAGGCAAATATGCCTTTGCAAACCTTGAAAACCTTTCCCATATTTCTTTTAATGAAAGTCTTGTGACAATTGGAGAGGGAGCTTTTATAAATAATACATCCTTAGAGAATGTGGAATTTTCAAACAGTGTGGAATATATCGGCGACTACGCTTTCAACGGAGCTGTCCTACTTGATTCAATCATTCTTCCAAATAACTTAAAACATATAGGAAAAGAGGCATTTTATAATAATCAAAGCTTGAATTCAATTCTTATCCCGCAAGGCGTCGAATATATCGGAGACAAGGCGTTTTATGGATGTATAAACCTTGAAAGCATTTCTTTCGACGATTTTGACGCTCTAAGCGATATGGGCCGGGAAGTCTTTGACAACACAAAGTGGTATAACTCAATGCCCAATGGAGAGGTTTTTATTCCAGCGACTAATATCATCTATAAATATAAAGGCGAGGCGGTAGGTTCATATTTCTTAGATTCTAAAATCACAAGAATTCTGCCCTATGCTTTCTCCAATCAAAATTCCCTGACCACATTAAGGCTTAATCAGAATTTGGAAAGGATAGAGAACTTTGCTTTTGAAAATTGTCAAAACCTTATATCGGTAACCAATGTAAGTGATGATATGGCTCTTTATCATATAGGTAAAGGAGCGTTTGCCGATTGCACTTCGCTTGAAGAGTTCACAATACCCATAGCTTTGTCGGTATTTGACTTGTCCGTGTTTGAGAACTGCTCTTCATTGTCGATTGTTATGGTGGGCGACAATGAAAATCACCCGTATTTCAGAGCAGACGGCGGAATCATATATAATACCGATTATACGGAAATTGTATTCGCTCCTATGGGTTTGGTGGGAAATATCACTATCCGCCCGACGGTCACTCATATTCCCGATTTTGCTTTCAAGGATAGGAAATTCATTTCTTCAATTGAGATACCCAACGGAATTCAAACCATAGGAATCGGTGCGTTTGAGAATGCGGAGAATTTGCAATCGGTGACTTTTGAGCCCAACAGCTTTTTAAGTTCAATAGGCGAAAGGGCTTTTTATAATACGGCGATAACTTCTTTGACTATTCCCAGAAGAGCCAATTTCATTGGCAAGGACGCTTTTTCCTATGATTTGGGGCTGGATATAGTCCTTACGAGCGATTCACCCCCACAAATCGAGGGCGATATAAGCCACAACTCAAAGTTTTTCGTTCCCAGAAACAGACTTGAATTATACCTTAATGAGATTGATTTTGAGAATATCTATCCCTCAAAAGTCAGGGTATCGTTTATGACAGGTTCTAGTGTCTTTATATATTATGAAGTTACTTATGGTCAAAGCCTTTCAACCCACCCAGCCAAACCTCCTCAAAAGACAGGCTATGAGGGCTATTGGCTGGCTGACGAACTTGCTCTTGTATGGGACAGCGCTTCGGAAGAATATCTTGCGCTTTTTGAGGATGTCACCATAAATGCTGTATATACCAAAAAAACCTATACCATTACATTCACAGCGGACGGTGTAAGCTCCACAATGACTTATAAATATGACGATATCTTAGATATAACGGATGCGGTTTCCGACGAATGCCACATGTTTCTTTTCTGGACTCATGACCTTGACACCCTTGTAGAATTTACCCTTGAAAGAATGCCTGCGCATGATATAGAGCTCTTTGCAGTTTGGTACAGGTTTGAGTATGAATTTGACAGTGAAAACAACGCTTATTCCGTCAAACCGCAAGAAAATCCCATAACCCCTGAGACGGTAATAATTCCAAACGAATATAATGAGTATCCCATAACAAAAATCGCCGAGGGAGCGTTTGAAAACGATTATTCTATAACGAATATCGCTATTTCAGATAACATAGAGGTTATCGGAAACAGAGCTTTTGCCAATTCTTCCTTAATAAACCTTATCACCAGTGAGAATTCTGCTCTTAAGAGCATAGGTGAAAATGCCTTTAGCGGAAGTCAAATAACAAGTTTTGTATTTGAAAATATGCTTTCAATCGCTGAGAAAGCTTTTTATGACGCCAAAAAACTGGTTGAGGCAAGGATAAATATCGATTTTTCAGAAAGCGGAAATTATCTGTTCCAAAACGCCTCAGCTCTACGCTTTGTTTCAATTCAAACTTCACAAATCAGCGCTCTACCTGAGGGTATGTTCATGGATTGTCACGCCTTAAAAGATGTTATTCTTTCTCCACAGATACAATTTATAGAGAAAGACTCTTACTTGAACGCATACAGCCTTGAACAAATAGATTTGTCAAATATCACGCATATAGGCGAATCGGCGTTTGAAAATTGTCAAAGCATAATTGAGGTATGCCTTGAAAGCGCGGAATATATAGGTCAAAGAGCTTTTTATAACGCGAAAAACCTTAAGAATGTCTATTTTGGTGAAAATGAAACGCTGGATACGATTGACGAATATGCTTTTTATGGTACGGAGAATCTGACTTATTTGATTGTTCCTGCTACGACAAAGCATATTCTGGACAACGCTTTGATTGAAAGCGGAGTTCGTTATCTATTTGTTATGGAAAGCGCAAATCCCTATCACGGAAGTATGTCTTTGTATATCTCATCTGAAGCGATTTCCCCAAGCGTGACTATCTTTGTGGGAGAGCAATTGGACTACAATCAAAGCAGATGGCAAGATAACACTGTGCTATTGTACAGGGATATTATCAATAATTTTGTGGTGGATAGCGAAAATGTGATAATAAAATATATCGGGGACCGGTCAATTGTTCAAATGCCCGATAGAATAGGCACAGACTGGACAATGGGCATAGCGTATGATGTTTTTGAGAATAATCTGACGATTGAGCAAATCTCCTTGTCAGAAATCTTGCTCCAGTATATCGAAGACGGAAGAGTCTTCTCATATGCCGAAACGCTTGAATATATAGACTCACCTCAAAGTGTTAACGGTGTTCTCTATAATCAAGACGGCACATCGCTTTTGGCATACCCGTTAAATAAAGCAAGCCTTATTTACGAAGTCAATTCAGCCGTTCAAGAACTTGCGGACTTTGCCTTTTATGGAACAAAGAATTTGAACAGTTTAATTGTCAAAAATCAAACTCCGCCTCGCATATACGAAAACACATTTGCTTATGTCAACAGTAAATTCAAAATCTATGTTCCCTCAAACGCTTTGAGCGCATATAAGAACGCCGATATATGGAAAGACCATGCGGATATCATATTCCCCGAAGAAATAAAATATAACGATTTAATTTTTATAGAGCATCAAGAGGGGCTGGAGCTGTCACAGTATCTTGGTAATGACGACTATGTGGAGATACCCTTATCTGTCAATGGTAAAAATGTGGTTTCTATCGGTTCATACGCTTTTTATAACACGACGATAAAAAGTGTCAAGATGCCGTCGGGAATTAAGTATATAGGAAACTATGCGTTCAGCAAAAGCGCTCTTGAAAGAATAACTTTGCATAACGCTGTGAGGGTTTTAGGAAAAGGAGCTTTTGAGGGGTGCTTATCTTTAACTGATATTACTTTTGGATCCAGCATTCTGATTAATGAGATAAAAGAAAACACCTTTAAGGATACAGCATTCCAAACGATTAATATCCCCAGAAGTATTACTGCTATTGGAAATGGCGCATTTGCAAACAACCTTAGTCTTCATACTGTTATACTTCCTATCGGTTCAAAGCTGATGTCGATAGGCGACTTTGCATTTTATAACAACCAAAGTCTTAATTATTTGAACTTGTCTCAAGCGAATAATATCAATTCAATCGGTGAGAGCGCTTTTGCCTATTGCGCAAGCTTAACCTCAATATATATACCCCAAAATCTGACGGTTTTGGGCAGTTACGCTTTTGCTTATTGTGAAAATATGACCTCTTTGAGCTTTATGGGGTCAGGCTCCCTGAAGGCTTTCCCCGACCATGTGCTTTACGGTTCAACAAAAGTAGACCGCCTTACCATTCCCGCAAGCGTTACCACCATAGGCGAAAGGGCGTTCTATAACAACGCTTTTGAGAAAGTGACATTTGAAAGCGGAAGCCGTCTATCTGTCATAGGAGAATACGCTTTTGCGAATTCTCAAAAGATACAAAGCGTACATCTTTATGACGCTGTCACAGAAATTAAAGAAGGCGCTTTCGCGAACTGTACGGAGCTAAGGTGGCTGATAGTGGAGTCCATACTTCCGCCTACTCTTCATAACAGCGTTACTAAAGTGTGGGAAGACAATCTTAGGATTTATGTTCCCCAAAGTTCGCTTAATCTGTATAAAAACCAATGGACGACCTATTCGGAGGGTATAAATTCCTATAATATGATTTTTGGCCAGGGCGAGGATGTATATTCGATAATCAATGTTCAAGGCGGAGTCGAGATATTCCAATATATGGGCTCTCATTCCCAAATAACTGTACCCGAACAAATAAACGGGCTTGATGTAGTGTCGATAGGCTCTTTCGCATTTGGTAAAGAGGCTGAAGAGATCACTCTTCCCAATACGGTGACAAATATCAAATCGTCGGCATTTTATAGAACCCGTATTCAAAGCTTTGAGATCGGAAAGAATATCACAGATATTCAAGACAATCCTTTTGTAAATAACTATTATTTGGAGACGCTGACAGTAGAGGAGGGCAATACGGTCTTCAAAGTAGTTGAGAATGTGCTTTTTGATATCGACATGACCAGGCTTATCGCTTTTGCCAACGCATATTCGCCCAACCATGTGTACCAAATTCCTGAAACCGTAGATTGGGTCGGAAACGATGCTTTTAGGGGCGCTATAGACCTATTAAGTGTCACAATTTCGGAAAGCGTAACTTGTATAGGGGACTGGGCATTTTATGACTGCCTAAGCTTAACTGAAGTCATTTTCATTAATCCAAAGATGCTGGAGTATGTGGGGCAAACCGCTTTTGACAATACTTTATGGCTGGAAAATCAAGCAGACGGAGAAATCTATATCAGCTCCGATTTAAACGGCGAATTGATATTCTACACCTATAAGGGCGATATGCCGTTGGACACTGAGATTACGCTTAATGAAGATACTATTTCCATACTTCCTTATGCTCTTTTCAATCAGAGCAACCTTACAGCTCTGCACATTCCATATGGCGTTGAAAAAATTGGAGAGAACGCGCTTAACGGATGTTCAGGTCTGAATGAATTGACTTTGCCCGGAGAATATATCTTAGGGGAGCTGTTTGGTGAAACTGCCTACAACGGCGGATATTCCTCATTTAACTATAAGACGCAAAAGACTTATTATATTCCGCAATCACTTCAAAAGGTCAATATCTCCGCTATGTCCACAGAGATAGTCAGCCATGCTTTTTATAACGCCAAGAGCGTGACGGATGTACTGATTTCCGACAGCGTGGAGCATATAGGACGGTTGGCTTTTTATTCTCCCGAAGGGGATATGAGCTTAACAAATATTGTCTTTGAGAACCCCGCCTTTTCAGCACTTGAGACCATAGGTTCTTATGCTTTTATGGGCAACAGACATATAACCGAGCTTACACTGCCCAGCAATTTAATAAATATCACTGCCCATGCGTTTGAGGGCTTGGAGTCCCTGGAGACTTTGGTCTTTATGGCAAACGGCGACAGTGCTTTGGAATATATAGGCGTTAGAGCGTTTGCAGAGTGCGTATCGCTTAAGGAATTGAACCTGCCCGACGAGCTTAAGCGTATCGGCGCAGAGGCGTTTATTAATTGCTTGGCGATACGAGATATAAACTTACCCTATCAGAGCGAACTATATGAGATAGGCGAAAGGGCATTCAAAAATAACCGTACCTTAAGACAGTTTATCACAAATTCCAATCTTGCGATCATTCAAGACGAAGCTTTTTATGGCTGTATGTCTTTGACTGATTTTGATGATACTTATAGTAAAGAAAGCCTTATCTATTTGGGTTCGGATGTGTTTGAGGGAACACCGTATTATACTTCACTTAGGGAGAACAATCCCAATACTTTGATTTATTTGGGCAGAGTCGCATATGAATATAATGGATTTTTGGCTGACCGCACGCTGATAGTGCTTGAACAAAATACATACAGCCTTTCCCCCAATTTGTTTAGAGACCCGTCTCATAAAATTCATAAAATAACCACTATCCGTCCCCAACAAATCACCCAAACCGTAGTCGTACTCAATATGACTTTGAAGATAATCGGCAGGCACGCTTTTGCTAACAATCCTAACTTAACTGAAGCCATATTGCCTCTCGATTTGGAATACATTGGAGACTTCGCATTCGAGGGCTGTACCGCTCTTGCCAACATTGAATTTGACAATGACGAAAACTTGAAATACATAGGTCATAACGCTTTTGAGGATACCTTGTGGTATCAGAGCTTATTCCAAGCGCATGAAAACAATTCGGTAGTGTATATCGGAAATGTGGCTTATGCCTATAAAGGTCAGGGTGAGGAATACTTTGATATAAGGCTTGACGAAAATACGGTCAGCGTGTCGCCTTTCGCCTTTGATAACCAAGACAAGCTCTTGACATTCTATATGCCCTCAAGCATTCTGAATATATCACAGTTTGCTTTTGGAAGAGATTTTGAATCAGGTGAAAAGGCGCTGACCACTATATATCTTGAAGAGGGTGGCGAAAACATAGCCGGTATATTCTCGCTTGCGTCTAAGGTTATACTCAATTCCATGCCCGTTAAGCTGAAAGGCAGTGCGGTTTATAGCTATATAGAGAATATTGACGGCGAAAATGTTCGGGTGTATGATTTTATGGATGTCTTTGAGCTTATTGAGCTACTTGTTTCAGAAGATATTATGCCCCATATCTATGTGCCAATAGAATACTTGCCTTATTACTATTATGCTGAGGGCTGGGAAGATATTTTCGAATATATTGTTCCATATGATACTATTCAAGACGACTTTGTGGTTAAATTCAATGACGGCGAAGCCGAAATAATCTACTATAAGGGCAATAGCCTTGCTGTCAATGTACCTTCGTTCATAAACGGCATTCCCGTTGTATCGATAGCGCCCCATGCCTTTAATGCAAGCGTTCAAAAGGTCTTTATCGGTGAAAACATAAGGACTATTCAAGATTACACTTTTTATCGTAATATAAACTTGACGCAAGTGGTTATGCCCGAAAGCCTATTATCAATAGGAAACTATACTTTTGCGGAATGTAAGGCATTGGAATATATAGAGATGCCTGAAAATCTTGTGGAAATAGGAGAATACGCTTTTTATAACTGCGTGAACCTAAAAGATATCGCCTTAAACGAAGGGCTGGAGTCAGTAGGAGAATACGCTTTTGCCAAATGCTTGTCGCTTATTCATATAACCATGCCGTCCACGGTGGCTTATATGGGCAACTATATCTTTAATGATTGTGCTTTATTGAATATTATTGTCATGAAAGGCGAACCGCCCATGCTTGGGCAAAGCGGGCTATATTATCAACCGCTTACAAATATTCATATATTTGTTCCTCAAGACGCTTTAGAGTCTTATAGGACCCATTCAAGGTGGACAAAATATTCTTACAGGACTTCCGCCGTGGGAGATATCGCTGATTTGCTGTTTGAACAAGGTTCTTATGACAGCGGAGAACAAATACAATTGAATATGATGCCGGGCGGGCTTTTTGAGGTGTACATCGCCCCTCAAGGTATATCGGACAGAACGCTTTTGCATACAGACTATGAGCAAGGGGAAGAATACTACCAAAAGGTAACAAAACTTGAGGGAGAAAGAACAAATAGGATAATCGAACTTCCTCTTTCAGCGGGCGAATATTCGGTATATGTGGTGATAGACGATGAGATAGTCTCCATAAGCTTGAAGATTTTGACAATATATTAAAAAAATAAGTGAAATCATATCAAAATGATTGCAATACATACCTTGATGTGATAATATATTACAAGCCAAACATACACCCGAAAAGGCGGAGAAGGGATTGTTGTCCCAAAGCGGATTGTCACCTTCAATGAGGCTCGGGGAGGAAATAAACAAGGAGGATTTTTTTTTATGGCTATGGTTTCAATGAAAGAGCTTTTAGAAGCCGGCGTGCATTTCGGGCACCAAACCAAAAAATGGAACCCCAAAATGGCAAAGTATATTTATGGTTCCAGAAACGATGTTCACATCATCAATCTTGAAGAGACCGTAAAAGCTATCGAAGAGGCGTATGCCTTTATTAAGGAAGTCGCCGCAAGTGGCAAGGCAATTTTGTTTGTTGGAAAGAAAAAGCAGGCAAAAGAGGCTATTCAGCAAGAAGCCGAAAGATGCGGCATGTTCTATATGAACCAAAGGTGGCTGGGCGGAACTTTGACCAATTTCAAGACGATTAGAGCCAGAATCGACAAACTCAACAAGCTCAATCAGCAAGAGATTATGGGCGAATTTGATTTATTGCCCAAAAAAGAGGTCATGAAGCTTAAGGCGGAAAGGGATGTTCTGGAAAAAAACCTTGGCGGTATTAAAAACATGAGAGAGCTTCCCGGCGCGGTATTTATTGTGGACCTTAAGGTAGAGCATATCGCAGTTAAGGAAGCCAAGCTCTTGGGAATACCCATTGTCGCTTTGGTGGATACAAACTGTGACCCTGAAGATGTGGACTATCCCATTCCCGGAAATGACGACGCCATAAGAGCGATTAAGCTCATGTCGTCTATTATCGCCAATGCCGTAATAGAGGCAAAAGAGGGCGTAATCGAGACCGACGGTGAAGAAAAGAGCGAGACTGAGGACAGCCAAGAAATGGTTGACGGGACTTTGGAAGACAGCTTGGAAGCTGAAGAAAGCGAGGAATAATAATTAGGGAGGTATAAATGTCATTTACAGCGAAAGATGTTCAGGAATTGAGAGCCAGAACAGGCGTGGGCATGATGGACTGCAAGAAAGCTCTTGTAGACGCCAATGGAAATATGGAAAAAGCCATTGAGATTTTGAGGGAAAAGGGAATGGCGACCGCCGCTAAAAGAGCGGGCAAAATCGCCTCTCAAGGCATTATTGACACTTATATTCACATGGGTGGAAAAATAGGTGTTATGGTGGAAGTAAATTGCGAGACAGACTTCGTGGCGAAAAGCGATTTGTTCAAGGAATTCGCACACAATATAGCTTTGCAAATAGCTGCTGCAAAACCCGCTTATATCAAGAAAGAAGAAGTGCCCGAAGAAGTTATTAAAAAAGAAAAGGAAATACTTAAGGCGCAAGCACTTAATGAAGAGAACCCCAAGCCTTTGCCCATTATTGAGAAAATGGTGGAAGGCAGGATAAAAAAATTCTATAAAGAGAACTGTCTTATGGAACAAGACTATGTCAAGGATAACTCAAAGACCATAACTACCTTGCTTCATGAGACCATAAGCGCCATAGGGGAAAAAATAGACATCAGACGGTTTGTCAGATATGAGATGGGTGAGGGGCTGGAGAAGAAGCAAGAAAACCTTGCCGACGAGATACAGGCGCAGGTTGAGGACGCAAAAAAGAAACTTAAGTAAAATTCAAAAGGCACGACAGTGCCTTTTCTTCTATAAGAGGTGAGTAGATGTATAAAAGAGTATTGATAAAGCTTAGCGGAGAGGCATTGAGCGGCAAGGACGGATTTGGAATCAATCAAGAGATTGTGGACGGGGTAATAGACCAAATCGCAAAGGTAAGCCAAATGGGCGTACAGATAGGCATAGTCGTGGGCGGCGGGAATTTTTGGAGAGGACGGCAGGCGGAGAATATGGACAGGACCACAGCCGACCATATGGGTATGCTTGCCACAGTCATAAACGCCCTTGCTCTTCAGGACGCCTTGGAGCACAAGGGAATTCCCGTCAGAGTACAAACCGCTCTTACTATTACAAGGGTAGCCGAGCCTTATATTTTGAGGCGCGCGCTTCGTCATTTTGAAAAAGGTAGGGTGGTTATATTCGCTTGCGGTACAGGCAATCCATATTTTTCAACCGATACTGGAGCGGCGCTTAGGGCTGCGGAGATACAAGCCGACGCTTTGCTTCTTGCGAAAAATATTGACGGAATCTATGACCGTGACCCCAAGGATAACCCGAACGCAAAAAAATTCGACAGGATAAGCTATTTGGACTTTATTAAATGTGAGCTTACGGCTATGGACGCCACAGCCGTCAACCTATGTAAAGAAAACCGTATTCCTATCATAGCGTTTGGGCTAAATGAAGAAAATAGCATTGTCCGTGTAGTAAGCGGGGATAAAATAGGCACAATCATTAATTAAAATATAAGTTAATTATAAATTAGTTATAAAATTAAATAGATTGAAATCATTTACTTTTTATGGTAATATATAACTGTTCTTAAAAACTAAAAAGTACGAGGTGGCAAAATGTTTGTTTATGATATTGAGGAAATAGACTTATTGTTCGCAGACTTAGAGGAGCGCGCAAAAAAAAGTATCTCCAACCTTAAAGCCGAACTTCAAAGCATGAGGGTAGGAAGGGCGAATGTGCATGTGCTGGACGGCATAACCGTTGATTATTACGGAGTGGACACCCCTTTGAATCAAGTCGCCAATATAACTATCCCGGAAGCGCGCCTATTGTGTATCAATGTTTGGGACAACAGCATCATTAAAAAAGTCGAAAAGGCAATAATTGATGCTAATATTGGTATAACTCCCACCAACGACGGAAAGAACATTCGGCTTGTCTTCCCAGAACCAAACGAAGAGAGAAGAAAGGCTTTGGTCAAAGAGGTGAAAACCATGGGTGAAAAGACCAAAGTCGCCATAAGAAATATCAGAAGAGATATCCTTGACGATGTTAAGAAGTTCAAGAAACAAAATGTGATAACCGAAGACATTCAGTTATCTGTAGAAAAAGATGTGGATAAGTATGTCGCCGACCAAGTCAATGAAGTGGAAAAGATTGTACAGGAAAAAGAACAGGAGATTATGAAAGTATAAAATGCACCTTGCATTGATTATGGACGGCAACCGCCGTTGGGCAAAACAGAGAAATCTGCCGTCAAAGAAAGGACACGAAGAGGGTGCCAAAGCCTTACTAAGAGCCATGGACGAGGCGGACAGACTGGGTATTGAGTATACGACATTTTATGCTTTCAGCAGCGATAACTATAATAGAGAGAGCCATGAGGTAGGCAATATTCTTGGGATTATTGCTTATTTTTTAAGAAATTTTGTGTATCCCAAAATAATGGAGAATGGTTTTCGGTTTAGGTTCATTGGCGAATTGGAGCTTTTGCCGAATGAGCTTTTGGATATAATTAATCTGATTAATAAGGACGCTCTGAATAATAAAGGCAGAATGTTCATATTTGCCATTGGATATGGCGGGGATTTGGAGATAGCACACGCTGTAAACAGATGTATTGAACTCAAAAGTATGCGGTTTGATAATTCGCCGATAAGTGTAGAGGACATAAAAAACAGTCTCTATACAGTAAATATCGCCGCCCCGGATTTGGTGATAAGATTCGGCGGGCATCAGCGTCTTTCCAATTTTATGCCTTTACAAACGATATATTCCGAACTTATGTTTACCGACAAGCTATGGCCTGATTTTCAAACAGGCGACTTGGACAGATTTTTACAAAAGTATAAAGAGATAAAACGAAACTTTGGAGGTTAAATATGCTAAAGAGAACTGTGACGGGTCTTGTGATGTTAGGAGTTTTTTTCCTTATTCTGTATCTAACCAGCTTTACTCATTTTGTATTTGACGGTTTTGTAATGCTGGTGGCTGTGCTGGCTATTTATGAGATGTACGCCGCAATGAAAAAATTGGGATACAAGCCAAGCGGCGTCTCTTTTATTGTTTTCAGCGTTTTGGTTTATCCGCTTTGTTATTTTTACTCATTTAGCGGTCTGTTCTTTGCGTATTTAATCTCATTCTTGGTATCTTTTGCTTTCTATATTTTTGATACCAAAAGGGCATTCAAGGACTTTACTGTAAATATGCTGCTCTTAGTCTATCCTGCGGCGCTTATTGGGCTCATATTTGTCATAAATAAGGATTATGGCTTGATTCCTGTGCTGTTTGCGGTAAGCGCTGCGCTTATGAGCGACACATTTGCTTATTATGGCGGAAGTTTTTGGGGCAAGAAAAAGATTTTTCCCGCTATAAGCCCTAAAAAAACCTATGTGGGCTCAGCTTTGGGACTGTTAGGGGGTGCTGTCGGGGGGCTTGTCGTATATGCTCTTTTTGAGCTGGCTAAATATCCCGCCCATATTGTATTCACTTTCGGCAGCGTCACCAAATTTCCATATTTTCTGTATATAGCTATCGGCGTTATTATCTCTATATGTTCGCAAGCAGGCGACCTTGCCGCAAGCAAAATTAAAAGAGAGGTTGATATAAAAGACTATGGCTCATTGCTTGGCTCTCACGGGGGAGTAATGGATAGAATCGATTCTGTTATCTTCGGCGTTGGGGTCATGGCGGTCATTATGTTTTTCTTCTTCTAAAAGCGTATGAAAAAGAAAATAGCATTGTTGGGGGCAACCGGCTCAATCGGAAGTACGGCTCTTAATGTAATAAGAAACCTTAAAGACGATTTTAGAATCGTCCTTTTGGCAAATAATTCAAACCTTAAAAGACTTAAAGAACTGATTGAGGAATTTCAACCTCAAAGCGCCTTTTGCCTTAAACATAATTTTCTATACCGCAATGGCAAACAAGTGGCGTTTGACGAAAATTTCATATTTAATACAGAAACTTTTGAGAATATAGATATAGTTATAAACGGTATTGACGGCATGGACGGACTAAAACCTTCGCTTGCCGCTTTGAAAGCTGGAAGGATTTTGGCAACAGCGAATAAGGAAAGCTTTGTATCGGCGGGCAGGTTCATAAATCTTGCCAAGAAAAAGTACGGCGGTAAGATTGTTCCTGTTGATTCCGAACATTCCTCTATATGGCAGTGTATAGGCAATGATATGGAAGATGTGGAGAGCATTATTCTCACCGCATCGGGGGGAGCGTTCAGGGATTGGGACAAGGAAAAGTTGAGATATGCCAAAGCCAAAGACGCCTTGAAACATCCCAATTGGGTCATGGGGAAAAAAGTCACCATAGACTGTGCTACCCTTATGAATAAGGGCATGGAAATAATCGAAGCCAAGTACCTTTTCGATACCGAAAATATAGAAGTGGTCAGACATGACGAAAGTATAATACATGGTATGGTAAGGTTCAAGGACAATACGGTTATCGCAGCACTTTCTGTGCCCGACATGAGCCTGCCCATACAATACGCTTTGACATATCCCAAGAGAAAAAATAGCTATGTCAATCAGCTTGACTTGACTAAAATAAAGCATCTGAATTTCGGCGAGATAGACGAGGAAAAGTTCCCTTGTTTTGCTATCGCCAAACAGGTCTTTAAGATGAATGAAAGAGCCGCTGCGATTATGAACGCTTCCAATGAGGCAGCTGTAAACGCCTATTTGGGAGACCAAATCGGCTTTTATGATATACCAAAGCTTATTGAATATGCCATTGAGAAATTCTATTCAAATGAGAATTTTCATGATATTCATGAAGTGTATAGTATTCATAATGAGGTTTATGAATATACTTGTAAGAGGATAAAGCGAGGAGAAATATAGATGATATCATTATTGAGCGCAAGTTTTACTTCGGTTATGTCGACCATCGGATACATCTTGATAGCCATATGTGCTTTAATGTTTATGATTATTGTGCATGAGCTGGGACATTACTTGGCGGGAAAGATTCTTAAATTCAGAATTATGGAATTCGCCATAGGTTTTGGACCGCCTATCTATAAAAGGACAAGTAAGAAAACGGGGGAGGTGTTTTCCATAAGACCTTTTCCGCTTGGCGGTTTTTGTCAGTTTGAGGATGAGGACGAAAACAGCTCTTCTCCGACAGCTTTCACAAACCAGGCGCCTTGGAAAAGGCTTATTGTGCTTTTTTCGGGGGCGTTCTTTAATTTCTTGTCGGCGTTGATAATTATAACCATGATATTCACTTTCTATGGACAGCTTCTTCCCCAAATAAATACCATTTATGAAGAGTCCGCAATATATCAAGAAGGACTTTTGCAGGAAGGGGATGTCATAATTAAAGTAAATAATAGGCAAGTGAATATACTTATGTTAGACGACCTCAATATTGCGATGTCAAGAATAGAGGACAAAGGTACTTTTACAGTTCTAAGAGACGGCAAGGTGTTAGAGATACCTGTATCAAAAAGCCAAATCTATGTCAGAGATGTTGACGAGAATATTATTGAGGATGAATTTGGCCCCGAAACCAGATACGCTTTTGGCTTTACATCTATGATTAAGCCTGTCAAACTGAATTTTTTCAGAGCTTTCGCAAGGTCTTTTTCATATGGTTTCTATGTCGTCTATAAAATATTATGGCTGTTGGGACAGCTGATTACCGGCGGACTTAAATTCTCTGAATCTGCCGGCGGCCCGATAACGATTATTACGGCTATGAGCGAGGCAAGCCGTGCGGGGTTCGGCTCTTTGGCGTATGTGATAAGCTTGCTTTCCGCCAACCTTGCGATTATGAACTTGCTGCCTTTCCCAGCCTTGGACGGGTCGAGAATGGTGTTCACGCTTATTGAATGGATAAGAGGCAAACCGATTAGCAGAAAAATAGAGGGCATCATACATTTTGCAGGGCTTATTGTCCTTTTTGCTTTTGCGATTTTTGCGGATATGTTACAATTATTTAAGTAGCATGAGGTAACATATGAAAAAAACCGTATTAGTAAGAGATGTGAAGATAGGCGGGAACAGCCCCGTCTCTATTCAGTCTATGACAAATACGGATACACGAGATACCCTTGCGACTGTTCGGCAAGTAGAAAAGCTTTATCAAATCGGGGCAGACATAGTGAGAGTGTCTGTTCCTAATGACGAAAGTCTAAACACGATAAAAGAACTTTCAAAAGGCAAAGTACCCATAGTCGCCGACATACACTTTGATTATAAACTTGCGATTAAGTCCGTAGAAAGCGGTGCGGATAAGATTCGTATAAACCCCTCAAATATACCCCAAACTGCCATTAAAGATATTGTCAAATGCTGTAAGGAAAGAAACATTCCCATAAGAGTAGGTGTCAATAAAGGCTCTGTAAAAGAAAATTCAATTACGCCCAGGAGACTTGCGGAAATCGCTTTGGAAAATGCTAAAATTATTGAGGACTTGGGCTATGATAATCTGGTTTTGGCGGTTAAAACATCGGATGTTATTGAGACCATAAAAAGTTATAGGATACTGGACAAGCTTTGCGGATATCCACTCCATATAGGACTTACCGAAGCCGGAACTGCAAAGAGGGGGATTTTGAAGTCTGCTGTCGCAATAGGAAGTCTTTTGGCGGATAATATTGGAGATACTATTAGGGTATCTTTAACAGGAGACCCCATAAATGAGATTTTTGCGGCGAAGGAAATCTTGAGAGCGTCTGGCTTAGATAAAAATTTTGTTGAAGTGGTCGCCTGTCCCACTTGTGCAAGAAACAACTTAGATGTTGAAAAAATTGCCTCAACGCTTGAGGAAATGACCAAAGAAATAAATAAACCCTTAAGAATTGCCGTTATGGGCTGTGTGGTCAACGGCATAGGAGAGTCTAAAGATGCTGATTTTGGAGTGGCGGGAGGCAGGGACAAGTCCGCAATATTTGCAAAAGGAGAAATTCTAAAAACACTGCCGAATGATGAAGTATTGGATGAGCTTATCCGATTGACTAAGGAGTATATAAAGTGAATGAGACTTTATTTATGCAAAAGCTTTTGGAAAGGCTGGACGAAGAACAAAGGATTATTAAGCTTAGTTTAGCACAATTAAAGCAGAACAAGCACCTGAAGCTTTTGTTTATTGCAGAAAGCTCCAATTATGATAAATACCTAAACCAAAAGTTAAAAAAGAAAATTCACGATATCGCTTTGGAGCTTATTCCCGATATCTTCAAGCTTTCTATTTCATATAAGAAGACCATAACCGAAGAAAAGTACATATTGAATGAGACTTTGGATTTCGTCTATAACCAATTCCCGACAATCTTTTCATTTATTAGAAAAGCTAAAATAAATACAACTATATCTTCTGAGCTTATTGTTTTGGATATCTATGCTCAAAAGTTTATTTATGATTTTTGCATAAAGTCCGAACTTGCGGAAAAATTGGCAAGGCATCTTGAAACTTGCTTTATGGAAGATGTGCTGATCAATATTATAGAAGTACCGAACGCTGAAGATTTTGAGGATGACTCGGAGGACTTTCCCGATTTTGACAACGCTCCAAGCATTAAACTTATTGATATCAACATCACAAAGCATTTGGTGGGAGCCGTGGCTAAAAAACCAAGATACATATCCGACATAAAAGACGCTGAATATGAGTCCATGACTGTCTGCGGAGCGATAAGCGGTCTTAAGGGGATAGAATATAAGTCCAAAGAGGGATGTTTTTATACCTTTAATATAAACGATACCACAGGGATTCTGCCCGTAAAGTTCTTTCCGCATAGCAAAAAGGCTAAACTGTGCGGAGAGGAGCTTAAGGACGGGGACATACTTGCAATCGAAGGCAGTATAAAGTTTGATAAATTTTCACGCAACTTTTGCCTTTATGCCAATAGAATAGCCGAATGTGAAATAAACTATGACAGTATAAACACCTTGCCCAAATATAAGAAAGAGCCACGAAAATATACAAGAGTATTCCCTAAAAAGTATGTTTTGGAAGAACAAACTGAGCTTTTCGGTTTCTCAAACAGTGAAAATTCGGATATTTTTAAGGATACACTTTATGTAATATTCGACTTAGAGACCACAGGCATAGGCACAGCGGATAAGATTACTGAAATTGGTGCGGTCAAAATGAAAGACGGGAAAATAGTCGAAATCTTTGAGACCCTTGTCAATCCCGAAATGAAATTAAGCGACAATATCATTGAATTGACGGGTATAACTAACGATATGGTGGAGGGCGCTCCCAAGTTTGAGGAAGTGGTCGCGGACTTTTACAAGTTCACAAGGGGGGCTGTGCTTGTCGCCCATAACACAAGGTTTGATTTGGACTTTTTAAGGAAACAGGCTCTTCCTTTGTTATATAATTTTGACAATGACAGCTTAGATACTATGATGATTGCTCAGCAGTATATGAAATTAAAAAATTATAAGCTCAAAACTGTTTGTAAGGAATTCGGCGTGGAGATTGAGAACGCCCACAGGGCATTAAATGATGCTATCGCCACCGCACGGGTATTTAAGAAGCTTATGTTATTGATAAAAAATAAGAGATAACGCTTGCATAATCATATAAGATATGATAATATATAAATACTTAATAGATTACAACATCTTGAGAGTGGCTTTTCGGCCACTCTTATCGCTATAAGGGAGGTAAAAATGCAAGTTTTAGAGAGAGCGACAAACTTAATCAAACCGATTGTAGAAGAACTTGGATATGAGCTTGTGGATATAGAATATAAAAGTCTTTATGGCAAAATGAATCTTACAGTGTATATTTATACCCCGCATGGAGTGACTTTAGATGACTGTGAAAAGGTGAACAACGCCTTGGACCAGCCTTTGGAAGAAAACGACATCACAGACGGAAAAAGTTATATTCTCAATATATCCTCTCCGGGATTGGACAGACCTTTCAAAACGGATAGAGACTATCAAAGGAATTTGGACAATCAAATTGAGGTTTTTCTCAAACAGCCCATTGAAAAAATGCATACTGTTATTGGAAAACTAAAGGAAGTAGGCGATGAGGATATCTCAATAATTATCAAAGGTAAACCAACAAAAATCAATAAATCAAATATAAAGTCAGCAAGACCTTATGTGAAATTTTAGGAGGAACATAAAAATGACAAATACAAATAAAGATTTTTTTACGGCTCTTGACGCTCTTGAAACTGAAAGAAGACTTGATAAAGAACTGTTGATTGCATCTTTGGAATCGGGTTTGGCGTCAGCCTACAAAAAAGAATATGGAGAGCCCAGGGCCGTAAAAGTAAACCTTAATCCAGAAAAATTCTTAATTAAATTCATGGCTTATCAGACTGTTGTAGAGGGTGAGCCTGAAAATGAGACGCAAATTTCTCTTGAAGACGCTAAGAAAATAAAAGAAAAAGCCGAGGTGGGCGATATTATCGGTGAAGATGTCACGCCCAAGAAGCTTTCGAGAATCGCTGCGCAAACCGCTAAACAGGTGATTATGCAAAGAATAAACGAAGCGGTTAGGGAACAGATAGCGGCGGAAATGAATGAAAAGGAAGGGGAGCTTGTCTCCGCTATTATAAGAAGAATAGATAACAATATAGTATTCGTTGAAATTATGGGTTCGCAAATGGAAGGCGTAATGGCGACTAACGACCAAATTTTCGGCGAAAAATACGAAGTGGGCGACAGAATAAAAGTATTTGTAAAAAGGGTGAAAGACTCCCCCAGAGGAACGCAGGTGATTGTTTCAAGAAGCTGTGCGGGCTTTGTAAAGAAACTCTTTGAGCTTGAAGTACCTGAGATTCGCTCTGGCCTTGTGAGGATTAAGAATGCTGTTAGGGAAGCGGGACATCGCACCAAAATCTCTGTTTATTCTGAAGACCCCAACCTTGACGCCTTAGCGGCATGCGTGGGACAAAAAGGCGTCAGAGTCAACGCCATAGTAGCTGAACTCAACGGCGAAAAGGTGGATATCATACTCTATACCCCCAATCTGACTGATTATATAGCACGCTCTTTAAGCCCGGCCAAACCGATTATGGTCAAGCTTTCCGAAGACGAAAAACACGCCGATGTTATTGTCAATGACGACAAACTCTCTTTGGCAATAGGAAAGGGCGGAATGAACGCCAGACTTGCGGCAAGGCTTACTGGAGTGAAAATCGACATAAAGACCTTGTCCGATGTTACGGAAATGGATTTTGACGATGATGAAAATGACGAAACGGGAGACGATGAGCAAGAAATCTAAAGACCCATTGAGAATGTGTGTGGCATGCAGAGGGTATATGCCCAAGTCCTCTCTTATCAGAGTTACTAAGACGAAGGACGAAAGGTTCAGTCTTTATCCGAAAGAGCAAGGGAGGGGCGGATATGTGTGCAGACAAAATGAGTGTCTGTCAAAATGCGTGAATAAAAAGCTGTTTAACAAAGCTTTTGGAATGCAGGTGCCACAAGAAATATATGATAAATTGAAAGAATATTATGAAACAGGCGCCGAAGATTAAGAGTTATTTAGGCTTTTGTATAAAAGCAGGAAAAGCGGTTTTTGGTGTTGACAACATTGTCAAGATCAAACGGGGCTTGTATCTTATTATTCAAGATAAAGAGCTTGGCAACGCCTCAAAAAGGAAATTAAGAAATTATGTCGTCAGTAACAATGTCGAATTATTAGAATTAGATATAAAACAGATACTGGCAAAAGAGAATTGCAAAGCGGTAGGATTAAAAGAAAAAAATCTCGCAAACGCAATAATAAGGGAAATAAAGGAGATTAAGCAATATGAGTGATAACAACAATAGTTTGCAAGAAGCCAAGAGCGCCGATAAAATTTTAAGGTCGGTTATGGAATATGAGGATAAGGTTATCAGCTCTTATTTGGCCTTAATTAAAGAAAAATTCAGTTTTCTTGAAGAAAAGAAAACGGAGTTTGTGATTAGAAAGAAGATTTTGGAAGAAGCCGAAGAACTTAAACAGCAAAGAGAGCTTAAAAAACAAAAGGCAGAAGTGCCAAAAGTCGAAGAGCCTGCTGTTGAGACAGAAACGGAAGAATCCATAGAAGAAGAAATTCATGACGAAGTATTGCTTGAAAAAGCAAAGGCTGCGGAACTGGGAGAGAAATTCATACCTTTGGTTAAGGACGCGAGGGGTGCTTCAACCGTTAGAAAGGTAGAGCCGACAAGGACTGATAAATTCATTAAGGATGTAACACCCGAAACAAAACAGCATACAACCGCAGAAAAACCCAAAGAAAAACATAAACAAGAAAAGACAAAAATAAGAGAAGATAAGAGAAATCTCAGTAAAAAAGCTAAGATTAAAAAAGGTTATGAACAGCTTACATCCTCTGTGGTATATGATGAGAGCGGCGAAATTCGCAAGATTAGGACCAGAAAGTCAAAGTCTGATAAGAAAAAGGACTTCAAACCGCCGACAACGGTGATAACACACGCTGTAATAACCACAGAAAACATTACAATAAAACAGCTTAGCGAAAAGATAGGCAAAACAGGCGGTGAAATTATTAAGAAACTCTTTGATTTGGGCATACTAAAAACCATAAACGATACCATAGATTTCGATACCGCAGAGCTTATAGCGGCAGAATTTAATGTAATGCTTGAAAAGCAGATAACCAAGACTGGCGAGGAGTTATTGACTGAATTGTTTGAGGAAAACACCATTGAGGATGAAAAGAATCTTGCGCGCAGACCTCCAGTGGTCACAATTATGGGTCATGTCGACCATGGCAAGACTTCCATTTTGGACTATATCAGAAAGAGCAATGTTGCATCCGGCGAAGCGGGCGGCATAACTCAGCATATTGGCGCTTATACCATAAAGGTCAACGATTCTAAGATAACTTTCATAGACACGCCGGGACATGAGGCATTCACCGCTATGAGAGCAAGGGGTGCCAATGTCACCGATATAGTTGTTATTGTCGTGGCTGGAGATGACGGAGTTATGCCTCAAACCGTGGAAGCGATAAACCACGCCAAAGCTGCTGGAGTGCAAATAATAGTCGCCATAAACAAAATGGACAAACAGCAAGCCAATCCTGATAGAGTCTTGCAACAGCTTGCTGAACATGAAATTCTTGTCGAAGAATGGGGCGGCACAGTTCCCGCCGTAGAAGTTAGCGCGCATACAGGAATGGGCATTCAAGATTTATTGGAAAACATAGTGACTGTTGCGGAGATTATGGAACTAAAGGCAAATCCTTCTCGAACCGCAAAAGGAGTAATTATCGAATCAAGGCTTGACAAGGGCACAGGACCTGTCGCAACTATTCTTGTTCAGACGGGAACGCTCAAGGTATCTGACTTTATTGTGGCGGGCACAGCGACGGGTAAAATTAGGGCAATGTTCGACGACCAAGGCAAGAGAGTCACCCAAGCTCCGCCCTCAACTGCTGTTTCCATTTTGGGACTACAAAGCGTGCCCAACGCTGGAGACCAAATCTTTGTTGTCAATGATGAAAAGCTATCCAAAAAAGTAGCAGAAGAGCGAAAGAATAAAGAAAAGATAGAAAAGCTTAAGATAAAAAAGGTCACGCTTGAAGATGTGTTTAATAAATTGGAAGAGGGCAAGACCAAGGACCTAAATTTAATAATAAAAGCCGATGTTCAAGGCTCTGTGGAGGCATTGAAACAATCGCTTATTAAATTGTCAAACGAGGAAGTAAAGGTCAATGTGGTGCATGGCGGAGTGGGAGCTATCAGCGAATCCGACATCATGCTTGCCGATACTTCGGATGCGATAATTATTGGATTTAATATACGCCCTGACAATAAGGCGAAAGCGCTTGCGGAAAGGTCGGAAGTTGAGATAAAGCTCTATAAGATTATTTATGATGTAATAGACGATATCGATAAGGCAATAAAAGGTCTTCTTGCACCGAAATTCAAAGAGACTTATTTGGGAACTGCCGAAGTTAGAGCTGTTTTCAAGGTTTCTGGTGCGGGCAGTGTTGCTGGCTGTATGGTTAAGGACGGAAAGGTTATGAAAAACGCAAGAGTACGGCTTATTCGTGACAGCGTAGAGATTTTTGATACAACAATAGCGTCCCTTAAGAGGTTTAAGGACGATGTGAGGGAAGTCGCAGCCGGCTTTGAATGCGGTATAAGTCTTGATAAATATAACGACATAAAGGAAGGCGATGTGATAGAGGCTTATTTGGTGGAGGAGGAAAAACAGTAAAATGGCAAAAATAGAAAGGGTGGAAAACCAATTAAAAAAAGAGCTCAATAATCTCATCGCTCATGAGCTTAAGGACCCGCGTATAAATTCCATAATAAGTGTGACAAGGGTACAGACCGCCAAGGAACTCAAATTCGCACGAGTTTTTATCAGCGTCTTTGGCAATAACGACTCCAAAGAAGTACTTGATGTTTTGAACAGCGCGTCATCTTTTTTAAGGAGTAAATTATTCAAAACCTTAAAAATTAGAGAAGTGCCTGAGCTGCATTTTCAGCTTGATGACAGTATAGAATACAGCTTTAAGATAGAATCTATCTTAAAGGAGATAAAGCCTAAGGAGTAAGGATGTATCAAAAAATAATCGATATCCTAAAAGAAAGTAAAACGATTGCAATATTTGTTCATGTAAACCTCGACGGAGATGCCGTAGGCTCTTCTCTTGCGGTATATACTTTTCTTAAAAAACTGGGCAAGGAAGTTCATTTGTTTTCTCCCGATAAGGAAAATCCTCTTCCCCAAAAGTTTCAATTCCTAAAAAATAGCGAATGGTACAATGCTCAAAAATTAGATAATTATGACTGCGCCTTGGCTTTGGACTGCGGGGACAGCTCAAGGCTGGGAGACGAATATCTGAAAATATTCAAAAAAGCAAAATATAGAATCTCTATTGACCATCATGAGTCGCATGAGGAATTTGCTCAAATCACATTGTTGGAAGACAAAGCGTCCAGTACTGCGCAAATAGTGTATAAAGTTCTTAAGGAATTTGATTCAAGTTTAATAGATAAGGACATAGCCGCTCATATATATACTGGGATTATAACAGATTCAGGAAGCTTTTCTTTTCCCAGTACAACCAAGGAGACGCATCTTATCGCATCCGAACTCTTAAGCTATGGCATAGACGCTGGAGATATCTCCAGAAAGGTTATGAAAGATATCTCAATCAATCTTTTCGAATTAAGGGCAAGGGTGCTTTCACAAGCAAGATTCTATCAAGACCATAAAATAGCGATAATTTCATTCAGACCTGAAGATTTTGCAGCGACTGATACGGGGGAGGCGGATACCGAAGGTCTTATAAACAATATCTTAGATGTGGACACAGTAGAAATCGCCATATCCATAGCACAAATAAAAGTAAAATGCTTTAAAGTCAGTTTTCGAACAAAGCAAAAAGTAAACGCCGCTATGCTTGCCAGTAAATTCGGCGGGGGTGGTCATGCCAATGCCGCTGGCTGTAGAATTTATGGATACTATGAGGATATCTATAATAAATTATTAGACTGTGCGACGGAGGCGCTTAAGAATGCTTAATGGCTTTATAAATTTATATAAGGAAAAGGGCATTTCATCCAATAAAGCGTTAAGTATTCTAAAATTCCACTTAATTCAGAATAATATTTTCACAAAAGCTGGTCATTTTGGTACCTTAGACCCTGAAGCCGAGGGAGTACTGCCGGTAGCTTTAGGAAGAGCAACAAGGCTTTTTGACTATACGATACACAAAAAAAAGGTATATCGAACAAGCTTTTTGTTTGGGAAAGAGACGGATACTTTGGACTTGGCGGGAGAGGTAATAAAAGAAGAAGCAGTATCCATAACCAAAGAGGACATATTGGATGTTTTATATAAGTTTATTGGGAATATCCCTCAAGTTCCGCCTAAGTATAGTGCGAAATCCATCGGTGGAAAGAGAGCTTATGCGCTGGCAAGAAAGGGAATTGAATTCTCATTGAAGCCAAAGCTTGTGGAAGTCTTCAGTATAGATATACTCTCCCAAATTGACAAGAACCATTTTGAATTCCGCATCGTATGCGGGGGCGGAGCGTACATAAGGGCGTTGGCAAGGGATATCGCAAAAGAATTGGGTACTGTCGCAGTCACGACAAGCATAATTAGAGAGGCAAGCGGGGATTTTAAGATATCAAAAAGCGTCAGACTTTCGGAAATTGAAAACGGAGTTGTGCAGTATATCCTGCCTATGGATACAGTTTTATCCGATTATCAAAGGATAGATATCGATTTGAATCAACTAAAGGATTTACTTGACGGAAAAAGAATTTTATATAAGAATATACCTGACGGTTTTATTAAAGTATATACCGACAACCGCCTGACAGGCATTGGGAAAAGAGACAATTCAGGGAGGCTTTTTATTAAGACATGGCTGATTTAGCGAAAAAAAGGGTATTGGCGCTTGGTTTTTTTGACGGGATACATATCGGTCATAGATATTTACTTCAAAAAGCCAAGGCTCTTGCCGAAAAATCAGGCTCTAAGATGACGGTGGTTACTTTTAATGACAGTTTCTTGACAAATCTTGGAAAGAGCGAAAAAGAAATCTTTTTATTAAAAGAAAGAGAAAAAATTCTAAAAATGCTGGGATACCGCGATATAATCGCACTTAACCCCACAAAGGAATTCTTGTCTAAGTCCAAAGACGAATTCTTAGAATATCTCTTAAGCCTAAACCCTTATGCTGTTGTCGCTGGGAAAGATTATGCTTTTGGCAAAATGGCAAAAGGAAATACGGTGTACCTTGAAAAATATATGCGAGAAAAGGGCGTCAAAACCGTTTTGGTAAATTTGCAAAAGTATAAGCTTAAAAAAATCAGCACTTCGAATATAAAAAGGCTTATAGCTGAAGGGCGTATAGAGTTGGCTAACAAATTGCTTGGAGATGCCTATTTTATAGAAGGAAAGGTGATAAAAGGCAGAGGTATTGGCTCAAGTTTGGGAATTCCCACAGCGAATATACTAATCGATCCCATGAAGCTTGTACCGCTTGAAGGCGTATATAAAACCAAGACAGAGATTGACAACAAGCTCTATGATTCGATAACGAATGTAGGACACCGCCCGACATTTGAAGACCATGAGAGAAGTATCGAAACGCTTTTAATTAATCAGTCTATAGATCTTTACGGTAAAGATATCGTAGTATACTTTTATCATAGATTAAGGGATATAATAAAGTTTGAAACCCCTGAAAAACTTGTAAATCAAATAAAAATGGATCTAAAAAACGCTTATGAAAAATGATTATATGATAAAGTTCGGAGTGTCGGGAAATTCCAACAGCTTTTATGAAGACGGTTTTTCCTCTACAATAGACGCCGCTAAATGGTGCAAGAGCAAGGGCTTGGACCTTTATGAATACTCTTTTGGAAGAGGAATCAAGATGAGGGACCAAACGGCGGTAGAGATAGGCAACGAATTTAAGCTTTATAATATAGAAATGTCCGTTCATGCTCCTTATTACATCAATTTTGCCAATTCCGACCCGCAAAAAATTCAAAATTCCTTAATGTATGTGATTAATTCTTTGGAAAAAGCCAAGTTTCTTCAAGCGCCAAGAGTTGTCTTCCATACTGCTTCACAAGGAAAGATGTCAAGAGAAGAGGCTTTCAATCTAACAAAGCTAAATATTATGCTCCTTATGGAAAAAATCGCTGAAAAAGGCTACACAGACTTTATACTATGTCCTGAAACAATGGGCAAGGTTGGGCAGATCGGAACGGTTGAGGAGATTATAGAAATATGCAATATGGCACCATATTTTTACCCATGCGTTGATTTTGGACATATAAATGCGCGGGAAAGAGGTATTTTGAATACAAAAAAGGATTATCAGCTCATTATTGATAAGCTTTTAGATAATCTGCCCTCACAAAAGGTCAAATATATGCATATTCATTTTAGTAAAATCGAATATGGGGAGAGAGGGGAAATAAGACATCTCACTTTTGAGGATAAAAAGTACGGTCCTGAATTTGAGCCTTTGGCTGAAGTTTTATATAAAAACACCTTGCAGCCGCATATTTTATCAGAATCAGACGGCACACAAGCCGAAGATGCAATGGAAATGAAAAAAATTTATATGAAAATGCTCTCAAAATGAGGCTGATTTGCATATAATATTTTGTGATAAAAAAAGTTTATAAAAATTTTAAGGAAAATAAAAAAAAGATACTTAGCTGGCTGATTATATTTGGCGTGGTTATATTTATTGTCATTTATTATTACACTATCACAGTGCCTTATGTATCGCATCTTGCTGAAGAGACCGTATCCGTAAAGAGCATAAATATAATAAATCAGACAAACAAAAAAATTCAAAGGCTTCGTGCTTTTTATGGCAATCTGTTTGAATTCGTTAGAAATGATGAAGGGGATATCACGCTTATTGAAAGCAACCACGCTTTAATAAACCAAATAACTATGCTGGCAAACGCTGAAATTCAAAACGCCTTAAATGAGCTTCATGAGCAAAAGCTGAATATTCCTGCGGGGGCTTTCACGGGGAGTGCTTTGCTTGCAGGGGTTGGGTTCAACGTGCCGATAACTATTGTGTCTATCGGCAAATGCAATACTAAATTTAATTCAAATTTCTATGCTGTGGGCATCAACCATGCCGTTCATAAACTCGTGCTTGATGTGTTTGTGGATATTAAAGTGCTTGTCCCTTGGCGTGCCCAAGATGTAAGGGTAAAGTATGAAATCTTGCTTGCGGAGAATTTGATTGTAGGGCAGATACCCAGTACTTATTTATCTGGGGAGAGCTTTGACCCAAATTATATTGACTTGATACCTGATTATAATTAAATTCAATAATAAAGTAATCCTGTAATTATATTTTATTTATAATTATTAATTCATCGCCATATCATTCATTTGCAAAAAGGGCATAATGGTGCTATACTATATTTTATAATTTTAGGAGTATTTATTGGTTATGCACGAACAAATTAAAAAAATTAGTTTAGCTGTTATGGAAAAACTTAAGGATGCAGACTCTTTGAATTTAATCAATGACATAAGAGTTAAATTTTTGGGGAAAAACGGGGAAGTGACGGCTTTGTTCAAAAACCTTAAGAGCTGTCCGCCCGACCAAAGACCAAAGATAGGTCAGTTGATAAACGATTTAAGAAACCAAGTGGAATTAGCGATTAAAGAACATGAGAATAAGGTCGCTGAAAGGGAAAAGAATAAAAAGCTTGCTCAAGAGACATTGGATATCACTTTGTCGAAAAAGACCCGCAAGGTGGGGGCTTTGCATCCCTTAAACCAAGTAATAGAGGAAATTTCACAAATTTTTATCGGTTTGGGGTTTGCGGTCAAGGACGGACCAGAAATAGAGCTTGACTACTATAATTTTGAGGCTTTGAATATTCCCGCCGACCACCCGTCAAGAGATGAACAAGATACATTTTATATAAATGATAATATTCTCTTAAGGACGCAGACTTCGGCTGTTCAGGTGAGAATTATGGAAAAAGAAGCTCCCCCGCTTAGAATCATATGCCCGGGGAAAGTCTATCGTCCGGACGACGATGCATCCCATTCGCCTATCTTTCATCAAATCGAAGGCTTGGTTATAGACAAAAATATCACCTTATGCGACTTGAAGGCGCTGTTAGACAATTTTGCAAGGTCGTATTTTTCTTCACAGACAAAGACCAGATTAAGACCGTCTTACTTTCCGTTTACAGAACCCAGCGTGGAGGTAGATTTAAGCTGTGCAATCTGCAATGGAAAGGGTTGTTCTTTATGCAAAGGAACGGGCTGGATAGAGCTTTTGGGCGCTGGGATAGTCAATCCCAGAGTATTGGAATATGCTGGAATTGACTCCAAAGAATATTCGGGGCTTGCCTTTGGCATGGGCGTGGAAAGGGCAGCTATGATTAAGTACGGCATACCTGATATCAGACTGTTTTATGAAAACGATTATAGATTTTTGAAGCAATACAGATAGGAGGCTTAAATGAAAGTACCCATAAGTTGGCTAAAAGACTTTGTAGAAATAGATATTGACGAACATCAGCTTTCGGATAAATTGGTAAACTGCGGCTTTGAGATAGAGGGGATAATTTATCTTAAGGATAGAATTCAAAATGTCATAACAGCTAAGATAACAAAAATACAACCTCATCCTCAAGCTGATAAGCTGAATATCTGTACTGTGTTTGACGGTGAAAAGGATTTGACGATAATCTCCGCAGCGCCGAATATAAAAGAGGGCGATATAGTACCTGTCGCCTTAGATAACGCCGTTCTTGCTGACGGCAAAAAGATAAATGCAGCTGAATTTAGAGGAATTCTTTCCCATGGTATGATGTGCTCAGGAGCGGAATTGGATATAAGCGAAGAGGAATTCCAAGGCGCCGGCATTGACGGAGTATTGATTTTGCCCAAAGATACGCCACTCGGCGAAGATATCAATAAGATTATTGGCAATGACGATATAATTTTAGATATAGCGATTACTACCAATAGACAGGACTGCAACAGTATTTTAGGCATTGCAAGGGAGGTCGCTGTTGTTACGGGCAAAAAGCTAAAAATGCCTGATTTAAGCTATAAAGAAATTGACCAAGACATAAATGACATCTTAAAGGTTGAAAACGAAAACTTTAAGTTGTGTTCAAGGTATATGGCAAAGGCGGCGATTGATGTAAAAATCGAAAAATCTCCCGCCATTATACAAAAAAGACTTAAGGCAGTTGGCATAAGACCTATAAATAATTTGGTGGATGTCACTAATTATGTATTGATAGAAATAGGTCAGCCCTTGCACGCTTTTGATTATAAGCTTCTCAAAGGCGGTAAGATTGTGGTGAGGGAGGCTTTGGACGGAGAGAAGATAACCGCTCTTGACGGCAAGGAGTATACCTTGACTTCAAAGAATCTTGCCATATGCGACGAGGAAAAGCCGGTGGCGATAGCGGGAATTATGGGCGGAGAGTACTTTTCAATTAATCAGGATACCTCTTCAATAGTTGTAGAATCAGCGAATTTCGCCAGAGACAGCGTCAGACACACCTCAAAACAGCTAAACATCAGGTCAGAATCCTCTCAAAGGTTTGAAAAGGGCATAGATTTCTTGTCGCAGGAGGTTGGCTTGAATAGAGCTTTGCATCTTTTGGATAAATACGGCTGGGCTAAGGTTATGAAAGGTGTTATAGACTCAAAACAAAGGGAAATTGAGAAACAAACAATACAGACAACATTTGACGCCATAAACAAGGTGCTGGGAATCAATGTTTCTAAAGAAATCATTGTGGATATCCTCAATTCCTTGGAGTTCGTTCTTCAAGTCAAGGACCATGAATTGACAGTAGAGGTACCGTCTTACAGAATCGATATCGAGGGCGTCAACGATCTTGCCGAAGAGGTCATAAGGATTTATGGATATTCAAATATTCTACCCTCAATGCTTGAAAACGCAAGAATGACACAAGGCGGTAAGAATACCGAGCAAAAGAGAATGGACAAGATAAAATCCATTTTGATATCCCATGGTGTCTATGAGATAGTCAATTATTCTTTTATTTCGCCAAAATCTTTCGAGATGTTAAATTTGAATAAGCAAAACCCCTTAAGGGATGCTATAAAAATCTCCAACCCGCTTGGGCTGGATATGAGTGTGATGAGAACAAATCTTGTATACAGCATGATAAAAACCCTTGTCTCAAATATCACAAGAGGCAATAAGACGCTTAGGCTATTTGAGGTTGCAAAGGCGTATATCCCTAAGAGCCTACCCCTAAATGAGCTTCCGCAAGAAAAGAGTATACTGTGTCTTGGATTCGTTGGTGAAAATGAAGATTTATATTCAATAAAAGGAGTTGTTGAGGATATCCTTGCCACGATGAATATATCTTGCGAATATATAAGAGCAGACATTGAATATCTTCACCCGAATAGGGCAGCGGATATTGTCGCCAATGGCAAAACCATAGGCTATCTTGGGGAAGTCCACCCTAAAACGCTTGAAAACTTTGACATTGACAAGAGAATATATATTGCCGAGATTTCCGTAGACTATATCCTTGAAAACGCCCTGGATTTCAAACCTTTCAAGGCAATCTCAAGATATCAAAATATGGAAAGGGACTTGGCGGTCATTATGGACATAGATACGCCTGTAAAAGAAGCTTTGGACTTAATCCAGACTAATGGCGGGGATATCTTGGAAAGCTGTGAAGTGTTTGATGTGTATCAAGGAGAGCAAGTTCCAAAAGGAAAAAAGAGCGTAGCGTTCAAGCTTTCATTTAGGCATTTTGAAAGGACGTTAAAAGAAGAAGAGGTGAACGCTGTAATTAATAATATCTTAACCGCTTTTAAGACAATAAATGCCGAATTAAGATAAAATCTAATATGCTATAAAGAAAACAGAGCAGAGGATTGCTCTGTTTTTATATTATTACAAAAATCTGCCTAATTTGCAATAATCTTTAATTTTGGTAAAATCATTGCATAAATAATACTAAAATAATAGCATTATTAGATACAATATAATACTTTAACTTGTTTTTATGGCAAAAAAAGGTTATCATTATACTGCTAAATTATAGAATAATTTAAGTTATCGGAGAAAAATGAACGATAAAAGCAGAAAAACGCTTGAATTTGAAAAGATATTGGAACAAATAGCCAAGTTTGCTTTCTCCAAGGGAGCCAAGGATATAATCATGGCTCTAAAACCTATGCAAAACAAACTTAAAATAGAGCGTCAGCTGAATGAGGTTGAGGAAGCGTTCAAGATTTTATATGAACATTCTTTAAGTCCGTTTTTTAATGTAGACGACATTACTCAAGCCTTAGAAAAAGCAGCAATTATGTCGGTTTTGAGTATGGGAGAACTGCTTAAAATATCAAAAATGCTCCGCACTTCAAGAAACTTGCAATCCCTTATAAGTAAAGTAAATGACGAAACGATAGTTATTCTTAAAGATATAGTATCTAAAATTTACATCGATAAAGGTTTGGAAGAGTCCATAGATAAAGCTATTATTTCAGAAACCGAAATGAGCGACCACGCCTCGGGAGCTTTAAGGAATATTAGAAACAAAATAAGAAAAATTGGCGAAAACATCAAGGCACGGCTTCATAATTATATCAGCTCTCCCAGTTATTCCAAAATTCTTCAAGACAATATTGTTACCATTAGAAATGGTCGGTATGTCATACCCTTAAAAGCTGAACACAGGGGAGCTATTCCCGGACTTGTGCATGACCAAAGCTCTTCGGGCTCTACCATTTATTTGGAACCTATGGCGGTTGTTGAGATGAATAATGACTTAAAGACCGCTATGATTGAAGAGGATAAGGAAATTGAAAGAATCCTTAGAGAGTTTACTGTTGAAATCAGCAATAATGTAGATGAAATCAAGATTTCTTTTGAAATAATCACCTATCTTGATGCGGTGTTCGCAAAAGCTATGTATGCGGAAAGCCAAAAAGCCGTTAAGCCAAAAATCAATGAAGATGGATATATAAATATCTCAAAAGCAAGACACCCCTTAATCAAAAAGGAAGATGTCGTTGCCAATACTATATATTTGGGGAAAGATTTTCGCATGCTCTTTATCACAGGACCTAACACCGGTGGAAAGACTGTTTGCCTTAAGCTCTGCGGATTGTGCGTACTTATGGCTTTAAGCGGTGTTTATGTGCCTGCGAAAGAAGCTGACATCGCAATATTTGAAAATGTTTTCTGCGATATAGGCGATGAACAGAGCATAGAGCAGAATTTATCCACTTTTTCCTCCCATATGAACAATATCAAGCGGATAATAGACAACTTGACGCCTAATACCCTTATTTTGCTTGACGAATTAGGGGCGGGAACAGACCCTGCAGAGGGCGCATCATTGGCGCTTAGCTTAGCTAAATACATTCATAGTCAAGGTGCTTTGGCTATGATAACCACTCATTATAATGAGCTTAAGGAATACGCAATGATTACCGAGGGCATGCAAAACGCTTCTATGGAATTTGACCCTGAAACCTATTCTCCCACATATAAGCTTACGATAGGCATACCCGGCGCTTCAAATGCTCTTCTTATCGCAAAAAAGCTTGGGCTAAAACAAGAAATATTAGATAGCGCCCAAAAGGGGCTTCAAGGGCAAAAGATTGAATTTGAAATGGTGCTTAGCGAGCTTGAAAAGACAAAAAGGGAGTATGAAAAAAATTTACTGGAAATTGAGAACTTGAAGATTGAGACTTTAGCTGCGAAAAAAGAGGCGGAAGTAGAAAGGAACAAACTTGCCACGCAAAAAGAAAGGCTTAATCAATCAGTAAGGAAACAGACAAAAATTCTTGTGGAAAGATCCATGCATGAGGCAAATGAAATAATTCAGACACTAAAAGATATTTTAGAAAACCCCGATGAAAAAAGCCTGTTTAAGGCATATGAACTTAGAAAGAGACTGACTAAATTCGTTGTCAATGATGAAAACGAATTTGAATATACTGTTGAAAAAGAGGGCGGAGATATCAAGGTCGGGGATACTGTATTTGTAAAAAGTCTAAATTCCCAAGGCAAAGTCCTAAACGTAAATCCTATAAAAGGTGAAGCTTCGATAGCCATTGGCGCTTTGACAAGCAAAATTGCCCTTGACAATCTGGTCAAAATAAAATCAGCCCCAAAGAAAAAGTCTTCTTCCACCTTAAAGGCGTCTCTTGACAATCGGCAAATTGAGTCAGAATTAAATCTTATTGGTCATACCGCCGATGAAGTGGAGTTTTATTTAGAGGCTTTTTTGGACAGAGCGTATTTAGGCGGACTTAAAGAACTTAGGGTAATACATGGGATCGGCGAGGGTATACTCAAAAAAGCCGTTGCAAAACATTTAAAAAAACATAGGTATGTGGAAAGCTTTAGAGAAGGAAGATTTGGAGAGGGCGGCAAGGGGGTAACCGTTGTGTATCTTAAATGATTATATGGTGTGTTACCGTTGTGAAAAAGGCATGAAGCTTTTCAAAGCCTTGCATAAGACTGCACCGATATTGAAAATTTTGGCTTTGTTAAGCGTTGTTTTGGGGATTTTTTATCCTTATGTTTTTATCGCATCGGTCTTTTTGTGGGTTTTGTCGGTCGGCATAAATTATATTAAGTGGTATACGGTTTTTAATTATAACTATGTCATAAAAAAAGATAGATTAACCGTAATGAAGACCTATACCTACATAAAACCCTATATATTGGCGGATGTTAAGTTTAAGGACATATTGAGACTGGAAATAATACAAGAAGAAGACTTGGAGCATTATGATACCACAAACAAATACTTTTGCGAACAGGATTACTTTAATTTATATCTTTTAATAAATGCGGCGAATACCAGCTTTATTATTGTGGTAAATAATTATTTCTATGCTCTATT
Organism: Clostridiales bacterium; assembly: GCA_012838805.1. Lineage (GTDB taxonomy): Bacteria > Bacillota > Clostridia > Christensenellales > DTU072 > DTU072. Next base: position 58,424 of record DUON01000003.1, read on the forward strand.
GCAAAGAACATTAAGGAAGCGACAAACATAAAAGGAAAAAATATGATTTATTTTGACAATGCGGGAACGACAAAAGTGGATAATGAATGCATGGCGATTCTTGAGCGGTACTGCTTGGAGAATTATTTTAATCCCTCCGCGCTTTATCGACAATCCGTTGAGGTAAAAAAAGATTTGAAGAGGGCAAGGCAGGAAATTGTCAGCGCTTTGAGGGGAGACGGAGAAATTATTTTCACATCTGGGGGTACGGAAAGTGCGAATATGGCTGTTTTTGGCGTCACTAAAAGAAAGGGGTCAAGAATAATCATATCCAAATCCGAACACGCAGCGGTGAAAAACAGTGCGCTAAAGCTTAGGGAAATTGGCTTTGAGGTCGTTGAGTGCGATGTGGATATCTACGGCAGAGTGGACGAGAAAAAATTTATAAGTCTTGTCAATGAAAATACTTCTTTTGTCTCCATTATGCATGTCAATAACGAAACGGGCGGCATAAACGACATTAAAAGGCTGAACGCTATTGCAAAAAGCGTAAATAAGGATATCATTTTTCACAGCGACGGGGTTCAGGCGATAGGCAAAATCCCCGTTAATTTAAGGGATTTGGGCGTGGATCTGTATTCCATGAGCGCCCATAAAATCCATTCCCCAAAAGGCGTTGGGGCTATCTATCTCAAAGAGGGCGTTCGTATAAACCCCATTATGCATGGCGGAGGTCAAGAATTGGGAATAAGACCGTCTACTGAAAATATCCCCGCAATAATGTGTTTTTCTTTAATGCTCAAGAAAATGGTTAAGGATTTGTCAAAGAACCTTGAAAAAGTTTCTAAAATCAAAGATTTTATCCAAAAGAATATAGATGAAAGTATTATCAAAATACTGACTGATGAAAACTGTTCGCCTTATATAATTTCCCTTGCCTTAAAGGATGTAAGAGGGGAAGTAATGTTGCATTCATTAGAAAAATACGGTATCATGATAGGCACTGGCAGCGCTTGTTCGTCGTCAAAAAAGAACACCGACCATTGGCAGCTGCCATATCTAAGCCAAAGTTACAAAAACGGTAAAATAAGGATAAGCTTTAGTCATGAAAATACCGTTGAACAAGCAGATTATTTCATAAATAAGCTTAATTTGGAATACTCAACCTTAAAAAGATACACATAAAAAGGAAGAAATATGGAAAATATCATACTTATAAGAATAGGCGAAATCTTTCTTAAAGGAAGTAATAAAAGATTTTTTGAAAACAGGCTCTTAAACAACATTAAGAAAAGTTTATACCGCATAAAGTGTAAAATTGTAAAAGCTCATAACAGATGTTTTATAGAGAATTTTCAGCCCAGCGACCAAGAAGAGATAGTCTATAGGCTTAAAAAAGTATTTGGAATACACAGCATAAGCCCCGCTATAAAAATACCCACAGATTTTGAAGGTATTAAACAAGCCGCTTTATCCATAAGTCCCACTCAAGGTTTCTTTCGGGTGACCGTAAACCGAGCAGATAAAAGAATAGTTAAAAGGAGCATGGATATTGCCGCAGAAATCGGCGCTTTTATCCTTAAACAAAAGCCAAACCTCAAAGTAAACCTGTTTGAATATGACTTTGAAATAAATGTCGATATCAGAGAAGAGGGTTTTTCATATATCTTTTGTGAAAAGATAGCCGGGCAGGGCGGGCTTCCCGTAGGGTGTTCCGGAAAGGGAATGCTTTTGTTGTCGGGAGGAATCGACAGCCCTGTGGCGGGTTATAAAATTGCCAAAAGAGGGGTTGAGTTATTCGCTGTTCACTTTTACAGCTATCCTTACACAAGTGAGAACGCCAAGGAAAAAGTCATCGATTTGGCAAAAAAATTGTCGGAATATGCTGGGGAGATTACTTTATTTGTCGTTCCTTTCACTGAAATTCAGTATCAAATCAAGGAAAAGTGCCCCATATCCTATCTTATCGCTATTATGAGAAGATTTATGGTAAGGATTGCGGAAAAGTTGGCGGAGAAAAACGGATGCGGAGCAATTATCACCGGCGAAAGTCTTGGGCAGGTCGCCAGCCAGACTATGGAAAGTATAAATTCCACCAATTCTGTTATCAAAATGCCTGTATTCAGACCACTTATTGGCTATGATAAAATCGAAATAATCGATATCGCTAAAAATATCGGCACATATGACTTAAGTATTTTGCCGTTTGAGGACTGTTGTACGGTGTTCACTCCACAAGACCCGGTAATAAGACCTAAACTTGAAGAAGTCCAAAAAATTGAAAGCGTTTTGGATGTCAATAAACTTGTGGATGATGCGGTAAATGGTGTTGAGACTATCGTTTGCCGTTCTTAATTACGGGCAATAATTCATTGAAAAAAATGAACTTCTCTTTTGAATGCCCAATAATGCTGTATTTGTTTTCAATCTCGATTCTATAACCTATAAGCCCGAATCCATTGACTTCTTTATCATTGAACATGATTTCCCCTTGTATGTCTGATACCGTGTGGACGGTTTTCTCTTCGCCTGTTGCTAAATTTCTCCTTATTACTTTATAGACATAGTCGGATTGAGCGAAAAAGGATATTTTAGGGAAAAAGGCTTCGTCAAATTCCACAAATAAATTGGTGTCAGGCATAACAAAAAGAGGGGACATTTCAATAGGTGCATTTTTTATATTAAAGTATTCGTATTTATAGTATTTTTGGGGCGTGTTATCTGAAGCTTGCATGGCTTTTCTTAATTCTCGCAAGGCCAGCGTGTCTATTTTAATTCTTACTATACCGTCAGGCGGCGTGAAGCTTGCAGGCTTTTGTGCAATATTTTGATAAATATATTTGGCAAACATTGTGGGATATGTTCCACCAGTTAGATTAAAAGCTTTTTCCTTTTCATAATTGATATTTCCATACCATACGCATAAGGTGTTCTCACGGGTATAAGACAAGTTCCAAGCGTCGTTATTAAATGAGTTAGTTGCGCCTACCGTGCCGGTTTTTGCCGCAACATCGAACTCAAGGTTTTTTAATTTTTTTGCAGTGCCGTTCTTTGCGGTATCCTTTAAGATATCAGTTAATAGGAACGCTGTTTGTTTGCTTATTGCTTGGGTAAAATAAGGTGTGTGTTTATAAAGTATGTTTCCGTATTTATCGCGAATTTCCCTAATAAATGTGGGTTTTGTATGTTTTCCGCCGTTTGCCAGTGTCATATAAGCCCCGCCTAACTCTAAGGGCGTACATCCGTCAGTCATACCGCCAAGCGCAAGGGAAAGATAGTTGTCGTTCGCTGAAAAATTAATGCCCATTCTTTGGGCATACTCTTTGGCATAATCAATGCCAATTTCATTCAATAGGCTGACGGCAATGACATTTGATGAATTTTTTATGGCGTCTCTTATCGGAATTTCTCCTTTATAATCGTCCATATAATTTTTTGGTTTATAATCACCGAATTGAGTTCTTTTGTCATTATAAACGCTTGCCGGAGTGATATGGTTTTTCTCAAAAGCAGGGGCGTAAACTAAAATTGGCTTAATCGCAGAGCCCGGCTGTCTTTTCATATTGAGCGGCGAAAGGTCATAGCTCGCATAATAAGCGCATACTCCGCCAGTCGCATTGTCTAACATTAATGCGGAATAATCGGGGCACATACCGTTTTGGTTTTTGGGAGCAAACTCTTCGGATTCAAACGCCTTAAACATGGCGTGCTGAATTTTATCGTCATAATATGTGCTGATACGATATCCCGAACGGATTATTTCTTTTTCGCTTATATTCAGAATATTTGCTGCTTCGTGAATAAGAGTGGAGATAAAAGGGGAATTGATATCTTTTTTTGTAATCTGAGCAAGAGGCTTATATGTGTATGCGATATTTTCAATATAAGCCTTGTTATCTATCATGTTTTGCTCTCTCATGAGCTTAAGAACAAGGTTTTTTCGATTATTTGCATTTTCCTGAGATAAAAGAGGAGAATTTTTTGAAGGATTTTTTACCACCCCCGCAAGAATCGCCGCTTCATAAAGCTCAATCTCGGAAGGCTCCTTGTCAAAGAACCTCATACAAGCGTCGTTTATGCCGTAAATACCGCTGCCAAAGTATATGGCGTTAAGGTACATTTCTAAAATTTCTTCTTTAGAATACTTTTTTTCGATATCTAATGCCAGCTTTGCCTCTTTTATCTTTCTGACAATGCTTTTTTTATTGTTTAATTGTGTGTTTTTAGCTAATTGTTGAGAAATAGTAGACCCGCCCTCTCTAATGTAGCCCGCTCTGATATTATTTTTCAACGCTCCGCCCATTCTAATAAAGTCAATTCCCTTATGTTTATAAAATCTTTTGTCTTCCAATGCCACAAACGCATTAATAATATGGGGACTGATGTCTTTATATTCTACATAGGAGTTCAATTTTGGGGGCAGGGATATCTCTTGGTTTTCCTTATTGTAGATATTTATTATGGCATGATTGCTTATTATGGCATCATTTTCTAATTTTACTGAAAAAAATATGCTAAGAAAACCTGTAACAAGCCCAAGTGTTACAAAAACTAAGCTAATTTGGAATAAATTGAGAATTATCTTACCTTTTGTCTTCTTTTGTAGCTTTTTCATTGATGATAGTATACGATTTTTATATTATCTTATACACTTGGTTAAGGGTGATTTCGCTTGATAAATCGTAACAATTTATATATAATATCCCTATGATAAAAGAGAAAAGCTATTATATAGATACTTACGGCTGTCAGATGAATGTCCATGATTCCGAAAAGATTGCGGGAATCTTAAAGGAAAAGGGCTATAAGCCCGCTGACGACATCTCACAAGCCGATATTATTATATTTAATACTTGCTGTATAAGAGAAACAGCCGAGAAAAAGATTTTTGGAAGTATCGGGAATACAAAAAAGTATAAAAAGGTTAATAAAGAGCTTATTATTGCGGTTGTCGGCTGTATGGCACAACAAGAAGGTATTCAAGAAAAAATTCAAAAAAGCTATGGATTTGTGGATATTGTGCTTGGTTCTTTGAATTTTCATAACTTATCCGACGCTATCGACAGCGTTTTGACAAAAAGAAAATTCTTCGCTCAAATAGAAAAGGACGCTAAGCCTGCGATAAAGGAGGATATGCCTATTTATCGCACAAGCGGAGTTAACGCTTGGGTTAATATAACATACGGATGCGATAATTTTTGCTCTTATTGCATAGTTCCGTATGTCAGAGGCAGGGAAAGAAGTCGCAGTCCTCAGGCTGTGCTGGATGAGATAAAAAGGCTTTTGGACGAAGGTTATAGAGAAATCACCCTTTTGGGACAGAATGTCAATTCTTATTGTAACGATATGGATAACAATTGGAATTTCGCTAAATTATTGGAGGAAATTTCTAAGATTAATGGCAAATTTAGAACACGGTTTATGACATCTCACCCCAAAGATTTCAATCAGGAAATAGTTGATATAATTAAGCAATCAAAAAATATATGCAAAAGCGTGCATTTACCTGTACAGTCGGGCAGCAACAGAATACTTAAGCTTATGAACAGAAAATACACAAGAGAACATTATCTTGAACTAATAGACCATATAAACACCATTCCTAAAGTAGGCATAACCACGGATATTATTGTAGGTTTCCCCACGGAGACCAAAGAGGACTTTGAAGATACTTTGTCCTTGGTCGAAGAGGTCAGGTTCTCAAACGCTTTTACTTTTGTGTATTCCAAAAGAAGCGGTACAAAAGCGGCGGAAATGCCACAAATCGATAAGCTTACAAAAAAGAAAAGAATTATGGAACTTGTCGCATTACAAAATAAGATTACTAAGGAAATCAGCCAAGACTATATCGGAAAGATAGAGGAAATCCTTGTAGAGGACACAAATCCAAAAATCAAAGGCGTCATTTGCGGCAGAACGGACAACGGCAGACTTGTCAATTTTTATGGTGACAAAAAGCTAATCGGAGAATTCGTGGATATAAAGATTACATCTGCTAAATCGTCGGCTTTATGGGGGGAATTAAATGTCTAAATACAAGCTTTCGCCCATGATGAGGCACTATAAAGAGCTTAAGGAAAAATATCCCGACACCATTTTGCTTTATAGACTTGGGGATTTTTATGAGATGTTTTTTGAGGACGCCATTGAAAGCTCAAAAATCCTGGACTTGACCTTAACTGGTAGGGATTGCGGTTTGGAAAAGAGGGCGCCTATGTGTGGCGTTCCGTACCATGCCGTCGATAATTACATCGCAAGGCTTATTAATGCTGGGAAAAAAGTAGCGGTTTGTGAACAGTTAAGCCAGCCTGGCGACCAAAAAGGCATGGTTAAGCGTGATGTAATCAGAGTGATTACTCCGGGAACGGTCGCGGAAGAGGAGATGCTGGACAAATCCCAAAACAATTTTATCGCCGCGGCAGTCTGTTTCAATAATAGGTTCAGCACAGCTTGGCTGGATATCTCCACCGGCGAATTCTATGTGAAGGAGTTTGAAGAAGACAAAGACGCTTTGGATGTAGAGGACTTTTTATTGACCATTTCGCCAAAAGAGATTATTTCAAATGCTATAATGGCTGATATAGGTTGTGAATTCGCCTCTGTCAAGACTTCCAAATTAGTTAAATTTAATGCATACTATGACTATGCGTTTAATTTTGACCTTGCAAAAAAATCACTTCTTAAGCAAATGAACGCTTATGACCTTTCAGCTTTAGGGCTGGAAGACAAAAAGCTTGCGGTTTCTGCGGCTGGTGGACTTTTGGACTATATTAATAATACCCAAAAAAGAAGCTTATGCCATATCAACACCATAAAATACATAAGGACCAATACCTATATGTATTTGGATATCAATACCAAAAGGAATCTGGAGCTGTTTGAGACTATGGCTGAACGAAAAAAATTCGGCTCTTTATATTGGGTCTTAGACCATACTCAAACCGCTATGGGTGCCAGGATGCTAAGGAATTGGATAAATTCCCCCTTGCAAGATATCGCCTATATTGAAAAAAGGCAAAATGCGGTGAAAGAGCTTGTCAAAAACAGCAGATTTAGGGAGATGCTCGGGTGTCTTTTGTCAAATATAAGAGATATTGAAAGGATTGTTACCAAAATATCATATTTCAGCATTATGCCAAGAGACTGTATCGCCCTTAAAGAATCAATAAAGCAAATTGAGCCGATAAAAAAGCTTTTATCTTCGACTAAATCACAGCTGTTAATCGATATCAACGAAAATTTAGAGGTCTTGGATAAATTACATAATACCATCGATAAAGCCATAATTGAGGACGCTCCCGCAATTCTTAAAGACGGAGGTTACATAAAGCGTGGATACAATGAAGAACTTGATACATTGAGGGCGCTTCAAAACAACGCCAAAAGACTTCTTTTGGAATTTGAATTAAAGCAAAGAAACTTAACGGGGATTGCTAACTTAAAAGTAGGGTATAACAGGATTTTTGGATACTATATAGAAGTGCCCAAATCTCAAAAAGACGCCGTAGTGCCTCTTGATTATCGAAGAAAACAGACCGTTGCTTCAGGAGAAAGGTATATTACAGACGAGCTTGAAAGGCTTCAAGACGATATTATCGGTGCGGGCGAAAAAGCCTTGAAACTTGAGGGTGAAATCTTTGGTATGCTTAGAGATTTTATGTCCTCTTATATAAAAAAACTGCAAAAAAACGCGTATTTGATAGCTTATCTTGATTGTCTTTATTCTTTGAGCGTAACAGCGGTTGAAAATAACTATTGCCAACCCAAAATTAACGACAAAAACATTATTAAGATAAACGACGGCTTTCATCCAGTGGTTTCCAAACTTTTGAAAGCAAATGAATTTGTTCCAAATGACACCTTGTTAAACGACAGTGATACAAGAATGATGGTAATCACCGGTCCGAACATGGCGGGGAAGAGTACTTATATTAGGCAGGTTGCTCTTATCGTTTTGCTTTCGCATATCGGAAGCTTTGTTCCCGCAAGGAATGCGGATATATGCCTCACGGATAGAATCTTTACAAGGGTGGGTGCAACCGATAATCTTGTGCATGGTCAAAGCACCTTTATGGTAGAAATGCTGGAAGTCGCCAATATTATAAACAACGCCACGCCAAGAAGCCTTTTGATTTTAGACGAAATCGGAAGGGGAACATCCACTCTTGACGGGCTTAGTATCGCTTGGGCAATAATAGAATACATAGCTTTGAAAATAAGAGCCAAGTCGCTTTTCGCAACTCATTATCACGAGCTTAGCGAAATCGAAGAACTATTGGACGGCATAAAGAATTATCGAATACTTATTCATGAAAATGGAAAGAAAATAGCCTTTATCTATAAAATTGCACGGGGCAGCGCCCATAAGAGCTATGGAATCGAAGTGGCAGCTCTTGCGGGCATAAGAAAAGAAATCACCGAGCGCGCCAGAGATATTATGAATGTTCTGTCTCAAACCCACCAATTGAGCGGAAATATTCAAGAAAAATTACAGTCCAAGCCCAGCGAAACTTCGGTAATCGGAAGTCAAATAGGACTGTTTGAAGAGGATGAGAATATTAAAGAAATCAAAAAGATACTATTGGACCTTGATATCAATAGATGCAGTCCTATCGAGGCTTTGACGATTTTGAACGACCTTAAGAAAATAATCAAAAAGGTGAAATAATGCCTAAAATTAATATCCTTGAACCCAGCGTATACAACCAAATATCGGCAGGCGAGGTGGTGGAAAACCCCGCAAGCATCGTCAAAGAACTTGTGGAGAACTCAATAGATGCAGGCGCTCAAAATATCTCTATTATGATAGAGGAAGGGGGCATAAAGCAAATCTCCATAACCGACGACGGGGAAGGGATGACACAGGACGACCTAAAAAAATCAATAATGCCTCACGCTACAAGTAAGATAAAAGATGCCAGCGATTTGCTCACGATATCCACGCTTGGGTTTAGGGGCGAGGCTTTGGCGAGTATAGCAGCCGTAAGCCATATGGAAATAAAAACAAAACACGCCTTAAGTGACCAAGCAAGATTTATTAAGGTAAAGGGCGGAGAAATAATTGAAGAAGGCGTGACAGCACTGAATTTTGGCACAAGTATTACAATAAATAGCCTATTTTATAATACACCAGCCCGATATAAGTTTCTAAAATCCAAAAAAAGCGAACAAGCTCAAATAACCAACCTTGTGGCGGATATGATTTTGGCGAATAGCTCTATATCCATAAGCTACTATGTCGATAACAAACTGATATTTCATTCAATCGAAGAAGGGCTGAAAAGTGCCGTTGAGTCCATATATGACAAAAATATTACGGAAAACCTTTTGGAAGTGAATTTTGAAGACAAACCCTATAAAGTAAGCGGTTTTATTGCAAAACCCGATACACCCGCCATAAAATTCAATAGAAACTTCCAAACGATAATCTTAAACGGCAGAGTAATCAAGGACTTTTCGCTTTCTGCTGTCGTTCAAAACGCTTATGGCAATACTCTTATGAAAAGCACTTTTCCGTTGTTTGTGATTGATATCGTGCTGCCATTTGATATGGTCGATGTCAATGTGCATCCCAACAAAAAAGAGGTCCGTTTTAGCAAAAATTGCAAAATTTATGCTGTTCTTTACAACGCTGTAAAAGAAACACTTAACAAAGAGTATCAGCTTTATAATGAAGATTTTTCATTTTTGAAAGAGAATACCAAGCAAAAAGAGGACGAAATATTACCTTTTTCACAAGAAAAACCTATAGATACTGAATACTCTCAAGATGTTTTTTATCCATGTGAAGTTGACGGTGCTTTTTCTAAATATTCCGCCCCAAAATTCTTGGAAAAGGACAACAAATTTAGAGAGAACATTTGTTCGTTTGAAAAAATACAAACAGACTTAAATTCGCTATTTTATAATACAGAAGAATTAAGAGAATTTGATAAATTAGAAAGTATTCAAGCGAACACATTGAAAGTTTTTGAACCAGATGCATCAGACGGTAAAGAACTCGCAGGTGATTATGACTATAAGATTATAGGACAGCTTTTTGATACATATATTTTATTAGAATACGATGAGAATCTATATATTATTGACCAACACGCCGCTCAAGAGAGAATACTTTTTGATAGCTATATGAACCGCATTAAGCAAAAGCCCTTGGATGCACAAGTCTTTTTGACGCCTTATTTTTATGATGCAGGTATATATTATGATTATATTCTCAAAAAAAAGGATATCCTTTTGGATATGGGTTTTGAAATTCAGCCCCATAAGAACAACATCATTAAGATAAATACCGTTCCGCTTCAATTTGGCGATATGAATTTAGATTTATTTTTTAATGATATAGCTGAAAACTTTAGGGAAAATGTGGAGGACAGCGAGAGCTTAAAAGAAATCATTGCAAAAAAAGCCTGCAAAAACGCCATAAAAGGGGGTACGGCTTTGCAAAAAAGCGATATAGAATATGTTTTGGGAAGCTTTTTTAGGAATATGCCTCTTAAGTGTCCTCATGGCAGACCTGTTATTTGTAAGATTTCAAAAAGAGAAATAGAAAAAATGTTTAGGAGAATATTATAATATGATTATTTTTGGCGGAGCTACTGCCACTGGCAAAACCAAAGCAGGCGTTATGCTTGCAAAAATTGCGAATGGTGAAATAATTTCCGCAGATTCCATGCAGGTTTATAAGCATATGGATATTGGGACAGCAAAGGTCAAAAAAGAAGACATGGACGGCATAAAGCACTATATGATCGATATAATTGAGCCCACCGATTCTTTCAGCGTTGCGGAATATCAAAAAATGGCTATGGAAATCATAAACGATATAGAAGCGCGTGGAAAAACGCCTATCGTAGTTGGTGGCACCGGGCTGTATATCAATTCATTAATTTATCCATTAAGGTTTGGCGAAACACAAGGCGATAAGGGGCTTCGAGACAGCCTTAAAAATGAATTACAGCGTTATGGAAAGGAATACCTATATAAAAAGCTGCAAAGAATAGACCCTCAAGCAGCCGAAAACATCCATATGAACAATATAAAAAGGGTGATTAGGGCGATAGAAGTAAAGCTTCTTAGTGGGAAAAGTATTTGCGATACGGAGGACCTTTGCCGCGAAAAGAAATACTATAAGATGTACGCTTATACTATGGATAGGGCAGCGCTTTATGAAAGGATAAACACCAGAGTGGATGTTATGTTCAAAAACGGACTTGTAGATGAAGTGGAAAGGTTAATTTTTGAATATAAAGTCACTTTTAATGCCCAAAGTATGCAAGCAATAGGCTATAAAGAATTCAAACATTATTATAGCGGAAAGATTGATATGGATGAACTCATTGAACTTATCAAAAAACATTCAAGAAACTATGCCAAACGACAATATACTTGGTTTAAGTCCTATAACGATTGCAATTGGATAGAAAAATATCGACTTGACGAACAAAAATGCCATGAGATAGTAAAAGATTATTACGAAAATAAGCCTAAATTGGAAGTATAATTATGATTACAAAGGAAAAAATTAAAAATTTAATTAACGAATGTGAAACACAGCTTAAAGATTTATTTGAAAAAGCTGACGAAATCGCCTTAAAAAATCAAAGAAAGGTTTTGGACGCTTTCATAAATAACAGAATCTCCACGCACCATTTCAACTTTTCAACCGGCTATGGCTATGGAGACAGTGCCAAAGAGGCGTTAAATCGGCTTTTTAGCGATGTTTTTCATACCGAAGACGCAATAGTATCACCTATGATTGCCAATGGAACGCATGCGATAAGTCTTGCACTTTATGGTGTTTTAAGACCAAATGATATTTTGCTCAGCGTGTGCGGAAAGCCTTATGACACGCTTGTCGAGGTCATAAATGGTGTGGGATGTGGCTCTTTAAGGGATTTCGGCGTGAAATATCACCAAATAAACTATAGAAACGGCGCTTTTAACCTTGACGAAATCAGCAAATATGTTAAGGAATTCAAGCCAAAAGCCGTATTTCTGCAACGCTCTAAAGGCTATCATTGGCAAAAATCTATCTTAAATAGAGATATAAAAGAAGTCGCCGATATCATAAAAAGCATTCATAGCGATTGTATCATTATATGCGACAACTGTTATGGCGAATTTGTGGAAGAACTCGAACCCACAGATGTGGGAGCTGACATCATTGCTGGTTCTTTAATCAAAAATCCCGGCGGTGGATGCGCTCCAACAGGCGGATATATCGCTGGAAAAACTAAATATATAGAACTAATTGCAAAAAGGCTTACTACGCCGTCATTAGGGAATGAGGTTGGGTCATACTATTCGGGTTATCTTCCTTACTTTCAAGGCTTTTTTATCGCTCCGTCTGTCGTTAGAAACGCTATAAAAGGGTGTCTTTTGGCAAGCAAGGTCTTTTCAAGTCTTGGATATGAGTCTTTACCAGCACATGAAGAGCTTCCGGGCGACATCATTTGCGCAGTAAAGCTTAAAAGCAAAGAGCAATTACTAGATTTTTGCCGAGCGACTCAAAAAATATCGCCTATTGACAGCCATGTGACGCCGTATCCATGCCTTATGCCTGGGTATAAAAATGATGTGATTATGGCTGCGGGGGCGTTTATTCAAGGCTCTTCGATAGAATTGACAGCGGATGCACCGATTAAAGAGCCATATATAGCGTATTTGCAAGGCGGATTAACCTATGAACATGTGAAAATCGCTCTTGAAAAGCTTGTTGAATGCCTTATATGATAGTGAATGCCTAATTTTTTTATTAGACACAATGATAACAAAAAAGCCTACCCATAGGATGTTCAAAATTTTCGGTAGCGGATCAGGGCTAAAATCGATTTTTCTACTTTAAAGTCATAATAGGGTATGGGACATTTAAACACTTTTTCAATTGGAGTAAATTTTTTTTAGGTAAAATTCTTAATCAATAGGGGCTTACTTTTTTTGTATGACCATATCAATATAAACTTTAGCTAAAAATATCTATCTTAGGAAAATATAGATTCTAAATAATTTTTTTTGATTCAAGAATTCTTTTGGTTAAATTCTTAAGCTTATCACAGTAATTTAGGATAATTTCTAAATTAACTTATTATTTGATATACTTAAGTTCAATTACTCTTATTATATGCATATCTTTTCGCAAAAGCTGTCTTTTGCGAAAAGATACAACAGTGTCAATCTATTCGTTTCTCCCCTCGCCCTTTTTCAAATCTATTCATTAATAATTTTTGAAAAGCTATTTCTAACTATTTACATTATCAAATTACATGTATTATTTATCAGAATTTCAATGAATGCTCAAAAAAACTCTTAATATCATTTTCTATTTGTTATCGGTCCCCTATTATCGAAAAGAAAATTCGCTTTACCTCAAAAAACTTTCAGATTCCCTACACCCGAATATCAAAATAATTTTATATCCTACGCTCATGCAGTCTTTTATCAATAAAAGCTAAAATACCGCCATATAAGATGGCAATTCCCTGATTATTTTGCCTCTCCTCACTTCTCATAGCTTATCAATAGAATTTCCAATGCTATTTAAGAGCATTTATTATCTTAAATTATGATTTTATGATTATCCCCTTTTCTCTCGCTATTAACCGCCCTATTTTTTTATCATTCGACATTTTTCTACAAATTTTTATCTCAATTTTAAGATTTTTGGCTCTTTTTAACATTTCAAAAGGTAATTACTATGGACTTTTTGGGTATTTTTTGATATATTTATGTATATGAAAGGGTCGAATTATTTTGAAGAGAGAAATATTGCCTCAACGATTAAACTGAGAGAGAAATTATCGGTTTTGCCCTATTTTTGCAGAGAATTTTTTATTGGTATAGAGATGAAGACATCCACTCTCACAAGACTTAACTACGCCACAGATTTAAAGATATTTTTCGACTACTTGACGAAAGAAGTCCCTTATTTTAAAGATAAAGCTATTGGCGAACTTGAATTATCCGACCTTGACAAAGTCACCACAACGGATATTGAGATGTTTTTAAGCTATCTTAGTTATTATGAAATCGACAACCGAAAATATTCCAATAAAGAAAGAGCCAAGTCCAGAAAATTAAGTACGGTAAGATCGCTTTTTGCTTATTTTTATAATAAAGATAAGCTAAAGGAAAATGTATCTTCAAAAGTATCTTTGCCCAAACTTCATGAAAAGGAAATAATCCGGCTTAACGCAGAAGAATCCAAGGACTTAATCAATCTTATTGAAGATTTGTCGCAAATGCACTCTGAACATCAAAGAAAATACATAAAAAACAACCTAAAAAATCGCGACCTTGCCATAATCGCACTGCTGCTTGGCACCGGAATTCGTGTCAGTGAGCTTGTTGGGCTTAATATTGATGACTTTGACTTCAAAAACAACGCTTTTGTGGTCACAAGAAAAGGCGGAGACCGCTCTACGCTCTTCTTTTCTAATGAAATAAAGGAAATTCTCTATGATTATGTTCAAGCTCGAAAAGAAATTCACGATGCGAAGAATAAACATGCGCTTTTTTTATCCTCTCAGAAAAGGAGAATTACCGTAAGAGCTGTCGAATACCTTGTAAAAAAATATTCCAAAATAATATCCCCTCTAAAAAAAATAACGCCACATAAGCTTAGAAGCACATATGGCACAAACCTTTATAGAGCGACAAAGGATATCTATGTGGTTGCCGAAGTTCTGGGACATAAGGATGTAAACACCACCAAGAAACACTATGCGGCTACAAGCGAAGAGATTAAAAGAGAGGCGTCCACCAAAGTAAGATTAAGATAGTTTTTTGGAGAAAATTTTTATGAATAAATCCATGCAAAGAAATCTTAATAATGTCTATGAATTTATTAAGGATTTTCGACGGCGTTATGGTTATCCCCCCTCTATTCGTGAGATAAAAAACAGCCTGAATATAAAAAGTACTTCCAGCGTACACCTATATCTCAAAAAGCTTGACAATATAGGCTTGATTTCCATTAAAGGAAAAAATAAAAGCCGTGCAATTGATTTGCTGGACAAAAATTCAATCAATTTAGATATGTTCTGCTGTCTTAAAAACATAAAAAATATCAATGAAATGGACATTCAAGAAGACGAAAAATTTGACTTTTTGATTTCAAAAGATGTTTTTCCCTCAACTGATACTCTTTTCGTATATAAAATGCAAGGCAACGATATGAGGGATTTTGGAATTCTAAATAACGACAGCTTAATAATAAAAAGACAAAACCACGCCAAGGACGGAGATATTATTCTGTGTTTTTCACATGGAAAAGCAAGAGTTTTAAGGTATTGTCCTTATTCTAGAATGAATTTTGAAAGTGATGCTATGATTTATGGCGTGATTGTCGGCTTAATCAGATTAGATTATTCCAATTTTCGCCTTAATTTGTAATAATTATTCAATTTTGTATATTATCTTCATTGACATTCATAAGAATTATATATATAATTTAAATATAAATTGTTGATTTTTGTGAGGATAAATAATGGAATCTTCGGTGAATACTGAATTACTTCGGAGCAGAGTCGATACTTTTGTATTGAATTCACTATCCGAAAAGGACGGATACGGATATGACATTTTGAACTATATTCATTCCCGCACCAAAGGACATTATCAAATGAAGCAATCCTCAATCTACAGCGTACTTAAAAGGCTTGAAAAACAAGGTTTAATTGTATCCTATCAAGGCGAAGAATCTAAAGGCGGTCCCAGAAGATATTATTCTCTAACTGATGAAGGAAGGAAATTTCTTGAAGAAGAACATAAGCAATGGAAGTATACAAGAACCCTGCTTGATAATCTTGTAACTGACGAAGAATTTGATTTGGAAAAGGATACCCCCCCTTTCAAGCCCTCTGATTTAAGACCTTTGACAAGAAGAACCAGAGAAGACGCCAACCCAGACGATAATAAAATAGAAACCAAACAGGAAGAAATAAAGAAAGAAGAAAAACCGACTTCGGAAATATTGCAAAAACCCAAAGCCATATCAGATTCATATAAACGCTTGTTTGAGGATATCTACAATAAAGAGCGGATTCACCCACAACCCAAAACAGTTCAGAAAGAAGAAGAAATAGATTGTCACCACATCAACGATTTGAAAAATATCCTAAAGAACGAAGGATATGTCTTAAAACCGTATAAAAAAGACGAGGTCATGGGAATCGCAAGAAATAGAATGATTTACTCCACCAGGATTCTTCGTGACGCAAGCTTCTTGACTTTCTTATTCTTTGTTTTATGCACTCTTATAGTATATAGATTTAAGGATATTTTTTTGTATTCGGATAGAACAATATTGATTATTGGTCTTTCCGGGCTTGTCATTCCCCTTTCGGGCTTTGCCGTCTATTTGACAGACCCAAAAAAGAAGAAAAAGGCTTCAATTAATTTCAAATTGATGCTGAGTTATGCCGTTATGTTTCTTCTTGTTATTTTTGTCATTAACCTCATTGTATGTCTGGTTACGCCAAGCATAAGCTTAACTATGGCTGATGCGCCCCTTTATCCTCCCGTTATAATTTCGTCTTTCATTCCTGCGGGCGTAATTATTTATTTTCTTTTATATAAATCCAATGTATATACCGTAAAGATTTAATAAATTGTCCCTGATCGAATGAATACAAAGTAAAAAACTGTCCCTACGACAGTTTTAATCTTTTTATTGCCTTATTATCCTTTTTTCGGCCGATTATCATATTATCAAGTCAATTTCTCAATTTCCTCTTTGGCAAGCTTATCGCAACGGTTGTTATATTCGTTGTCGCTGTGTCCCTTCACTTTAACAAAGGTCACCTTGTGTTTGTTGGCCTCTAATAAGAGAGCGTGCCATAAGTCCTTATTCTTGACTTCCTTATTATTGGATGTTTTCCAGCCGTTGTTCTGCCATTTTGATATCCAGCCTTTAATAAACGGATTTAAGGAATATGAGCTGTCGCTATATATTGTGACATCGCATTTTTCCTTAAGCTGCTTTAGCGCTGTAATAATCGCAAAAAGTTCCATGCGGTTGTTGGTGGTGTTAGCATATCCTCCGCTTATTACCTTTTCTCTTCCTTTGTATATCAGTATCGCCGCCCAGCCTCCCTTGCCGGGGTTGTTACTGCACGCTCCATCGGTGTAAATATCAACATGTTTCATAGCGTCTCACTCAGTTTTTTTGATTTTAATCTACACTTTTTTATTCCGTCGGAGATGATTTCTTCCAGATTATTTTTTCTAAAATGTTCTACCGCCTCTATGGTTGTGCCCCCCTTGCTACAAACCTTTTGAATAAGCGTATCCATGCTTTCATCGCTTGCTCTTGCAAGTTCCGCCGCGCCTATCATGGTGGCAATCGCCATTTTTTTGGCGTCGTCATAGCTTAGTCCCCCCTCTTCACCGCCTTTTATCATGCCGTTTAAGAACATATAGATATACGCCGGACCGCTTCCGCTTATACTGGTCACAGCGTCAAAAAGACTTTCTTCAATATGTAAAATCTCACCGCATGAAGAAAAGATATCTTCCACAAGCTTTTTTGAATTAGGTTCAATATTTTCGTCAAAACAAATTGCGGAAAAGCCCTTGCCTATTTTGCAAGGAGTATTGGGCATAATTCTTGCCACACCTATATCTTTGTTGTCTACAAGCGATTTAATAGCGTCTATTTTTATCCCCGCCATTATAGAAATCAAGCACTTAACATTGATGAAAGAATTGTTCTTAAGAATTTGGGCGTGGTGCTGTGGTTTGACTGCCAAAAGTATGTTTTCTGCACTATCCAAAAGCTCTTGAACGCTTTTTGCCAAACGATATCCTTTTTTTTGCATAGCGTTCAACGCATCCGTGGATATATCGAATATTATAGTATTGGCGGGGTCTATGGCTCCCTTAGCCGCCGCTCTGTCCAAAATAGCATTCGCCATGACTCCCGCACCGATTATGCCAAGTGTAAATTTCATTTTTGCTCCTTTTTTTTATTGACTATAAACACAAATTGCTATATAATATCTATGCTCATAGGAGAGTGGCTCAACGGTAGAGCATCGGTCTCCAAAACCGACGGTTGCGTGTTCGAATCGCGTCTCTCCTGCCAAGAAAGACCTTGATACTGTGTTATTAAGGTCTTTTATTTTTTGTCATCTGTTTTTTTATCTCGTTTCTCTTTCTTTTTTTTCTTAACCACAATGACTATCACGGCTATTCCTCCTCCCACTATGGCGAAAGGAATAACATATATAAGAGCGATTACAATCCATTTCAACGCTTCAAAAGCAAATTGTAAAGAGCCCAAAGCAGCGTCTTTTAGGCGTTTGCCAAATGCGGGTTTGGCTTGGGGAGAAACATCTTCTATATAAATATGGATGGTGGAATATTCTATATCGCTGTCGTACTTGACAAGCTCCTGCTCCAAGAGCAAAAGTTCAGAGTTAATTTCGGATATTCTGTCCACATAGAGTATCTTCCCAGAATTGTCCGCTTCATCAAGCATTTCTTCAAGATATTGTTTTTCTTCTTTTAATGCGGCGATTTTCGCCTCTGCCGAAGCATAGCTGTATGTTATGTCCGTTGTGCTATGGGAACGATTTGTTATTTTGCCGGTCTTGGACAGTTCGGATAAAAAATCGTTCAGTTTATCGGTCTTTATTCTGACAGTAAGGTTTGTGTGTCTGTAAGAGCCGCTTTGATAGTGTTCTGAATCCTGTATCCAGTTCTGGTCTTCGGGGTTTTTCTTCACCAGTTTGGTTATTCTCTCAACAGTATCATTAAGATTCTTTGTAGTCATCTCAATTCGAAAAGTATAGATAATCTTTCTGTTGGATTTGTTTATTATAATATCATAGCCAGTATCTTCTTGAACATCTTGTTCATACCTCGGTCCTGCGTCATTCTGTGCGCAAGCGGATAGAGTAAAAACCATAGTAATTAAGACTATTAGAATAATAAAAAATTTCCTTTTCATATTCACCTCTATATGATTATACATATATTTCGGCTTTTAAGCAATAAGTCATTATTAAATATATTCCTAATAAAATCTTTGTTAAAAAAATAAATTATCGCTATTTCTATTAGTAGCATATCTTGTAGTGAGCGGCGATTTCTCGCTGGCTTAAATTTATGCTCCTTTTTTAGCTAATTAATTAAGCCACCCTCTCGGGTGGCTTTTTGATTATTCTTTATTTTCTTCTTGGGCGTTTTTGAAGAACTCCGCAAGGCTGACCACGCTGGAAGATGAGATATATTCTCTTGGCGATTCTTCCTCTTTTATCTTTCTTTTTGGTTTAGATGTGTTGTCTTGCGCGTCAAGGCGTTTTTTGAATTGAGCGATTCTATCCGTCTTTTCGCCTTCTTCTAATTCCATTCTCTCAATTTGAGCCATTTCAGGAATCTCTTCTTCGGGAATCAGCTCTTTCATGCTGAGCGTAATCCTGCCCTCTTCTATCGCCATGACTTTGACTTCCACCTCGTCGCCCTCTTTAAGCGCTTCTTTGGCTGTCTTAAGCCAGCCATGGTTTATTTGGCTTATGTGCACAAGTCCGTCAATACCGGGTTCAAGCTCCACAAAAGCACCGAAATTGATAAGTCTTACTACTTTGCCTTTGGTGACCGTGCCAACGGGGTACTTGGTCAGAGCTATCTCTTCAGGCTTAGGCTGAAGCTGTTTATAGCCAAGGGATATCTTTCTATTCTCCCTATCTACACTGAGCACTTGGAATTCATAGGTCTTGTTAAGCTCTAAAACTTCATCGGGTGAGTTTATTTTCTTTCTCGACCAGCTGAGTTCTGAATTATGCACCAAAGCGTCCATATGCTTTAGGCTTACAAAAGCACCGAAAGAAGCGAATCTCTTAACTTTTCCTTTGACTATCGCGCCTTCGGGCACGCTGTTCCAAAATTCTTCTTCTTTTTGCGCTCTCTCTTCTTCAAGCACTATTCTTTGGGAGGCAACTATTCTTTTGGGGTTTCTGCTTCTCTTGGGTTTTCCGTCTTCGTCCAATTCTTCCTTGGGGGGAAGTGCTTTTAGTCTTAAGGGTTTGTTTAGATAGTCTGAAAGGTTTTTGACATATCCCAAACGGATTTGAGAGGCGGGTACAAAAACGGTATATGTACCGATTTTGCCAAGAAGACCGCCCTTTACTTCCTGATTGCATTCAAGAGTGAATTCGTCGCCGGCAAGGATGCCTTTAACTTTTTCGTCATCTATCTTTAATTCGTCATAAGCTTTTTTGGAAAGGTTTATGAATTTCTGATTCTTGTCTTTTTTGGGGATAATAACAACATCTAATATGTCGTCTGTTTTATAGTTTTCGGGATTGTATTCCTTGTCCAGTTCGACTTCGTCTCTATCGATAAATCCCGTATCATTCTTGCCTAAGCTTTCAAGGGCTACGAGTATTCCGTTATAGTCTGCGGATACTACTTTCGCCTTTAGTCTCATGCCCGTTCTGTAACTTTTGGGGGCGTACTTTTTGAGTCCTTCGGACATTGAGATTTCTTTTTCTTTTGTTTTCTTTTTTGTCTCCTCATTTGTGACTTCGACGGTCTTGACTTCCTCAATTGTAAGGTTGTCGTTGTTGATAGCTTCGCTCATTCTGTTAATAACCTCCGTAACCAACTCTTCTGGAGTTGATGCGCCTGACACTATGCCAAGCTTTGAAATATTTTTTATAAGAACCGAATCAAGATCGGATACTTTTGATATCAAATGCGTATTTGCGCATTTTTCTTTGGCGACCTGAACTAATTTATTAGTATTAGAACTGGAAATATCGCCCAAAATAAGCACTAAATCGCTCTTATCGGCAATAATACTTGCTTCTTTTTGTCTTACTTCAGTAGTATAACAAATACTGTCAAAGAATACAACTATTTTACCAAGCTTATCGCCTAATTTTTTTATTATTTTCTTAATTATAAAGTATTTCTTTACGGGAAATGTCGTTTGGCAGACCACAAGATACTTGTCGGCGCGGCATAAATCAATTTGATTTTCGCTTTGTATTATCTGATAGTCTCCCATGCACCAGCCCGCTATGCCTTTGACTTCGGTATGCTCGGGATCTCCAATTATGACAATTTCATAGCCGTTTTGGCTGTACTCATAGACTTTATTGTGAATGTTCTTAACAAAAGGACAAGTACCATCCACGACGACGACACCTTTTTCGTTTAGAGAATCAATAATTTTTTTGGTCGTCCCATGCGAACATATGACAATCAAATCTTTGTGGTTCAGACCTTTAAGGTCATAAATTGGCAGAATCCCTATGCCCTCAAGACCACGCACCACCCTTTGATTATGAATGATATTCCCAAGCGTATAGATTGTCTTTCGGTCTTTCTTGCTTTCAAGGGCTTTGTCTATCGCCCTTTGCACCCCTTTGCAAAAACCCGTACGCCCTTTATATATCAGCATATCCGCTCCTTGATATACTTAAGAACTTGGTCTATGGTCATATTTGTAGTATCGACGACAACCGCTCCCTCAGGCACAACCAGCGGTGCGAAAGCGCGTGTACTGTCCTGAATGTCCCTTTTTTTGATATCTTCCAAAACTTCTTCATAGCCGATATCCTTTCCCTTTTCTAATAATTCCTTATGCCGTCTTTTAGCTCTTTCTTCCGCTGAAGCCGTCATATAGAATTTATATTTCGCATTTGGAAGGACATAAGAACCAATGTCCCGTCCGTCAATCACGCAGTCGGTTTGGGATGCTATTTTTCTTTGAAGCTCCACAAGCTTTAATCTGACGGCGGGTTTTTTGGATACGGTGGACGCTGCCATTGAAATATTGTGCTCCCTTATGTAAGGCGTAACATCTTGATTGCATATTATTATTTTTTGTTCACCGTCTTTATAAATGATATCCATTTTTATATCGTCTAAAATTCCCAAGACGCCTTTTTCGTCGGACGGGTCTATCCCTTTTGATATGACGTAGTAGGCTACGCCCCTATACATGGCACCTGTGTCAAGGTAAGTTATGCCCAAGTCCTTTGATATGGCTTTTGCGATAGTGCTTTTTCCGCTTCCGCTGGGTCCGTCGATAGTAATGTTTATTATCATTTTTTCTCCTCTTTCTTTGCGTTTGAGCCTGCTACACAGCCCGTGGCGAAAGCAATCTGAAGATTATATCCGCCCGTAAGCGCATCCACATCTATTATCTCTCCCGCAAAATATAAGTTTTCTATAAGTTTGCTTTTCATAGTCTTAGGGTCAATTTCCTTAACGCATACTCCCCCTGCCGTAACGACAGCGTTGTTGATATCGTCCAAGTCTGATATCTCGAATCTCAAGTTCTTCAACAACCACCCAAGCGCCTTTCTTTGTTCCTTTGTCACACTGTGGACTACTGTTTCAGGCGGTATTTGGGATAACTTAATTATAAACGGAATGAGTTTTGTTGGCAATAAATCTTTTAAGCAGTTTTGGAATATTTTATTGGAATTATGCTCAAAGTCCCTTATTAAACGCCTGTCCAAGGTCTTATTGTCAAGAGCGGGCTTTAGGTCAATAGACAGCCTTAATTGTCTTAAGTCCATACGGTTAATTTTTGAAGAAAGCGTGAGAATCACCGGTCCGCTTAAGCCGTTATGGGTAAAAAGCGCTTCGCCGAATTCCTTGAACAGCACTTTGTCGTTTGCGTCAATAACGTTGATTTGAACATTTTTTAGGGATAACCCTTGCAAAGAGGGCATATCTTTCAAAGCTACTCTATTTCCGCTTTCGTCAAGGCAAAAGTCGCTCAATATAGATACAAGCGAAGGCTTTAAGGGTATTATTGTATGTCCCCACTCTTTGGCAAGCTCATAGCCTTTACCGTCCGAACCAGTGGCTTTATAACTCTTTCCGCCAGTGGCAAGAATGACCTTGTCGGGATAGTATTCATTATCTTGGGTTATGATTTTTTGAATTCTTGAATTTCTGACGGAGAAAGCCATTACCGACTGATTATATCGTATCTCTACACCCTTTTGCTTAAGGATTTTTTCAAAGGTCTTTATGACATCGTTTGATTTGTCGCTTTGGGGAAATACCCTACCGCCCCTTTCTACTTTGGTCGATAATCCGTTGTCGTTGAGAAGCTTTATCATCTTTTCAGGCGGAAACTGTTTAAGCGCTCCCCTTAAAAAATTCTTATTGGAGACAATATTGCTAAAATAATCTTCATAATCGGCTATGTTGGTGATATTACACCTTCCCTTGCCGGTGATGTAAATTTTTTTCCCAATCTTTTCATTCTTTTCAAGAACAATCACCCGATTGTCTTTTTCTTTCGCGTAAATTGCCGCCATAATCCCGGCAGCTCCGCCACCAATTATATAGATGTTCATTTATACTGGATGTATCTTGCTCTCCTTATTTAATAAATTGCCGTCCACACCGATAGCGTGTGCTTGACGCCATTTGAAAAAGGTCTTGGATACTTGAGGGAACATGCAATAAGTCAAGACATCCTCTTCTTTGGTGTAGAACTCTTTCATCTCTTCTTTATACTTTTCATATTCTGGCTTTAACAAATCGGCGGGTCTTACGGTTATTATTTTTTCGTCGCCGATACATTTTTTAAGTATTTCCTCATCTGGCGGTGCGGGAAGCTTGCCATATTCGCCTTTCAAAAGCGCTTTTGTCTCTTTAGTAACAATCTTATACCTTTCTCCAAATATCACATTCAAAACAGCCTGAGTTCCTACTATTTGGCTGGTGGGCGTGACAAGCGGCGGATATCCAAGCTCCTTTCTTACTCTGGGTACTTCGTTCAATACTTCTTGATATTTATCCTCTGCGCCTTGTTCCTTAAGCTGATTTACGAGATTGGAGAGCATCCCTCCGGGTATTTGATAAATAAGGGTGTTTGTATCCACTCTTAAGATTTTGGAATCAATAAAGCCCTCTTTGGTGAGTTTATCAGCTACCGTTCTGAAATATTCGGCTATTTCCGCAAGCAATTTCAGGTCCAGTCCGGTATCGTATTCCGTGCCTTTAAGCGTTGCGACAAGGGGCTCTGTCGCAGGCTGTGAAGTGCCGTTGCCGAAGGGCGAAAGAGCGGTGTCCACAATATCCACGCCCGCTTCGCACGCTTTCAGATTGGTCATATCTCCCGTTCCGGTGGTGTTGTGGGTATGGAGATGTACGGGCAGATTGACTTCTGCCTTTATTGCCTTGACAAGATTATAAGCGTCATAGGGCAGTAAGAGATTCGCCATATCCTTTATACAAATGTTGTCCGCTCCCATATCCTTAAGCTTTTTGGCAAGGTCAATAAAATAATCTATATTGTGAACGGGGCTTATGGTATAGCTCAAGGCTGGTTCGCATATGACATCTACTTTATGTTTTTTCGCCGCCGCCTTAGTGGCTTTGATAGAGGTTTCAAGATTTCTGACATCGTTCAAGGCGTCAAAAATCCTCATAACCTGTATGCCGTTTTGTATCGCCTTGTCGCAAAACAGCTCCACAACATCATCCGCATAATGCTTATATCCCAAAAGGTTCTGACCTCTGAGAAGCATTTGAAGCTTGGTTTTCGGCATAGCCTCCTTTATTTTTTTAAGTCTTATCCATGGGTCTTCATTCAAAAACCTCAAACAGCTGTCAAAAGTGGCGCCGCCCCAACATTCCACGGAATAATACCCTACCTTATCCAGTTTATCCAATATGGGCAGCATATCCTCAAGCCGCATTCTGGTTGCGGCTTGTGATTGATGCGCATCTCTTAAAATCGTCTCTGTTATCTTTAATTTAGCCATAATCCACTCCTTTTTATCCGAACATCGCAATAAGCACTCCGGCGACTACCGCAGAGCCTATGACACCCGCGACATTGGGTCCCATTGCATGCATCAATAGATAGTTCTCGGGATTTTCCTTTCTTCCCACATCCTGGGCAACTCTTGCCGCCATGGGAACAGCGGAAACGCCCGCCGCTCCAATAAGCGGATTTATCTTGCCTTTCGTCAATTTGCACATAAGCTTTCCAAGCAAAACCCCAGACGCCGTTCCAAAAGCGAAAGCTGCCGCACCAAGGAATAGGATAAAGAGCGTTTGAACTTGCAAGAATTTTGGAGCATACGCCGTAGCTCCCACAGTTACGCCAAGGAAAATAGTCACGATGTTTATTAATTCATTTTCGGCGGTCTTTGAAAGTCTGGGAACAACGCCAGACTCTTTCAATAAGTTGCCAAGCATAAGCATTCCGATAAGCGGAAGCGCCGACGGCAAGAGCAATCCTGTGACAGCCGTGACCAAAAGTGGAAATATTATTTTTTCCTTTTTTGAAACTGGTCTTAACTGCTCCATTTTTATCTGTCTTTCTTTTTTTGTGGTCAAAAGTCTCATAATCGGCGGCTGAATGACTGGCACAAGCGCCATATATGAGTATGCGGCTATGGCTATGGGCGCAAGCAGATTTGCCGTTCCCGGCTCTCCGTTTCCAAATGCGGCGAATTCTGCAAGCCTTTGGGTCAAATATATAGCCGTAGGACCGTCCGCTCCGCCGATAATAGCGATAGACGCGGCTCCAGCTTGATTGAATCCTAACAGCAAAGCTCCAATAAATGTAATAAAAATACCAAATTGCGCCGCTGCACCCAACAACATGCTTTTGGGATTGGCTATAAGCGGTCCGAAATCGGTCATTGCACCAATGCCAAGGAAAATTAGCGGCGGGAATATGACCCATTGCACCCCGGTGTAAAGGTATGTAAACAGACCTCCACCGCCGCCGCCTTCGCCAATAGGCGCAAATAATATCTCATACGCTCCTGGAATATTGATAATAAACATTCCAAATGCAATTGATAACAAAAGGTTGGGCTCGAACTTTTTGACTATTGCTAAATACAGAAGCACACAGGCTATGCCCATCATAATAAAAAGTCCCCAAATACCAAGATAATAGCCTTCATAGCTTATGTCAGCCATTATCCCGGTACTATTCCAAAAGTCCTTAATTGACTCTACAAAACCGCCTGACGCTGACAATAAAATCGACATTTAATGCTCCTTTACTCAATTATAGCCAGAATGTCGCCCGCGGATACTTGAGCTCCCTCGTCCACATTATAGCTTATTTTTCCATCTTCAGTAGCTATTATATCGTTTTCCATTTTCATAGCTTCTAATATTAGAATAACTTCGCCTTTCTTTACGGTATCGCCGTCTTTTTTAGATAATTTCCATACATTCCCCGGCATGGGAGATGTGACCTTGACGCCGTTTATATTCTTTGTTTGTGGTTTAGGCGGGGCTTGTTCCTGCTTGATAATTCGCTGGGGTTGCGCCACGCCCACTTCTTCCACATCCACTTCATATGATATTCCGTTTACTGTAACTCTAAACTTTCGCATTATGTCATCCTCCGCAATTTATTCTTTTAATAGACTTAACCACAAAATTCGCCTTAGCTTTTTGAGGTTTTTCTTCACTCAATATCATGCTGATAGCCGCTGTGATAGCGGCGACCAATGAAGAATTATTTATTTCGTCATTTTCTTTTGGTTCCTGCTGATTCTGAATGATGGGTGCTTTTTTTGATTTTTTCTCTGTAGTTTTTTGAAGTCCCGCCATAAAGCCAAGCAAAATAAAAAAGACCAAAAAAGTCATCCCCATACCTATCAAGCTGGTAAGAGAGCCGATTTCCGCAATTTGTCCTATCTTTAACGCCAATAACATATTCATCCTCGCCTCAATAACATCATAAGTCCGCTTGCCACATAAGGTCTTAAGAGAGCGGGCTCAATAATGTTGTCTATATAGCCTTCTTTCGCTGATACAAAGGGGTTCATTTCATTCTTGCGATACCTTTCGGCAAGCTCTTGTCTAACCTCTACTGGATCGCCTTTTTTCCCTAACTCCATACCGTAAATAATACTTGCGGCGGCATCAGAGGAAATGGGCGCAGCCTTGGCGTTGGCAAATGCTAAGACATAGTCAAAGCCCGTTGCCTTAGAGCAAAGAGCGGAATACGCATACCCAATGGCATATTCTGTAATTACGGCGATTTTTGGAATTTCGCTTGTCGACACCGACGCCATAAGTTCATAAGCGGTAGTTATAAGCCCCTGCTGTTCCTTTTCCAAATTGCTCTCTAAACCTTGACTATCCACTAAGCTGACAAGGGGCAAGCCATATCTGTCTAACATATCTACAAAAGCCGTGGCTTTTCTGATAGACTTTTCATTGAGTCTCTTGCTATTTGTAATCATTAAGCCAACTGGAATGGAATTGATTGTGGCAAAATAAGTCTTTATATCCTCGGTATATTCTGAAAACATCTCAATCGTCCTGTCTTTGTCCGCCAAAGCCTCTAATAGGTTTTGAGAGTTGGCGACGGTATTCAAGATATCCGCCGTTCTGTTCGGGTCATCGTCGCTTTCAATGACGCTATCCCAAAGATAATGAAGCAGCTTAGATATCCCATGCGCTATCTCTTCGGGTTTTTCATAGGTCATACCCGATAAAAGGCTGTTTTTCAAATATGGCTCTTTGCCAAGTATACCTTGCGGAGAAAATGTTGCGGAGTTTGACAAGGTCAAAGGAGGATTGGCTGAAAGAACGGAATTCTTTCCAAAAAATAAAAAGTCCGCACTTACGGCGTACATTCCCATAAGCCCTATCGCGTTGCCTTTTATTACTGCGATGTGGGGGGCGTAATTTTTGAGCTGTGTCGCAGCGGCTATAATTTCCGAATAACCTTCTAAGACCCCCAGCCCCTCTCCCAACCTTGCGCCGTTGCTGTCTATAATAGAAATAAGAGGTGTGGCGGTCTCTATGCATCTGTTAATGCACTTCAAAATCTTTTGGGCATGAGCCTTGCCCACGCTGCCGCCAAGAACATCTATGTTTTGAGCTATTATGCATATCGGAAAGTCTTTTATAGAGGCAAAACCTGTCACAACTCCCTCTCCCGGAGCTTCTTCCAAACTGTCGCTTCCGCTCATAAACACATCCGTTTCCACAAAGGAATGTTCGTCGACTATTTTTTCTATAAAATCTCTAATTTTTTTTGAGCGGGAAAAGATTTTTGAGGAGTTATCGTTGAGCAGTCCAAGATAATCCATTGATTTTAACCTCCATAAAAAAAAATATTTATGCGGTATTTTGTATTTTTGCCCAAGATACCACGAATACCATTATATACCAAGTTTTGTCATAAATCAATAGCAAGTTTGAAAGAAAATTAAAGACTTTTTAACAGCTCTTCAGATAGTTTATTTCCTTATCTGTAAGGTATCGATAAGCCCCTCGTCCAAGTCCGCCAAGCTTAAGCTCCCCTATCGCCACCCTTTTCAAAAACGCCACTTTTTTACCAACGCTTTCAAACATTCGATGTATTTGGCGATTTTTGCCCTCGCATATAGTGACTTCAAGCCGTGATAAATTGTTCTCAAGCTTAAGTAATTTTATTTGGCAGCTTGAAAGCTTTTCGCCGTCTAAAACAATGCCTTGGCGGAGCTTATTCAAATCGTCCTTTTCGATTTCTCCCTCAATCTTCGCTATGTAGGTTTTGGGGATTTGACTGGAGGGATGAGTGAGCCTATGAGTAAGTTCGCCGTCATTTGTGATTATCAACAGTCCCTCGGTATCATAATCCAGTCTTCCCACGGGAAAAAGTCTGTATCTATCTTTTATATCCCCCAAATAATCCATAACCGTCTTTCTGTCTAGGTCGTCTTTTACGGCGGTGACACATCCTTTTGGCTTATTTAGCATAAGATATATGTTTTTATTTTCTAATCTT
This sequence comes from Clostridiales bacterium, assembly GCA_012838805.1. Classification (GTDB taxonomy): domain Bacteria; phylum Bacillota; class Clostridia; order Christensenellales; family DTU072; genus DTU072. The sequence continues at coordinate 87,138 of DUON01000003.1, forward strand.
ACTGTTTTGCCGTCAAGAGTCACCGTATCGTTTTGGGTGTCGATTTCACAAGATAAGTCTTGAACTGTCTTGTGGTTTACCTTGACCCGTCCCTCCAAAATATACTTCTCCGCACCCCGTCTGGACGCCACTCCGCACTTTGCAAGATATTTATTTATGCGCATAGTCTATCAATCAAAGAACTCCTTAAGGTAGTCTCTGACTCCTTTTTTATTTATATCCTTAATGGTATAGATACTTTGACTAAAATGCAAGCAATCATTAAGACTAATCTCAATTTCTCCCACTTTCATATCCTTTTTGATAGGCGCGTCCAATTTATCGGGAAGAATGAGCTTGAAGCTGAATTTATCAGAACCGTCCTTTTTCATAGGAAGCATGATGTCTTCATTAATGACAGCGTCCACAAATTTTTCCCGTCCTCCGTCAACCAAAAGCTTGGATAACCTTTCCCCTTTCTCGAACACCTTGACCATTTTATATTCATTATGCGCCTTGTCCATAAGTCTTGAACATTCCTGAAACATTGGTCCGCAATTAAGCACGACTGCCACGACTTTGAGACCCTCTCTTTCACTGCTTGCGATAAGGCATCTTCCAGCTTTTTTAGTAAAACCTATTTTTACCCCCGTTCCCCCCTCATAGGTAGTGAGAATCTTATTCTTATTCACCAAATACCTTTTGCCTTGAGGTGAATTTATGGTATAGCTTTTCGCTCCCACTATCTCTGCAAAATCTTTGTTTTGCATAGCGTAAGCCGAACATATAGCCAAGTCATAAGCTGTTGTATAATGATTGTCGTCATGCAAGCCGTGTGGATTGGTGAAATGTGTGTTCTTCAAGCCAAGCTGTTTAGCCTTTTCATTCATCATATTCGCAAACCCGTCCAAACTTCCGCCTACATGGAGTGCAAGCGCCACCGCCGCATCGTTGCCGCTTCTTAGCATAAGACCGTACAACAATTCTTTTACGGTCAGCTTTTCACCCTCCTTAAGGTATATGCTGGAACCTTCCACGCCGACCGCTTGCCTTGGGACGGTCACCATTTCGTCCAACTCGGAGTTTTCCAAAACAACCAAAGCTGTCATGGCTTTTGTGGTGCTTGCCATAGGCATTCTTTGATTGGCGTTACTCTCGAAAAGCGTCCTTTTTGTGGTTACTTCCACTACCGCCATACCTGTTGAGGCGGCATAAGTCTTGACGCCGTCGGGTTTCACTGTGAAGATACTTAAAGCGAATATAGATAGGCAAAGAAAAAATATCGTTATTGTTTTGAGAAGTTTTTTATAACTGAATGAAGCAGTTCCATCCATCTGTCTATTCCGTCTCCTTCAATCTTGATTATTTTTGCGTCTCCATCTTGAATATGCAAATAGGCAAGAGGAGTTATATTCACGCCTCCCCCCAGTCCGCCTATCGGCAAATCGTTGGGCTTCATTCTGTTATATTTTGTGTCCATTTCGCCCCCGGCAGTAAGAAAACCCACAGTCATCTTGCTTATGGGTATTATCGTTGAATTGTCGTGGCAATATACTGGCTTGCCTATGACCATATCGATATCCAGCATGCTTTTTATGCTTTCAATTGCTTTGGACATCATATTGGTTAATTCAATTGCGCTCATAGAATATCTCCCTAATGTATTGTACCGTATTTATGATTATTATCTTAAATAATATAGAAAATATTAATAACAGATTTACTTTTATGGATATTTTTAAGTTTAGATAAAATATATCCTTATCAAATTCGGGAATAAGTACTTTTCTATAGTTCGTAATTTTATCATAAAACAGATAGCGTACGGTTTGGGCTACCAAATCCATAAGATTAAGTGCCATACAGGTGTTATAGGCACTATTGGTATTGCCATAACGCATAACGACGGAGAATTCGTCAACATATAGCTGACCAAGCAATTTTTTGCTTATGGCGACTGCCTTTTTGTCTTCCAATCTGACAATATTGTCTTCCACAAGCCGATATGTGTATTTATGCTTTTTCAATCCTTTGATTTCCAAGCCGTTTTTGTTTGCGCTAATAGTAAAATTCACTCTATATATCCCTAAATCCATAAAGCCTCCGCCTTTTTTATAGTTCATTAAAAAATAGCTTCCGGCTTTGAAGCTGAACGGAAACACAAATAAAAAAACCAAAGCAAGATACCCTAGATAAAGATATATCATAGCTTTAGTCTAAACAAAAAGAGATATATTTATCAAAAAAACCTTATTCTATTTCAACAAAGTCTTCGTCTTTTAAGAATTCAGGCACTTCCTCTTCCAAAATGTCTTGGGTGACATCATCTTCAGTTAAATCTGCGGCGGCGACTTCGTCCAAGTCCTTGACCCTGTATAGACTTTCAGATGCTTTGAAATACCTTTCAAAATTATTCCTTATCATATCCAGAAGCTCTTGATAGTCGGGCAGTTCGTCTAAGCTTTTAAGCTCGAATTTCTTCAAGAACTCTTCGGTTGTGGCATACAATAAGGGCTTCCCAAGCGTATCCTTTCTGCCCACAATTGTGATTAAATTGAGCTTTAATAACATGGATATTGAATAGTCGGAATTTACGCCCCTTACATCCTCAATGTCAAGTCTGGTAACGGGCTGACGATATGCGATAATAGCCAGTGTCTCCAAAAGAGCCCTTGAAAGCTCTCTTTCCTTAATGGGAGTGAGTATATCGGCAAGGGTTTCACCGTATTTTGGATTGGACTGGAACTCATATTTGTTGTTGTATTCAATAAGAATTATGCCCTTGTCTCCAGAATACTGTTCTTTTATCTTATCGATAGCCTGCATTATTTCGTCTTCGGTATATTTATCGCCGAACTCTTCTTTTATTAATTCAAGGCTTATTCCCTTCCCCGCAGCGAATATTAAGGATTCAATTATATTGTTCAGCATCTTTTGTCAGCTCCTCTTGATTGATGTCTTGTTCTTTGTTATATTTGATTATAATATCCGAAAACGCCTTTTCTTGCTCTGCAAAGGCTATTTGTTTTTTCAAAATCTCCAAAACCGCTAAAAAGGTGTTTATCATCTCCATTTTTGAATAATCCTTTTTGAAAAGGTTGAAAAAATTAATTTTTGTCTTTTCCCTTATTAAATTGGTGATTTCCAAAATCTTATCCGATATCGTAAACCTTTCTTTGATTATTGTCTTAACTTGGATATCCTTATCCAAATGCTCTATCCGTTCCAAAAGGTTTTTGAAACAATCAATGAGCTTTTGCAGGTTAAAGTTCTTGACCACCGTTCTGAAGTCGTCGTCCGAAAATTTGGGAACGGCATAAAATCTATATAGAACTTCCCTTTCCTTAAGTTTTTCTGCGGCGTCCTTGAACTTTTTATAAATTTCCATTTTTTGATAAAAATCTTCTTCACTCTGTTCGATAATATCGATTTCTTCTTGGGTAAGGTCGGACTTTGGAAGCAGACGGGAGGATTTTATGGAAAGCAGAGTGGACGCCATAATTATGTACTCAGCTACATATTCATAATCTAATTCACCTTCAAGGTTTTTTACATATTCCACAAATTGACTGGTGATATCAGAAATAAAGATGTCCCTTATTTCTATCTTGGCTTCACGCACCATGGTTAGCAATAAGTCCAATGGACCATTGAACTCATGCTCTTCAAGATGAAATGTGACATCGCTTATAGGAGAATGAATAATACTGTCCTTAGACATCCTCACACCACCAAATAAATAAGTTTTGTTATTAGGTTTGATACCATGCCGAAGATATCAAAATACCAAATGCCCAGTCTTCTGAAGATATTCCCCATGAGCACCAACCCAAAAATAACAAAAAAGCCATATCTTTCCATAAATGCGGAATAGGCGTTTCCGGGCTTTAAGAATAAGTCCAAGAACCTGTATCCGTCCAATGGATAAATGGGCAATAAGTTGAAGAAAGCAAGCATAAAGTTAATGCTGATAAGGTAAATAATATAATAGTAAGCGAACATTTTCAGCATTATTATTATAGCGGGAGTGGTCGTATAATAATAGCCGATAAAGGGATTTAAGAAATATAATAAAAGCAGCCCCAGCCCCCCTATCAAGATGTTAGTGGTGACTCCCGAAAGACTGACCATAATCATGCCTTTTTTGTAATTATTAAAGTTTCTGGGGTCTATGGGAACGGGTTTTGCCCAGCCGAATCCCACAAGCAAAATCATGAGCAATCCTACAAGGTCAAAATGTGCAACGGGGTTCAAAGTAAGCCTCCCTCTTGACTTTGCGGTATAGTCTCCGTTTTTCATGGCTATATAACCGTGTGATACTTCATGAAAAACTATCGCTGTGGTCGCGGCAAGTATAATGGCAAGTGCTGAAATAAGAATTTCAGATATTGGCGCCCCCGATCTCAATAGTCTAAGAAAAAACATTTTCACCTCATTTAATCATTTAATAATATCAAATTTATATTCTTTAGTCAATTAATAATACCTTGCCCTATCTCATATAGAGATAAACTCATATCTTGACGAGATTTTTTATATGGTTTAATATAATTGTATAGAGTGATTTTTTAAGGGGAGTATTTATGGCAAAAAAAGTGAGAAAAAAATTAAAATGGTGGGGTTGGCTATTAATATCGCTTTCAATTATTATCGTGCTTACAGGAAGCGGAGTGTTAGTAGGTCTGCATGTACATTCTTTAACAGCTGACGATATTACACCCGTCGACGAAAACACCAACTCTTTCAGTTATTTAGGGGTTAAGCCTGAAGGAAAGAAAATAAGCGTGGAGATACCCGAAGAAAAAGAAGATATCATCGCTCTTGCGGCTACCCTCTATAATTTAGGAGCAATGAACTGCAAAAATGCGAAATATCTTGCCGTATATAACAATTGTCATTCAGTATTTTCACTCAATAAGTTGAATAACTACATAGACGTAATTGTGTTCATGATAAAAGACCAGAACAGCTACTTGAGGGAAGAATATCATTTGAAAAACAATATTCCCCTTTTTGAGGTCTTTCCAAGTCTTGAAGTGGCCATAAACAACATGGTCGAAATGGTTACTTCAGAAAGACAATACCATACAAAAGGAATGGAACACAGCATATATCAGCGGGTACTCAATAACCATTATGCCGAAAACGGCGCACCAATAGCCGATTGGTCAAATCCCTCACTTGAAGAATTCAGGGATATTCCAATCTATAATAAAAATCAAGAAGGCATATTCGAACTTACACAACATAATATCACTAATGATACCATTGTGAACGCCTCTGTTGAATATTTAGAAAACGACCAATGCTACAAGGTAGCTTTCGAGCTTGATATCCAAAATCCCTTGACCACCCAAAAATCAATTAAGCCCATAAGGGAAGGCAGCGGCGATAAAAAAGCCAATTTCACCAATATAGAGATTGAATTTTTGCTTTGGGATAACGGCTATTTCAAGAACCTAAAAATAAATGAAAAATGGTCAGCAAGGGTGCTGTTGCCTGTAAAATGCAGCTTTGCGAATGATTTCTCTTTTTCATATAATAAAGCAGATGTCTATATAAAACCCTTTACGCTTAATAACTCTGATAAAAAGTAAAAAAGCAGCTTACCAGGAGAAAAACAGCCAAAAAAAATTGATTTATTGCTCTTCACAGAATAATCCCCCAAGCATTTTTTGCAAGGGGGACTGTGATTCTTTAACCAAAACGCACAAAGCCTTAGCATAAAGTAATTTTTCAGCCGATATCAAAGCAATATTAACGCCCAATCGACCATTTTTTCAACACATGTTTTATGCTGTCCCAATAGCTTTGCTTTAAGATATCTTTTTTAAGTCTTAAGTTGCTTTGGCTAATCGTATTGCCCTCTTTATCTTTTACTGTGATAGTTCCAATAATGGTGTCTGCCTTGAGCGGAGCTTTCAAATCCTCCCTAAGCGTAATTATCACATTAGGCGTTATTTTTTGTTTTTTTGAGGAGAATACCTTGACATCGTTTTCAGGATAGATGTCAATAGGCTCTTGTTTGCTCTTTTTTATCCTAAGGTTGTTGGGAATGGTCTCCCCTGCCTTAAAGATTACTTTCTGCTCATAATTCGCAAACGCGTAATTGAACAGTTCAGATACTTTTTTGAACCTTAACTTGCTGTCTTGGGCACCCAAAACGGTAGCTATGACCCTTAGGTCATTTCGCTGTGCGGTCGCTGAAAGGCAGAACATCGCATTGTTTGTAAATCCTGTCTTTCCGCCGTCGCAGCCTTTATAAAATCGCACAAGCTTATTGGTGTTGACCATTTGGGTTACTCTCTTATCGGGATGAACGAAATCTTCCATCCAGATAGTGGAGTATTTGAAATATTCTTTATGTTTCAAAAGCTCTCTTGTCATAATGGTCACATCTTTGGCGGTGGAATATTGCTCTCCTCCCGGAAGTCCGGTGGTATTTGAAAAGCGTGTGTTATTCATGCCCAATTCCTTTGCCTTAGCGTTCATATCGTTAATAAAGCCTTCCACGCTTCCCGAAACCTCCTCCGCAAGAGCTACCGAGGCATCGTTGGCGCTGCAGATTATCACGCCTTTTATCAAATCTCTAACCTTATATTCCTTGTTGGCGTCCAAAAACATCTGAGAACCGCCCATACCGCTTGCCGTCTCGCTGACTACGACTGTCTTGTCGATATCAAGCCTTCCGTCTTCTATCGCCTCAAAAGTTAAGACAAGAGTCATTATTTTAACCATGCTGGCTATTGGTCTTTTGTGGTCCTCATTGTGTTTTTTCAGCACCGTCCCCGTGTCAAAATCTATTAGATAATATGAGGGAACATCTTCTGACAATGCATAGACCGCTGAATTTATTGGTACAAACAATATGGTTAAAAGAATGAACAGTGTCATTAAACAAAAAATTAGTTTTTTCATCCTTGCACCTCTATGACCTTATTTTCTGCAACAAAAAAAGGATTATACTAAAAAATAAGATTAAGTATTAGGCAAACCACTAAGGTATGTATTATTATAGGTATCAAATGGATTAAAAAAGCCTTTGTTAGAATATCTATGAAAGCTCTCATGCTTGGACAGCATAGTGGTCTGAATTTCTTCTTGTCGTACCCCATTAAGCAAAAAATTCTGCAATGGATATTAAAGTAGCAAAAGAATGAAAAGACCATTACAGGCATCCAGTAGATTAAAAGATAGAGAAAAGATAACATCCCGTCGCACATAAAAGAAAGAAATAGATTCATAAATATAGCTTTGACTAAGAAAACCGCCAATAAGAGATTTAAGAGCAAAAAGAAAAAATGGTGTCTGCAAAATATTAGCGCCGAATACAGCAAGAATAAAAGCCCGACGCATTTCAATAAGAAAAAAAACAAATTGAACTCGTTTTTCTGAATTAAAACAATCATATTCCCTTGAAAAGACGCTTCGGGCTTAATGCCCTGCAAAGCAAGAACAATTCCTATGCTGACGGATATAGAAACAAAGATTAAGACCTCTTTGTTGTTTTTGCAATGCATTCTTAAATCTGTAATATAACCTCTTATTGCCCTGCGGATATTCGTCAGCATAATAAAAGATATGACAAATTTCTATCAATTATTAATCATCCAGTCTATATATATTCCATATCCTCTTGTCGGGTCGTTTATAAAAACATGGGTCACAGCGCCCACAAGCTTGGAATTTTGAACTATCGGAGATCCGCTCATGCCTTGCACAATGCCCCCTGTAGTTCCCAATAGCTCCTTATCGGTAACTCTTATCACCAGACCTTTTTGGTTGGGGGAGGATTGATTTATGTTTTTTATTATCTCTATCTCATATCTCTTGGGGACGCTCCCTTTTATAGAAGTATAGATATAAGCCTTTCCTGAAGTCACATCTTCTTTACTGCCCACCTCAATCAAAGGATATTTTTTATAATTAAAGTCATTGATATAGCCGAATATTCCATAGTCATTATTTTTGTCTATCGCCCCTATTTGTTCTTTACGCTCAAAATAGCCTTTCAACTCCCCGGCTTTGCCCTGCGTTCCTTTGACTGTGCCAATAATTGAACATGGAAATATAATCCCTTTCTTATAAACATCTTTTTGCGGAAGTTTTGTATCATAAATCCTATGCCCCAATCCTGCGAATCTGTTTTTATCGGGAATAATATATGTCAATGTGCCTACTCCGGCAATATCGCTTTTGACCATAATACCAAGTTTATACTGGTTCAAAGCTTTATCTTTAATAGGCGTAACATGTATTGTCTTTTTTTGGTTTTTTCTTATCAAATCCACTTTTAATTGAGTATTGGGTTTATATTTTGTATTAAGAAAATCAATAAGTTCTTCCACCGTTCTCATTTTCTTTCCATTAAGCGCCGTTATCATATCTCCAATAAGCATACCGCTTTGCTTTGCGGGACAGCTGACGCCTTGGAGTGTGAACACATCGACAAAATCGCTGATAATAATACCGTCAGCATACGCGGTAATTCCCAAAGGTACTCCGCCAAGATAAACAAAATTCCCTCTTTGAGTCCATGCATAAGGAGCTTCTAAGCCTTTTTCCAAACCGTTCGTTAAAGTATAAGAATCGTTTGGGCTCCATGCGCTGATTGGATATTGATATGGTAAGAAAATAAATGTAAAGCAAACAATTAATAACAAAAAAAATACAAGCCTCTTTTTCATTGGTATCTCCTTGATTTTTAGTTTGGCTTGCAAAAGTTTTGAATATTCGGTTGTCAATTTATTGGTATAATATGCTATATGGTTAAAAATTTAATAATATGCCATATTATTTTTTTAAGCTCTTTTTGTATTCGTCTGCCCACTCCTTAAGCTCTTTCGCGTGGTTTAATCCGGCTTGGCTGTCTTCTTTTGAACCCGATAGGCGCATAAGTTCCTTTAAGGAGTTTTGTTTGTTCAAAAGAGTGACCCCCGTTCTGGTTTTGCCCTGTTCTTCTCTTTTTTCAATTAAGTAATGACAGTCTGCCATTGAGGCAAGCTGTGGCAAATGAGTGATTGCCAAGACTTGTCTTGCTGACGCTATGTAGCAAAGCTTTTTCGCCACTTCTTTAGCAATTTTGCCACTTATGCCTGAGTCAATCTCGTCAAAAACAAGAGTTCCGATATCGTCTATATCGGCTATTACATTCTTTAAGGCAAGCATAAATCTAGATAGTTCACCCCCGCTGGCAATTTTCGCAAGCGGTTTTACGGGCTCTCCAAGGTTGGGACTCCATAAGAACTCAACCTTATCCACGCCGTTAATGGTCAGATTATTGAGGATATCTTTATCATCTTCGGGAAAATTCAAATCAATCATAAATACTGTGTTGGTCATTCCCAAATCTTTCAGGTGCTTAACGATAGAATTTGAAAAGCGATTTGAGCTTTCATGCCTAATTTTATGAAGAGCTTTCGCCTTTTGAATAAGCATAAGACCGCTTTCCTTAAGCTGTTTTTGTAATTTTTCTATATTCTTTTCGCAATTTAATAGCATATCAAGCCTTTCTGATGCTTCATTAAGAAAATTCTCTATTTCCTCAATGGTTTTGCCGTACTTTTTTTTGATTAACCTAATTTCGTCCAGCCTTTTTTCGATAGTATCAATATTTATATCATCTATGCCCTCGGAGGAGAGTTTTTCTTTAAGCGTTTGGGAGATGTCATCAACCTCTATTTCGACGCTTTCCAGCCTTTCTATCAAAGAAATTAGGCTGTCGTCATAAGTCTCGATGCTTTTCAATTCGTCTATCGCCTTTGAGATTAGGCTTAATGCGCCCAAAGTCATACCGCTGTCCAAATAGTCGCTTGCATATGTCAAAGCTTGGTTTATCTTTTGAAAATTATAGTATCGGCTTCTGGAATTGATAAGTTCTTGTTCCTCGCCCTCGCGGGGCATAGCCTTAGTTATTTCCTCAATCTGATAAGACAATAGGTCGATAGCTCTTTCCCTATCCTCTAAGGTACTATATTGTTCTAAATTAGCTTGAATTTCGTAATACTTTTGGAGTTCAAGCTGATATTCTTCTTTAATTTTCTGGGTATGGGGCGAAAAATCGTCTAATATCTTGAGCTGGGTTGAAGCCTTCATAAGGGACTGATGTTCGTTTTGAGAATGCACATCAACGAGAAGCCCCACTACCTTTCTTAAGGCGGAGAGATTGACTATTTGGGAGTTTATGCGACAAATACTTCTGCCTTCGGACATCACTCTTGTGATAACTATCACATCGTCAATTTCAATGCTTAAGTCCTCAAGCGTAGAGATAACCTCTGGGTTTATATCGTCAAACACGACTTCCACCCTTGCAATCTTTTCACCGTGTCTAATCAATGAGTGGTCGGCTCTATCGCCTAATACGAAGTTTAGCGAATCTATAATAATACTTTTTCCCGCACCGGTTTCACCGCTGAGAATATTCAAACCTTTTCCCAGCTCAATGGATAGCTCCTCAATTAGTGCTATGTTCTTAATATTGAGAGAGAGTATCATTTGTCTGTCATCATGTCCTTTAGTTTGTTATAGATTTTGTCAATTTCTCCTAAATTTTTCACTATTACAACAAAAGTGTCATCCCCCGCCAAAGTTCCGGCTATGGCTGGTTCGTTAAGAGTGTCTATCGCCATGCACGCTGAATTTGCAGCGCCCGAAACCGTTTTCAAGACGACAAGGTTCATGGCTTTATCAATAGAAATAATTGATTGCTTAAAAATCGCCAAAAACCTATCTTGACGATTGTTGTTGTCGGGGTATACATATCTATATCTGTTGTTAAAGGCAGTTTTCACCAAGCCTAAGTCCTTGATATCTCTTGACACGGTAGCCTGTGTTGTCTTATAACCGTTCTTATAAAGCTCTTCCATAAGTTCGGATTGTGTCTCGATAGCTTTTTCACTGATAAGCTCTAAGATTTTCGCTTGTCTTTGTTTTCTTGACATATCTCACCTTTCTCTTTTCCAAGTATCCATTTTTTGTATGATATTGCTGTAAAAGTTGTATGACTTTAGTCTTATAAATTTGGCATCAAGTGCGCTCTTTTTTATTTCAACCATATCCCCTATTCCCATGATTTCTTCTTCTTCACCGTCCACATTGAGATAAGCGCAAGGGTCTGCCCTCAAAAGATATATTTTGACCGTAGATTTATTGTTTATAACAAATGGTCTTGAATAAAAGGAATGAGGACATACGGGGGTGATAATGAAAGCGTCCACATCGGGAGCAACGATAGGTCCGCCCGCTGAAAGTGAATAAGCGGTGCTTCCTGTGGGGGAACTTACTATCAGACCGTCCGCTCGCACTCTATTTACCAATAAATCGTTGACCATAAGGTCAAGATACACCATTTTTGTCCTTGAGCCCCTCGATATAACGACTTCGTTCAAAGCGGTATAGCTCTTTCCCTTAAAGTATATTTCAAGAAGCGAACGATACTCGTTTTTGATTTGGTTTTTACAGATACTAATAATAGCCTTTTCTAATCTCGCACTCTCAATCTCTGTTAAAAAGCCAATATTGCCAAGGTTTACTGCGAAAATTCCGCAATCGTGCCTTGCGCAGTCCTTAGCGATTCTTAATACCGTGCCGTCACCGCCAAAAACCACTATGACATCGGACGCCTTGGCAAGCTCATCATTAGGAAGATATTCACAGTCATATTTTATGCCTGAAAGCTCCTCGCTCATAGCGAAAGGAATCCTTTTGGATTTTAAGATCTCCGCCAATTGGACGGTTACCCGTCCGTTTTCGTCTCTGGTAAGATTGGTATAAATCCCAAACCGCATTTAATGACCGCCTTTTTTATATATTATTATACATTAATTATTTAATTAAGTACAATACATTTATAGATTTTGCATAATTATGAACCATTCTTTGTTTTTATTTGGAAAATATTCATGAATATAAGTCTTGCCAAGCGCCTTAAAGCCTTCCTTTTTGACAAAGTCGTCTATATCGTCACCAATTTCTTGAAGCATTTGCGTTTTGACAATGCCCTTTTTGGTCAAATTCTGTTTTTGGGTTTCAAATTGAGGCTTTATTAAGGCGATAATACGCCCGTCTGGATTAAGGAATTTTTTAATATTAGGCAGAATCTGTTTGATAGAAATAAAAGAAACATCTACTGTTATCAAGTCGACTTTTTGCGGTATGTCCTCAAAACCAATATATCTGGCGTTTAATTTATCCTTAATAATTACTCTATGGTCCTGTCTTAGTTCAT